>JACYMD010000076.1 GCA_015272215.1 Rivularia sp. T60_A2020_040 | reverse complement strand
GAACAGCCCATTGTACAAGAAGTTTCTTAGAAGACGGGGCGTATTGCTACGTCTCAAAATCTAAATTCATATCCGAATTCAGGGATATTGTGTTTAAAAAAGGTGAATGCAAGTTGTCCACTTTTTTTGAATGTTAATTTTGCCGTAATTGAGTATATCTCGCTAGTATAAAAAAGGAAACAAACTTATACCCTTCTCAGTCAGGTAGTGCTGACTGATATACAGGCAAGATTACCTCTATGGATACGAACGAATTAAAGTTTTTATTTAAGTTGTTAGGATGCGAAAACTACCGCTCAAGCTTGAGTGGCAATCTTTTCAAGTCATTTAAAGGTAAAAACACAATTTGCCAAACATTAGGCGATCGCGATATTATCGATTATTCTCGCGAGATTGCTACTGTAAAGATTTTACCTCCCGGTCAAGCTTTATTGAAACTTGATGCGGCGGAGATACCCATCGAGGATAAAGAACTTAAGATACTGGAGAATGTCGGTAAAGCTTCAGGTAAAGTCGCACCGAGTAAAATCAAATCTTCGTTGAAAGCTGCACAGAAGGAAGAGATTTTACAAAATCTGAGCAGTCGTGGATTGATTGAAACTGAAATCAAAATTAAAAAGACGAAAGCTGAAGTATGGCTGACAGAAAGAGGAATTGAGTTTTTACGAGATGATTTTGTTCCGAAAAAGGGGGCTAATCCGACTCTCAGTTTAGATTTATTAAATAATTATCTGCGCTTTTTACGGAAAACTCTACCTAATAAATCGGAACCAGTCAGTATTCCTACGAAGTCTAATGTTTCTGATGAAGAAATTTTACAAATTATCCAGAAATTGGATAAAGAATTAGGTACTAGAAATTATTTACCTATTTTCTACTTGCGGGAAAAATTACAACCCCCATTGTCAAGGGATGAGTTGGATAAAGCACTTTATCGCTTACAAGCTGATGACAAAATTGAGTTGAGTACTTTGCAAGAAGCTAGCCCTTACACTTCCGAACAAATTCAGAGTGGAATTGAACAAAATGTTGGCGGTCCAATTTTCTTTATCTCAATTGAATAACTATCCTTTTATTTGAATTTGCTACTCACACCATAGTTTAACCATGACATCTATCGATAATATTATTAAACGTGAGGTCAATCCTTTTGGTCTCATCAATTTAAAACCAGGCAACTTTTGGGAAGAAAAACAAGATTTACGTAACAGCGTTGATTCAATTCATCAAGAAGTAATAACTGAAGTTGAAGAGCTTCTCGATTTAGTTATTAAAGATAATCGTAGCCGCAGTTTATTACTTTTGGGGGACTCCGGTTCTGGTAAAAGTTATTTATTAGGTCGTCTCAAACGTATTCTGAATCCTAAAGCCTTTTTTGTTTATATTGGTCCTTGGGCTAATAGCGATTATATCTGGAGACACGTTCTACGCTCTACTGTTGATAGCTTAATGCAAGTTCCGGAAGGACAGCAAGAGTCGCAGTTGATGCTGTGGCTAAAAAACTTATCAGCCTTTACGAAAAATAGTAATAGTTGGTTGTTTTTACAGAGCGATCGCCGTAAATTTATTCAACATCTGAAAAGAACTTATAAAGCAGCTGGACTTTTCAATCCCGACTTTTTTTTTGGTGTACTACACGATTTAACTAACCCAGAATTATATCCTATTGCTTGTGAGTGGTTACGGGGAGATGACTTAAGTGAAGAGTCGATGGAAGCTTTGAAGGTTAGAAGCTGTATTGATTCAGAAGATGCTGCTAAAAATATTTTGGCGAATTTTGGCAGGATTTCAACTCAAACTCAACCGATTGTTTTGTGTTTTGATAATTTAGATAATATTCCTCGTTTATCAGATGGTTCTCAGGATTTTCAATCTTTATTTAATGTTAATACAACTATTCATAATAGCTATTTGAAAAACTTTTTAGTTATTATTAGCGTTATTACTAATACATGGAACAGAAATCGAGACAGTATTGAGCAAGCTGACCAAGCTAGAATTGATAAAAAAGACATCAAATTAAAACAAATCAACTTAGAGCAGGTAGAAGCGCTTTGGGCTTATCAGCTAAAACCGTTACATCAACAAGCAAATCCACAGCCAATATCTACTATTTTTCCCTTAACTCAGCAATTTTTGACAGAAAGTTTCCTCGGTGGTAAAACACTGCCAAGAAATGCATTAACTTTAGCAAAGAATGAATATCAAAGATATAAATTATCGCTGATAGATAGTAGAGAAAGACCACAACAAAAAGACACTGCTAAAAATGTTACAACTATCGTTAAAATTCCAGGGCAAGATAAATCTCCACTAGTTATTACTACTACAAAAGCAACGACAGACATCGGAACAATTGCAGCGGAATTTGAATTAATATGGCAAAAAGAATATAAGAAAATTCAGGATAAAATCTCTAAAATTACTTTATTATCGGCACCTGATTTAATTGGTAATCTTAAAGAAGCCTTAGAAGCACTACAAGTACAACGCATTAAACAAAAGCTTATTAGTGGTAAATATGCGGGTTATTCTTTGAGCTATCAACATCCGAGTAAGCGCGAACGGGTGGGAATAGTTTGGACGGAAGATTCTAATATGACCAGCTTTTTTAATATTATGAATGCTTCTCTTAAAGCAATTCAAAATCAGCTTTGTGATAAACTATATTTGATTAGAATTAGTAATGTTGGAAATGGAAAACTCAAAGGTTATCAACTATATCAGCAGATTTTTACGGCAACAGACAATATTCATATTAAGCCAAATTTAACTTCGGTTCACCTATTAGCTACATATCATAGTTTGGTCAATGCTGCTTTAGCTCATGAGTTAGTCATTGGTGGTAAAGCAATTAATTTACCAGAACTACAGTCCTTAGTTCGTAAATCTAAATTTTTAGATAAATGTACTTTGCTACAGAGTTTAGGAATTGTTACGACAGTAAGTACTGAAGAAGAAAAAGAAGAAGACAAAGAGGAAACTAGAAGAGATTGGAGACCTGTCAAAAGTTACTTGTTTAATTTAGTAAAAACCCAAAGTTTTATGGGAACTCCTACTTTAATTTCCCATTGTACGAATGAGTTTTCTGATGTTAGTGAACCTGATGTAAAATTATTAATTCAATCTTTATGTGAAGAAAGAAAACTTAAAATTATTAACACTAAAGCAAAGTTACAAGACCAGTTGATTTCTTTGAATGTTTAATGTTTTTTTGGCGGTTGAAACCGCTGCTACACAAACGAAACCCGCCTACGCGGGTTATAAATAACTAGTCCACGCAGGTGGACTTTGCCTATGTAGAAGCGGTTTCAACCGCCGTTTATTTGAATTTGCCATTTACTCTTAAAAAGAGTATTTAATAAATTATTTAATAAATATATTATCTCAATGCACTACCTAACAGATGAAACACAAATAAAAACCCAAATTAATCAATTTTGTTCCTCTAAAATACTATGGCTAGATACAGAAATCGCTAATTGTCGAACTGCAAATCCTAAACTCTCTCTAATTCAAGTATTGGCTAACCCTACAGATGCAACTGGTGAATTTTCTTATATTCTCGATGTGTTGGATAAACCTGATTTAGCCACATATTTTATTGACCAAATTATGGTTAATCCCCAAATCGAAAAGGTATTTCATAATGCCAGTTTTGATTTAAGATATCTCGGAGGGAAGTTAACTTATAATATTACCTGTACCCTGAAAATCGCTAGAAAAATCACTCAAAAAGTTTTAGAAACATCTAATTTAAAGCTCAAAACTCTAGCAACAGAACTTTGCAATTTTACTAATGTAGATGCTGATGGAGGAGCTAGCGACTGGGGAAAGCGACCTTTAACACAAGAACAATTACATTATGCGGCTATGGATACGGTTTATCTAGCTGCCGTACATCATCGTTTATTAGAGTTTAATTCCGAAGGTGAAAATAATATTTTTAATATGGCAGCTAATACAAATAAATTTACTAAAAAAACCGATAGTTCATCTTTAAGCGTTACTCAAGTGAGAGTTGGATTTGAATGTCCCCGTCTGTTTTATCTCAATGATAAATTCGGCGGTAAAACGGTATTTATTCCCCGCGATACTGTAACTGGAATCGGTAAAATTTTCCATTATTTAGCAGATGAATTTATTAAGTTAGCACTTGTTGAACCAAAATTTCAGCAATTATTTAAACCAGAATCATCGCAATTACAAATAGAAACGGTTGCTCAAGAAATGCAGCAGCTTTTTTTTGCAGTTAAGTTTTCAGCTTACTTAGAAAAAATTGTTGTAAAAGATAGCAGTAAAGCTCAACCAATGCTGCAAGTTTGGCATGGTTTGCAAGGTGTAATCCAACGCTTTGCTGAAATTCTAATCGTAAATAGACGCTATTGCAGTGCGGAAAGTCTAATTCGCAATACTTTTATTTCACAAGAACGTCAATTAGAACATTATTTTGATTTACCAAATGGAACCCGACAACAAGTTAGGGGAGAATTCGACTGTTTGGTATACAATTGGGAACGTAAAAGTCTATGTGTAATTGAGTTTAAAACCTATCAACCCGTCGATCCATCAGCACAATTAGCTCAAGTTTCTCTTTATAGTTATATGCTGCAACAAAAGCAGCAAGTACCTGTAGATTCGGCGGTTTACTGCGTTTTACCGAAGTTCAAGGAGTATCATTATGATTGGGAACAGTTGAAAGATACGATACATGAGTTGATTCCCTATAAATTACAGCAAATGCAGGAATGGTTAAGTTGCGAGCCACCTCTGGAGGTACCACCACCGACGACTCAGCCTTATTTATGCGAAATTTGTCCGCAGCAGCAGAAGTGTCAGAGTTATTTTGGTGATGGGGTAAAGATCCCCCCAACCCCCCTTGAAGAAGAGGGGCTTGAAGTAGAAACGGAAACACAAGAAGATTACCAGGAAAAAAACCGCAGAGACGCGGAGGGCGCAGAGGAAAGAAATGAAGAGGAGAGGAAAGAAAGTGATTCTGTTAACGCTGATGCAATTGCTGAAGAGTTGGTGACAACTTTACAATCCTTTGGGATTAATGTAGATTTGATTGGCACTGTTGTTGCTCCTAGTTTTATTCGGGTGAAACTCAAGCCGCAATTAGGTGTAAAAGTTAACGCTATTCAGAAGCTACACGAAGATTTACAGGTACAAATGGGATTGGAAAATCCGCCGTTAATTGCTCCACAGGCTGGATATATCAGTGTCGATTTACCTAATCCTAATAGAAAAGCTGCTATTTTTGATCATTATATAAAGTCAGATAAATTACCTAATTCTGTATCAGTAAAAATTGCTATCGGGGTGAATTTAGAAGGAGAATTAGTAGAAGCGGATTTATCAGATCCGAATACCTGTCACTTTTTAGTTGGTGGTTATCTCTACCATTTATTTTATTTTCTACAACAACAACAAAATACTATTGATTCTTTTTTTCCTGTTGTGTAATTTTATATTATACTATTTATATAACGACTACAACATAGAAAATGAAGGTTCAAAAGGGATGTCTCCCAGATTCAAATCGCATTGTCTGGATGGTGGTAGATGAGGATTACTTACCAATCCAACCGATTCAGAAATATTTGCGCTATCTAGAAAACCTTGAACGCTCCCCCAATACCATCAAAAGCTATGCCAAAAATTTAAAGCTTTTTTGGGAGTTTCTTGAGGACTCCCATCTTGACTGGAAAGAAGTCGGTTTGGAGAAACTTTCAGATTTTATTCATTGGCTGCGGAGTCCACAACCAAAGGTAGTTTCTCTACAACCACAAGAAGCGAAACGGTCAGAAAAGACTATTAACCATGCGCTAACTACTATTTGTGGATTTTACGAGTTTTACGAACGTATAGGAAAAATTGATGGTATTGATGCTTACCGCTACGAGTTGCAACCTAAACGTAATTACAAGCCCTTTCTTCAGGGGATAGCCAAAACTAAAGCGGTAAAGACCCGACTAATCAAACTTAAGGAGCCTAAGAAGTTTACAGGTTGCCTAACTGCCGAGGAGGTTAAACAGTTAATAGATGCTTGTAACCGTATTAGAGACAAGTTTTTATTATGCCTTCTTTATGAAACAGGAATGCGAATAGGAGAGGTTTTAGGTCTACGTCATGAAGATATCCATTCAGCAGGAGAGAATGAAATTCATGTTTTACCTCGGTTTGATAATTACAACCAAGCAAGAGCTAAAACAGGAGAGCGAATAATTCATGTTTCTAAAGACTTAATGCGACTTTATTCGGACTACTTAATTGATGAGTACCCAGAGGATGTAGATTCTGATTACGTCTTTGTGAACATTTGGGAAGGAACTCCGGGTACACCCATAAAGTATCCATCTATAGACAGTTTGTTTCGTCGTTTGCGTAAGAAAACTGGAATCAAAACATCGCCGCATTTACTTAGGCACACTCACGCTACAGAGCTAATTAAGGCAGGTTGGGATATTGCTCATATACAAAAGCGATTAGGTCATGCAGATGTTCAGACCACTATTAACACTTACATTCATTTAATGGATGAAGATTTGAAAGCCGCTTACCAAAAATACTTAAATATAAAGGAGAAAAAGTGAATGGAGATTCTTTCTTATGAAATGCCGCAAGATGATGACAATGAAAAAAGATTAAATTGTCCTGGATGTGGAAGTTCCTCTTATAGAAAAGGAGGACTAAGTAGTAAAGGGAAGCAAAAATATATTTGTAAAAATTGTTATAGATATTTTCAAGGTGAATATGAAAAATTACCTCCAAAAGTTGAATTACCAGAAGGATTAAAGTGTCCAGAATGTAATAGTAAGTCTTGCAGGAAAGCTGGTGTGAGTCTTAATGGTAAGCAAAAGTATGAGTGTAATAATTGTGGTAGATATTTCCAACAAGAATGTATTAAAAGTAAAAGAACATATAAAACAAGAGTTCCTAGAATTCCTGGACTAACCTGTCCTCGCTGTGGGAGTGATGATTATATCGGAGGTGGGCATAATCCAGCAACAGGAATAAGAATATACATTTGTAAAGGGTGTGATAGTCGCTTTCAAGATAGATACATAAATAAGCCATTAGGAGTACTTGTTTATAAATTGAAGTGTCCCAAATGTGGAAGCGATAATTGTAGAAAAGAAGGCTTCGACCATAATGGGAAACAACGATATCAATGCATAAATTGTGATAAAACCTTTAAAGAAAATCCAGAATTTGTATCTGCTTCTAATATCCTTCCAGAAAAAATTACTCCGGAGCAAATGTATGAAATGGATTATTGGGATATGCGGGTTTTAGGTATTAAACAAAATGCAGCTAATCAACATTACACAATAAACTTTGCAAATATTAGTCAATGTTGGTTAAAGAATGCATTAAAAAAATGGATCAAATATCGTTCAACAATTGATGCAATGGGTACACTTGCTGACAAGATGGTTTCATTGCGAGTTTTTTCAAAATTTCTTGAATTACGATATCCACAGTTAGAGCCAATTCATTTTAATCGGAATGTTGTACTAGATTATTTTAGCTATTTAATGGAACGTAAGTTAAGTGCAACGGGAAGACACAGAAAAATCTGTAATTTACGTCAGCTTTTGGAACATTGTATAAGGCTCAATTGCTTAAATATTCCAAGAGAACCTTTAATATTTGAGGAGGATTATCCACAAAAGCCCAAACGCTTACCTCGATATATTCCTAAAGAAGTTTTAGAGCAAATTGACTGTAATCTCTATGTTTTACCTAAACCCATAGCACGAATGCTTATGGTTATTCGAGAGTCGGGAATGAGAGTATCAGAACTTTGTAACCTTAAGTTTGATTGTATCCGTCAGGATGCACAAGGGACATGGTGGCTGGACTATTACCGATTTAAACAAAAAGATGAACATACAGTTCCTATTCGCCCAGAAATTGCAGCAGTTATTCAAGAACAGCAACAGTACATAAGGGATAATTTAGGAACTTTATTCTTTAAATTATTTTGTGAAACGGAGGGATGTACGTGGTTTCAAAATAAGACGCGAAAGAAAGATTTAAGACCTAGAGAACTTGATTATTTTAGTCCTTTAGCAAAAGAAATAGCCCCTGAAACATTTAGAGGTTATTTGTATAAGCTAGCCGTAGATAAAAATATTCGAGATGCATCAGGACAAATTTTTCCTATACAAAAAGTCCACCAGTTTCGTCATACGAAAGCAACAGATATGATTAACAATGGAGTGCCTATAGAACAAATCAAACGATATTTAGGACATGCATCATTTTCTATGACAATGGTCTATGCTCACATCCACGACAGAACCCTCAAACAACAAGTAGAAAAGTATTGGGATGGTGGCAAAGTAGTTAATATCGCTGGTGAGTTAGTAAAATCAGTTCATCCGGAATTAGAAACTGTTGATATGCAGTGGTTTAAGAAGAGTGTCCTTGCTCAAGCACTTCCCAACGGTTATTGTGGTCGTCCAGTTGTTAAAGGTCCATGTCCTCATGCTAATGCTTGTCTGACTTGCAGTGACTTTCGTACAACAAAAGATTTTTTAGGTATCCACAAAGAAGAATTAGAAAAAACTGAGAAATTCATTCGGAAGGCTACAGCTAACGGTTGGCAACGTCAGGTAGAGATGAATGAGCAAGTCAAGAAAAACTTAGAAGACATTATTAAAGGTTTGGAAAAGAATAATGAGTAAGGAGAATCGGGTTGAAAAACTGAAGGCAGTAGCAGAGCAGAAAAAACAGGATGCTCTAGAGAATACCGAGAAAGCAATTAGCAAAATGATTAAAGAAAACAAAAGCCTAAGTTTTAGTAACATTGCTAGAGAGGCGGGTGTATCTATCAGTTACCTCTATAAATACCCAGAAATTAAGGAACGGATTCAGTATTTAAGAAAGCAACAAAGCCAGACAAAAAAAACTAGTAGTCCACAACCTGCTTCTGACAAGTCAAAGGTGGTAATTACCAAACAATTTAAGGAGCGAATTAAGAAATTAGAAGCTGAGAGAGATGGATTGCGTAAAGCAATTGAAGGTTTGACGGGCAGGTTGTATCAGTATCAAGGAATAGAAGAACAACTTGAAAAAATTAAAGTTGACAACACTGATTTGAAACAGCAATTAGAAGAATACCGCAGTCGTCATAACTCTCCAAAAAATGAAGGTACTGTTAATATATTCCAAAAGCAGAACGAAAAACTAAGTTTAGAAATAGAAAGATTAACTCAGGAAAACGTTGAACTAAAGAATAAATTAGCCCGTAATACTCTAAAATCTACTAATAAAGTCACCCAAGTAAAACGACCAACCATTCCTATTCCCGATTCAGTAAAAGCTGATCTAAAGGAACTTAACATTAAAATCAATAGTACTTTAAGAAGATTGATACGCGAGAACCCGGAAGAAGTAATTTTAGAATCAATCGCAGCATTTAAATACGCGATTAAAAAGAATGAAGTAAAAAACCCAGGCGGTTTCTTGGTTAAGGCAATTAAATATCGATGGAAAGCACCTGAAGATTCCTTACAAGAGATGGGAACAACTACGCAACAAGAAAGCGAATACAAATTCCCAGAAGATTTTGAAGAGTGGTTTTTAGAAGCAATTGATTCAGGCTTTATAATCAATGAATCACCATTTGAATTATCCAGAAATACAAAAGGTGATTTACTAGTTAAAGTAAATCGCCCTAGTGCATCCGGATTACCTTACAGCCAGATGTCCTGGATAGAAGCGAAAAATTTAATGGAGTTAAGCTAACTAAAATTCTGCAAGTTTAATAATTTACTCGCCGAAGGTGGGTAAATTATTAAAAGCCGAAGGCGGTCTTGCAGAATTGCCGGGAAGACGAGTTACTTCTGAAAAGCATATTCACTTTATTTATTTCCCTTGCCTTGGTTTGGTGAGGGGTTTTCATTATCTTCCAACCATTTTTCTACTAATTCTTTTAATACGTCTCCCATGTCACGTCCCTTTAAAGCGCACATTGCTTTAAATCTTGCTCTTAATGATTCGGGTACTCTTCCCCTTATAAATACTTGATTTTCTTTTTGGGTCACAGTTAATCACTACTATAAATATTCCGCTCATATTCTCGCATTGCTATAAAGCTTTTTGTTGAAATTTGCTAAATAACTGTATTGCTGCTGTGCTATTGTGCTATAAAAGCATTAGTGATGATACCCAATGGTAAGAGAAATAAAGCTTGCAACCCTTATATCATCTAGCTTTGCAGCAAAATGAATGAATTGTAGGCAGCTTGTTATCAGTTGTTACAAAGAGGTTTAGGAGTAAGTATGAGTGATTTACAGAACGTAGATAAAGCGGTAACTAACGGTGTTACAGGTAAGACAAGAGGCAGAAGAGGTAAGAAACAATGGAAAGATTTGACTGTTGACCCATTAGCAGAAGGATTTACAGAGCATGATTCACAGTACTGTGTCGGTAATTCGCCCATAGTTTGGAGTCAATTAACTACTGGTCAACTCTTCTGTCGTACCAAAACGGGTAAGGCAGTACACGTAAAAATTAATTCTGGTCGGGCTATTTGTTTAGATACCCAAGCTCCACTGGAAGTAAAACCAACTATTCGTGACACTTTACAGGTTTGGTTGGTAACTAGTTTTAATTCCACAACTGCGGGTAAAGCAGATTTTTAAATATTAAATGCCAGCGTAACTTTCTCAGGGCTAACGCTGACATTTACCCCACAACGACTAATTAATGGAGCAATTAAATTATGACAGAAAGCAACAATATCTTTGTCCTCGAATGGGACAAAAAAGTTGACGATTCAGAAGAATACAACTTAAAGGTAACTCCACATTCTTCTGCTAAAACTGCATTAGAACAAACAAGAAATAGTCAATCTGAACACCATTGTGTTAGCACTGTTAATCCTTTGATTGGAGAGGGGAGTGAGAAGAAATGACTTCACCTTTCAATCAAAGTCTGTACGAAGCTTCTCTTAAAGCACTTACCTCAAATGGTGTTCCTGAAGAGATAGCACACAAAGCTAGCGAAGTTGTAGCAAGTGATGATGCCTCTAAACCTGATTTAGGACGTACACAGCAAGACCGAGAGGCAATAAATGAAGCTATGAATTATTACTGGGAACACGAGAGAAAACAACATTGATGAAAAGTGACGCTACTCCATATTTCTTAGGAGTGGCGGCGCTTGCCGTTGCTCTATGGATGTATACCCAAAACAATCAATTACAAAGCCAATTAAACAACTGTCAATATCAGTTTAAAGGCTTTAAAGAAGGAATACTCTACAGTCGCTAGAAGGAATAAAAAAAGCCATGAATTATTTTAGTTTACCCAGTTTTAAATCATGGCTAAAGTTTTTTGGATGGGTAGGAATTAAAATTCTAGTATCTTTCTTGCAATTCCTGATGGTATGCTTAGAAAAGATACTAGAATTTTTACTTTGGTGTACCCGACAATCCAAGATAACTTTATCCAAAATAGTTTTTGTGATTGACAACTTACCTTATGCTGCTATTTCAATTAACAGGCAAGAGAAGATTTTAGAAGTGGAAGCAGAAGTATTACCACCTGAAATTCAGTTAACATTCTTTGAGTTTACTCAGCTTAGAAATGAACCAGATAAGTTCCCGCATATCCGCGTAATTGGTAAAACTGGTGTTGGTAAAACAAGATTTACTGAATGGATTATGGATATGTTAGGAGGCGAACAATTTGTAATTACTCCTAAAAAGAAACCTACTGATTGGATTAATCATAAAGTTTACGGTTATCCCTTTAACTATGGAGAATGTGAAGCGAAACTTAAACAAACACAGGAATTAATGTACAAAAGATATGAAGACATGGAGAAGGGAGTACAACCACATCAAATAAACTTTTCTTGTGATGAATGGAAGCTAATAAATAAAAATGTAAGTTCTGCTAAGGAGGTCATGAAAGACATTATTATAGTAGCAAGAGATGCAAAGATTAGATTGATTGCATTAGCTCAAGGAGAGAATGTAGCGACTTGGGGACTAGAAGGAGAATCTGATTTAGAAGAATGTTTTACTACAGTTAGGTTTGGAGAATTTGCAAAAGACCATTGTAAATATTTAAGGAATAAATATCGTAAAGGCAGCGAAGAGTTTCAATATTACTCAGCAATGTTAAAGGAATTAGAATCACAAGGTTTTAGGTGTTGTATGGTAGATAATGTGCCAGCAAGGGTTCCTAATCTTGCTAATTGGAAGCCAAGTTTTAATCAAGTTTCTGATAGTTTTGATTCTAGTAACAACAAAGTTCTAGAACAGTTAGAACGTCAGTTACACGCACCTTCTCAAAATCATTCTGAAACCACTGTAAATCAAGAGTTTGAGCCAGAAAACCAAATTGGTGAAGGAGAGGATATAGCGCTGTGGCAAGTAATTAAAGGTGCTTTAGACGAAGGTAGATCGGTGGACTGGTGTGCTAAGAACATTGACGGACTTCCAGGAAACTACTACTCAGCTAGAGCGATTGTTGAAAAATGTATAAAAGACTTTGATTAATGAATAACGTTGTAGAAAGGATACACAACGTCAAATAATTGCGTATCTTATGTTGTAGACGTTGTGGTAGAGATAATGGTGGTACCACTGGAAGCGGTAAAAGCGAATTTTTGCGATCGCAACTTCTCAGTCTACTAGTTCGCTATTCTCCGCAATATCTGCAAATCGCTTTGGTTGATCCTAAACGAGTCACCTTTCCCGAATTCGAGAAAATGCCGTGGTTGTATTCACCTATCGTTAAAGATAGCGATACTGCCATCGCGCTGATGGAAGATTTGGTTAACGAGATGGAATTGCGCTATCAACGTTTTGAAACTGCTGGATGTAACGATTTAGGTAGTTATAATCAACGCTCCCAGGAGCCTTTACCCCGCATCGTTTGTATTTTTGATGAATATGCCGATTTTATGGCTGAAAAGGAATCTCGTACAGCCTTAGAACAAAGTATAAAACGTTTGGGTGCAAAAGCACGGGCTGCGGGAATTCACTTAATTATTGCTACTCAACGTCCCGATGCTTCAGTAGTTACACCGCTAATCCGCTCGAATTTACCTGGAAGAGTTGCTTTACGTACCGCTAGCGAAGCCGATTCTAAAATTGTTTTGGGTGGTAAAGAAAACGCTGCTGCTTATCTTTTAGGTAAAGGTGATTTACTATACCAAGTAGGTTCTAAATTGCATCGGTTACAAAGTTTATTTGCGAAAAATATTAAGTTACCTTCACATTCGTGATTAAGGGCGGGATAGTGCGTTGGCGCACTACAAATTTTTTAACCATCATAGCGAGTATGAAAGTAGTCATAATTATCTTTACATACATAATTAGTCTTTTCTAACAACCGAATAATTTCGTAGAAAATTAAAAATAATTTGATAAATATTTGCATAAATATTTGGAACCAGACGTATCTAGATAATACAGAGAATTAAACTTATTCGTGAGGTCTCCAAATGTTCGGTAAAGTAATTAAAACAACAGTTTTCGGTGGTATGGTAATCCTTTCGACAGCATCAGCCGCTCTCGCTCAATTTTCTCTTCCCACACCTAATATTAAAATTAATCCTGCATCAAAATTTACCTGTGACCCTCATACAAAAACTTATGTTGTTAAGTCTTTGAGTAATGCACAAGGTCAAGGTATTCGTTGCGTAAAATTTGCTCAGGGTACTAGAACAAACCGTCTTCCTAAAATCGCTTGGTATGGTGAAGGAAATTGGAGTGGTAGTACCTATCGACACGTAGGACACGCATTTTATCAAGGTAATAGCCTAATTGGCTCTGCTTCTGATATGCATGGTAATGGAGAGTATTTCAACGGTAGCTTTGACCGTAATCTTAACATACAGTTGTTACCTGGTTCGAGAATTCGTGTAACGGGTGCATGGAATGAAGAATGGATACCTGTACAATCGACTTCCTATAAGCCTTTATCTAGACCAAAAACTTGTGGAAATTACTTTGACGAATATCAAGTTTCTGACCTCACAGAAAGCCGTAATGGTTCTGGTTTACGTTGTGTACTGCGTGTAGGAAGTAGCGATACTACTTGGTTTGGTAACGGTAATTGGGAAGGAAATACTTATTCTCATCTCGGTACTCGTGGTAATACAGGTTATGGTGCTAGTGATATCTGCAAAGCAAATTTTGGACCTATTTGTAATACATTTGCTTACGGTTCGATTAAGTTAACTCCCGTTGCTGGTGGGTTTAATGTTACGGGTGCTTGGAGCGAAAAATGGCGTAATTAATTGATAAGAGATAATAATAGGCTACATCTCAAATTACACAGAGAAGTCGGGTTTCTTTTTAGAAACCCGACTTTTGATTTTATAAAAAAAACTTTTCCAAATTCCGCATAAAATTTCAACTTTAAACGTATTAAATATCAAGCGGGAATTCAAACCCAATATACAAAAACTAAACAATCTTTTTCAGGAGTTTAAATATGTTAAAACGTTCCTTGGCTGTTGCTACTTTTGGTACAGTATTAAGTTTGGCTTCTATCAATCCTTCTTTGGCTGCACCTGCTGATTTCGTTGGTACTTGGCAAAATACAAATTCTAATACTCGCGGAATTACCAAATTAGTTGTAACTAAAGCTAGCGGAAATAAATTGAATATTAGAGTATTTGGTAGTTGTAGCCCCCGTGATTGTGATTGGGGTACAGCTTCATTAACTACTTACGGTACTAGTGTCCAAGATGCAAATCATCGCGCTGCTACTACTAATTACAATAAGAGTTTTGCTAACACTTTATTAACTATTAATCTCGGAGCTACCAACAGATTAAACTTACAAAGCTTTACTCAATTTAAAGACAATAGCAATCGCCAAAATTATACATCTACAGAAGCTTTTCGCAAGCTTTAATTTCAGTTGATTAAATTACTAATCATCAAAAAATAAGAATTAACAAGTAAAGCTATTTTCTTAATCTATTAACGGATAGAATTAGTATTATGATACTGATTTTATCCGATTTTTCTATCTGTTCAAAAAATTAATTGAATATCTTACAAATTACAAAGAATATCATGTCCGGTTAAACACTTATAATCAAGTTGATTCGGGAATAGTCAACAATTACCCATTACCCATTACCAATTACCCATTACCGAATGAGCAAAGATTGTTCTCTCGGTAATTGACTATCATTTTCAATGGTGGGAGTAATCCAAGGTGCCGATGGTGGTAAATGTCTTATTGGTGTATAATCCACATAACCAGCTTTAGGTCTAGCTGGTGGCATTTTATTTATCATCCCTTCTTCTACTGGAGGAATCCAAGGTGGTGGTGGTGGCATTGGTCTAATACCACCTTGTTCGGGATTCAACATTGCATCAATAGAATTTTGTGGTTTGATAGCTTGATATTCAATCCCCACAACCCGCTTCAATGCACTGGCTAAACCTGAAAAGTTACTTGATAAAACTGTAGATATTACAATTGTTGTACTAAGAATTTTCCTTTTCATATACATTATTACGACTTAGACTTTTGTGTAACTATATACTCAGCAAAATATTGCGATCGCAGTATTTTAGCTATTATTTGAATTCCCATTGATAGGCTGCGTTATAAGTTATACATTAACCTGAGTACCCCGCAAGGATGTGCAAAGTACTACGACAATTGAATCTAGAAGTCGGGTTTTAATAAGAGTTGTAAGGATGTTACAGATACTTACACTAAAAAACTCGACAACTAATAGTTGTCATCGAATTCACGTTAAATTAAGCAATGTATAACTCTATGTGCGATCGATAATTTAAGCAAGGTTATTAACCTGACTTTAAAAAATCAAAAGCCGCCATCAATGGGAACCAAATACATATTATATGTCAGCAATTATACTAATTATATTGTATGGAAATATTCTTTGTCATCATTATTTAACTAAATTTATATTGTTTCGATTATAGTTAATTAGTTATTTATTTAAGTACTTAAGTATTTAAGTAATATTACTCTTAATTTTAGATTTGCTTAATAATAGGGTAGTTTCCTGCCATATCATAAATTCGGCGTTATTTCATTTAAAAAAGAAGGGAGTTCAAGGATATGAAAATAGATTAATCCTATAATCAGTAAAGTGTAGATAGTTGAAGAGAGTAATCCAACAAGTAAATCTTTTTTAAGATTCTTGGATTTTTGCTCAAAGAGCATATCTACAGCACCGATTTGCATCATCAGGATACCTAAAATATTTGATATCCAGTATCCGATAATTGTAAAAGGTAAGAATAAATTCGGAGAAATCCAACTAGCAAGATAGCCGAAAAAATAAGCAATTGGTAAATTAAAAAATAAGTCATTCCACCAAGATAAAGGTGAAAGCATATAGCCAACACCTAGAAATAAAAAACTTTTGATTTTTTTGAACATCAGTTGACATTGGTCAATTATTAGTTAGCTTTTCAATTAATTTTAGTACCTTTTGTTCTAATTCTCCAAGAGCTTCTTGTGGAGAAGTTTCACCAATATCATGGATTAACCAATATTCAATATTATCCATCCACTGAAGAAAACGTTCTTGCATTAAAGGACGATGTTCTGATTCATCAACAGCGATGATTAAATCAAACTTTTGGAAATCTTCTACCATTGCGGATTTAGGAAAGCGTTCTTCTGGTAATATAATAATTCCACGTTCTTTGAGAGCTGCAACTGCATAGTGGGACATTGCACCAATATTATTAGTACCACGTTCGAGTGCTAAACCACGGGAATCGGCTTGCCAATCTAAACCTTTTTGGGCAGCTAAATGATTGAATAAATTCTCTGCAAAACGACTGCGGTAATAATTACCTGTACACAGAAATAATACTTGTTTCATGATTTAATGATAGATTTTTAGGGGATAGGGAATAGTTAAGTGTGCTGCAAATTTTCAATTTTCAATTTTCAATATTGAGTTCTATATTATGTGCGGTGAAATATTTGTAATAAAGGGAGCAGGGAATCAATAAAACCTGAATTCTAATTCCTACTCCCTACTCTCTATTCTCTCTGCTTTTTGTTGATTTACTGCTGCGAGATTTTTTTGAGCCATTTCCCATTCTTGAGGATAAGCTTGTTGGGTATGAATTAGCAATGCATTTTCATAATGTTCACTGGCTTTGTTGAGGTTTTGCATTTTATTTTCCTTAACTCTGTTACTATAAACATTACCTAAATTATTGTGAATCGTTGCCCATTCATAGGGATATGTTTCGCGGGTGTGGACTTTTAGTGCAGATTGATAGCAATGAATTGCCTTTTCGATATTTTCGGCTTTTTGTCCGTTAATTCTATCCCCGTAAGAATTACCCAAATTATATTGAGTTGCAGCCCATTGTTCGGGGTATTTGTCATAAGTGAATAGGGAATTTATGGCTTCATAACCTGCGATCGCAATTTCTAAATTATGAACCCGTTTACCCAAGGGGAATTCTTGAATCAAGCTGCTGAAAATACCAATAGTTGCAGCAATATCTTCTGCTTGTTCGGTATTTGATTCAGAAATTGCATCTATTACCCAATTTTGCAAGACTTCAGCAAATTTATCATCAAGTAGTTCGATATTTTTGTGTAGTAAAGGGTAGACTACTTCGGGACTACCTTCAGTTTCTTTGGTAACTAATAATGCTTGTATTAATAAATCATTTTGATTTTCGGCAGTAAAATCTGTTAAAGATAATTCCAAAACATCAGCTAACTGAGTTGCAGCACTGACCAAAAATTTAGCAATATCTTCATTTCCTTGCTGAGAAAAGCCGTTAGCGACTTCTATCATTGTTTCTACTAAACCAGCATCAACATATTCGGGCTCAGCATTCAAAGTTGTTGCTTCTTCTTCGCTACTCACATTTGTAAGTAGCTGATTTATGATATCAAAATAAACTTGCAGACGCTTTTCATCCATAAGAGATAAAAACCCTTTTTTGACTTTTTTATTAGAAAACTATTGATGGAAGGATTTTTCAAGAGTGAATAAATACAAAGCCGGAGAAATCTATCAAATTATATTTGTCAACCTAATTGTATTAAACGCGAAATTTATGTAGAGACGTTATACATAACGTCTTCATCCATATGATTAATCATGACAATTTTGATATCTAATGATTTTCGGTTGCTATCGCTATTAGTCATCAAGACGTAGCAATACGCCCCGTCTCTACATTTTTTCGCGTTAATTAAACGGCACAATTCAAATCCCCGGCTTTTTTGGTAAAGCGCATATTTTCTCGATAATCCACGGGACAATCAATTACTGTGGGAACATCTTGCGCTAAGGCTTCTTTAAGAATAGGCACAAAATCGGTAGCTGATTCGACTCGATAACCTTTCAATCCCATGCTTTCGGCAAATTTAACAAAGTCGGGGTTGCCAAATTTGATAAAAGATGCTTTACCTTCACCAAATTGATTTTCCTGTTTCCATTCGATTAAACCATAACCACCGTCATTAAAAACCAGCGTTACAAATGGGGTACCAACTCGCAAAGCTGTTTCTAATTCCTGACAGTTCATCATAAAGCCACCATCACCGCTGACAGCGACAACTTTACGGTTGGGATGAACTAATTTAGCCGCTAAAGCACCAGGGATGGCAATTCCCATGGCTGCGAACCCATTAGAAATAATACAGGTATTGGGACTATGACAGTGGTAATGACGGGCAATCCACATTTTATGTGCGCCGACATCAGATATGACAATATCTTCTGGCCCCATAACTTGCCGTAAGTCGTAAATTAACTTTTGGGGTTTAATGGGGAAACCTTCGTCTTTCGCGTAATATTCGTAATCTGCTCGAATATTTTCTCTGAGTTTAATTGCATAAGGTTGGGCTTTATCGTCTCGATTTGCTACCTTTAAAATTTCATTTAAGGAATCAGTTATATCACCTACTACTTCCACTTGAGGAATATAACTACTATCAATTTCTGCTAACTTTGAACTAATATGAATAATCGGAATATTACCATCGGGATTCCATTTCTTAGGTGAAAATTCAATCAAATCGTAACCAATGGCAATTACTAGATCAGTATGATCAAAACCACAAATACTAAAATCTCGTTGCTGCAATCCTACTGTCCATAAAGCTAAAGGATGAGTATAAGGAATTATTCCTTTACCCATAAAAGTATTCGCAACCGGAATATTTAAGTCGGTAGCAAATTGAGTTACTGCATCACTTGCTTTGGCACGAATTGCTCCATTACCAACTAAAATTATCGGATTTGTAGCTTGAGAAATTGCCGCAGCCGCAGCTCTAATACTCGCAAAAGAAGCAAATGTTTTTTCTTCATTATCTTTACCTAAAGGCTTACCTTCTACTGACATTGCGGCGATATTTTCGGGTAAGTCAATATGTACTGCACCTGGTTTTTCTCTTTGCGCTCGTTTAAAGGCTTTGCGGACAATTTCCGGTGTAATACTTGGACGAACTATCTGTTTATTCCACTTAGTTACAGGAGCAAACATTGCTACTAAATCTAAGTATTGATGGGATTCGATGTGCATTCTATCGGTTCCCACCTGTCCGGTAATTGCTACTAACGGCGCACCATCCAAGTTTGCATCTGCTACCCCGGTCATTAAATTCGTGGCACCGGGACCAAGTGTAGAAAGACACACCCCAGCTTTCCCGGTCAAACGTCCGTAGACATCAGCCATAAAAGCCGCACCTTGTTCGTGACGGGTAGTAATAAACTTAATCGAAGATTTTTTTAAAGCCTCCAATACGTGTAAATTTTCTTCACCGGGGAGTCCAAATACATATTGCACCCCTTCATTTTCCAAGCACTTGACTAGTAGTTCTGCTGTATCCATGATGATTCCCCATTTTAGATTTTAGATTTTAGATTTTGGATTTTGGATTTTAGGTTTTGGATTTTAAATAATAGTTCTCAGATTGGAGAATTTTAGATTATCCCTGAATAACAAGCCACAGGCTGATTTTTCAATCCAAAATCCAAAATTCAAAATCCAAAATTATTTCACCCACACAGTTTTAACATTGATAAACTCGTGTATGCCTTGAATGCTTAATTCTCTGCCATAACCGGAAAGTTTGGTTCCACCGAAGGGTAATCGGGGGTCGGATTTAACTAAACCGTTGATAAATACGGCTCCTGCTTCGATTTCGGAGATTAAACGTTGTTGTTCTACGGTGTCGGTTGTCCAAGCACTTGCACCTAAACCAAAGGGTGTATCATTAGCAAGTGTTATCGCTTGATCAATATCCTTAACCCGAAATAACATCGCTACTGGACCAAAAAATTCTTCTTTGGCGGTAGCAGAATCGGGGGGAATATCGGTGAGAATTGTTGGTGGATAATAATTACCCTTCATATTTGATAAAGGCTTTCCTCCTAACAATATTTTGGCACCGTTATCAAGAGAATTTTGGACTTGTTGGTCTAATTCTTTGAGAATATCGGGGGTAGCTAAAGGTCCTATATCTGTATTTTCCTCCATGGGGTCGCCGATTTTCAAGGCTTGGAATTTTTCTAACAGCAATTTTTCAAACTTATCTGCAACCGTTTCGGCGACAATAAACCGTTTGGCTGCTATACAAGATTGACCATTATTCAACATTCTGGCTTTAGTGCCGGTGACGGCAGCTGTTTCTAAGTCAGCACTCGGTAACACAATAAATGGGTCACTACCTCCTAATTCTAAAACCGTTTTTTTGATATGTTTACCTGCTGCTGCTGCTAAAGATGCTCCTGCTGCTTCACTTCCCGTTAAGGTGGCAGCTTTTACTCGGTCATCAGCAATGATATTTGCTACCTTATCCGCACCGATTAATAAACTTTGAAAAACACCAGGGGGAAAACCCGCTCTTTGAATAATATTTTCAATAGCTAAAGCGCACTGAGGTACATTAGAAGCGTGTTTGAGCAGTCCAGTATTGCCAGCCATTAATGCTGGAGCGACAAAGCGGAACACCTGCCAAAACGGAAAATTCCACGGCATTACCGCTAATATTATTCCTAAAGGTTGGTATTTAACGTAACTATTACTAGCGTCGGTTTTTACTGAGACATCAGCAAGAAACTCAGCAGCCTTTTCTGCATAATAACGACATACCGTAACGCACTTTGCCACCTCACCTAAAGCACTTTGATAAGGTTTACCCATTTCCAAAGTCATCAACTTAGCGAAATCTGCCTTGTCTTGTTCTAATATATCAGCAGCCTTGAGCATCCACTCCGAGCGTTGAGCAAAACTGGTGTTGCGGTAATCTTGAAAAGCTGCATGGGCTTTGTCGATTGCATTCCTTACTTCCGTATCACTTAAAGACTCAAAAGTCTGGAGAGTTTCCCCTGTTGCCGGATTTATCGTGGCGATCGCCATTTTTCCACCTCTCGGATAAATAGTGTGAGGTAACTTCATAGTCTTACACAAATTTTTTAAAAGCTACCACTTTTAGGAAGAGATGGGAATTGGGAATTGGGAATGGGTGTAGAATTTTAACTGCTAACTGTATGACGCTACCGCGCCACGCTGCGCTATCACTGTTAAATGATATGTCGGATATTCAAGTAGCTATTGAGGGTGAGGATGCAGTTTCCGCAACTGAGGAACTTTTATCGATTTCGGGGATTTCGGGTAGCTATACTACACCCGATGAAACTGAACGAGAAGGAACTCTTGTAACCATTGCAACTATTGTGGGGATTGTGGGGGGAACAATGGCAATCGCTGAACAAATTCGTAAGTGGTATCTCGAATATAAACAGCACAAGTCTAGTAACAAAATTGTCAAGGTGTTGATTGTGGGTAAGAATGGCGAAAGGTTACTGTTAGAAGGTGCTACAGCCGAACAAATTCAGCGGATTTTGAATAGTTAACCCTGCCATCTTGTATCAAACAAGAAACCCCAGTAGAGACGTAGCAGTGCTACGTCTCCACCCATGTGAAATCATCATTTCATATTTTGAATAACGGAAATCACATTCCCAACCGCTTCATCCAGCGTTTTACCTTGACTCACACAACCGGGAAGCTCAGGAACTTCAGCAACATATCCTTGATATTCCCCATCGAAGTTAAAAATTACTTGAAATTTCACGACTAATCAACCTTCAATCACAAACCCACAGCATAAATATAACAATTTAAACGTTAAAGGTAATAAACACTATTAACCCATCTTACGGTGGGTTTTGTCTGTGTAGATGCGGTTTCTAACTGCCATTTATACTTCACGACTCTAAAATCTTCTGTAATACCCAAACTTAATGGTATAAATAAGCCACTAATATTTGCAATTCTGTAAACTTAGGTCGTAAAAATATGTATTTTAAAACACTAATAACTAAGTCAATACTTGTTAGTTCTTTACTCTTAGTTTCTTCTCCTACAATTGCTCAAACACAAGATAAACCCAATCCAAATTTAGACCGTTTTCCGCAACCTATTCCTAATCCTCAACCTCTTCCCCCGGAGCAACCGACTATTTCTCCTCCACAAATGGAAACAATACCAGAACAAGATAGTAATATTACTATTCCTGTAACTAAAATTGAGGTAACTGGTAACACTTTATTTAATTCAGATATTGAGAATATCGTTAAATTAAATGAAAATCGCAACCTAACTTTAACTGAATTAAGAACTGTTGCCGATGCGATTACTCAACTTTATTTGCAAAAAGGTTACATTACATCAAGGGCTGTTTTAGCTGACCAAGAAATTAAAAATGGTGTAGTACAAATTCGAGTTTTAGAAGGTTCTCTAGAAAAAATTCAGGTAGAAGGTAATCGACGTTTAAATTCATCTTATATCAGAAGTCGCATTAAGTTAGGTGCGAAAACACCATTAAATCAAATCGATATTGAAAATCAACTCAGGTTATTAAGAGTTGACCCGATGTTAAGTAATATTGAAGCAACTTTACAACCGGGTAATAATCTGGGTGAAAGTATTTTGATAGTAAAAGTAGAGGAAGCACCCCAATTTAATCCATTTTTTGGTGTTGATAATTATTCTTCTCCTAGTGTTGGTTCAGAAAGATTTGGAGGAGGTTTTAATTATCGGAATGTAACTGGAATTGGTGATGAATTGACAGCTTCCTATTACCGTTCCACTACCGGGGGTTCCAATGTTTTTGATGTGAATTACCAAGTTCCAATTAATCCCAAAAATGGCACCGTGAGATTTAGATATGCTCCCAGTGACAGTAAAATTACTGCTCCTGAATTCGCTGATTTTGATATTACTTCTGATAGTCAATTATACGAAGTTAGTTATCGTCAACCCTTAACTCGGACTCCCAGTGAAGAATTTGCCTTGTCTTTAGCATTTACCTTACAAAACGGTCAAACCTTCCTCGGAGGGACACCCACGCCCTTTGGAGAAGGACCTGATAGTCAAGGTAACAGTCGGACTCGAATAGTAAAATTTGGACAAGATTATATTAAACGAGATTTACAGGGTGCTTGGGGATTGCGATCGCAATTTAATTTCGGTTTAGATATTTTTGATGCTACAGTGAATTCGGACTCTCAACCAGATGGACGTTTTTTTAGTTGGTTGGGACAAATTCAAAGAGTACAAAGGTTAAGTAAAAACAATTTATTAATTGCTCAAGCTGAATTACAACTCACACCAGATAGTTTACTGAGTAATCAACAGTTTTATCTGGGTGGGGGACAATCTTTACGGGGTTATCGACAAAATGCTCGTTCCGGGGATAATGGTTTTCGGGTTTCTTTGGAAGACAGAATTACTATTGTTAACGGTACCGAAAAAACATCATCTTTGCAATTAGCACCTTTTCTCGAAATGGGTGCAGTTTGGAATCATTCCGATAATCCCAATAAACTCAATAATCAAACATTTCTCAGTGCTGCTGGTTTGGGATTAATTGTACAACCAACAGCAAATACTTTTATCCGACTTGATTATGCTGTTCCCTTTATTAAACTTGATGATAAAGGTACAAATGCTCAAGATGAAGGGTTGTTTTTTAGTTTTGGTTATAATCCTTAGATTTTTTAATTTTTCACTGCATAATTTATCAGATAGAAACGTAATAGGTGATAGTTCTACTTTTTCATCCCAATAATCAGGAATTAAATCATGTCACGCTACTTAAATCTTCTACCTTCATTACTAATCGTTTTAGCTGGAACTTTTGTACTTACACCTTCCATAGCTCAGACAACAAACGAAGAACCTGGATTACGTAAATTTGTCGAACAAATGTTAAGCATTTATGGTGATGATACTAAAGTAATTGTCGGTAAATTACCAGAAAAAATGCCTGTAGAATTACCAATTCCACCAAATTCTCAAATTTTAGGAAGTACTGTCAGTGAAAAAGGAGGGATTAAGGTTGTTTTAGATGCTTCTGGAACAGTGGAACAAGTCACTGATTTCTATAAAAATCAACTGAAAAATACTGGTTGGAAGAAACCCAAAGATTCTTATATTAGTAATTTTAGTCGTGGCTTTGTTGAAACAAATTCACAACTTGGTGATTATCCAACTTTTTGTCATCAAACTAATAAGTTATTGTATCTTAATTTGACAATCAAAAAAGGGAAAGAAACTCCGTCAATAGTAAGTCTGTCTTTAAATCCAGTCAACGAAAAAGATGAAAATAGTTATAATCCTTGTGAAACTGTAAATTATATGGAGGATAAAGTTGCACTTCCAATATTAACTCCACCATCAGATACTGAAGTATCTAGAATAACAACAGATTACGGTAGGAATGATTCATCTGTTAGTATCGAAACCAAACTTGATAGTAAAAAATTGACAAATCATTACAGTCAACAATTAGAAAAAGCTGGTTGGAAAAAGATTGATAGTGGAGAAAGTAATTCATATTCTTGGATTACTTGGACATTCAAGGATGAAAAAGGAAAAAATAGACAGGGTTTAATGAGTTTTACACGACTTGAAGGAAAGCCAAATCAATATTTTGCAAATTTAAAAGTCTTTTAGAGGATGTTTTGAAAATCTAATTCAATATGAAGGGGCGAGTATAAGTCGCAGCTACACGAACAAAACCCGCCGTGGCAGCGGGTTATAAATTAACTAGTCCACGCAGGTGGACTTTGCTTGTGTAGACGCGGTTTAAACCGCCAGATACTCTGGGATGTTATGAGATATTTTTTGATTTTTAACTGCATAATTATTCCCTCTTATACGTAATAGATAATAGTTCCAGTTTTATTACAATAATTAGGAGTTGAATTATGTTACGTTCAATCAAAAATATCGCTCTCGGATTACTTTTAACAGCAGCAACTGCTATTCCGGCACCTTCTGCTGTCGCTCAATCGACAACAAGTTGTTCGAGATATATTCAAGGTATGTTTGAAGGATTTTCTGGTGATACATTAGGAGCAGGAAATTGGTTTAATGTTAAAGGAACAAGAATTACTGCTCGTGGTAAAGGTGGATTTTCTTCTTTTGCTATGAGAGAAAACTATGCTGTACGAGATGGTGTTTCAACAACTGCTTCTAGTGGAAAAGAAGGTTTTCTAATTTCAAAACCCAATACAACAGCAAGTGTAATTCAAGGAAAATTCCAAGATGTTTTTCCTGGACGTAAAGATAGAAAAACTGATTTAACAACTTTAAAAGTTAATCGCGATGGGCGGGTACAAATTGTACTTAATGCTTGGGGAAATACAACTGTAAATCTTGCTAATTTAGAGTGTTATCGAGGACATCAAGGAAGTACCTTTGTGTTAACTGGTCAAAATAGAACTTCTTCTCACGGTTTTGATTTTTGGACTTTTGTAATTACACCTGATTGGTTAATTTAGATTATTTTTTGACACGGGAGTGTGATAAAGTAAATTCAAAAATCTCAATTATTACACTCTCTTATTTCCCTGAATTACGAAAAAACAACTCAGCGAAACTTTGCGTTTACCTCTGTGTTACTCTGCGTTAAAAAATCAATAATTATCAAATATGAACTACAAATATCAAATTGCTTATAACATTGTTGGGACTATACTATTTTCTTTAATTCAATTGATTTTACCTGTAGCTGCACAAAATCAAAAATCAAAAAATATAGATAAAATAGAAGTGAAAAATTCTGGGGGTAAATGCCAATTTACAGGACATTTTAGTTCTATTGAATCTATAGATATTAGCCCCGATGGAAAAAGTTTTATCACTGCTAGCGGGGACAATCATATCAAATTATGGGATATTTCTACTGGTAAGTTAATTAATACCTTTTATAGTGCAGGTAATAATGCTTTAATAAGTTCTGATGGGCAAAATATTATCAGCGCTAGTAATGATACTATTAAATTTTGGAATATTAGCACGGGAAAATTAATTCGTACATTTGCAGGTCATTCTGACGGAGTTGCTTCTCTTGATATTAGTAAAGATGGTAAAACCTTAAGGTTTTTCAGTACTTATTATGCTAAACTAACAATTAAAGTGCCAATTTAATAAGCATCTA
>JACYMD010000051.1 GCA_015272215.1 Rivularia sp. T60_A2020_040 | reverse complement strand
TAATTGGTAATTGGTAATTGGTAATTGGTAATTGGTAATTGGTAATTGGTAATTGTTGAGTGTTCACGAATCAACTTTATTACAAGTGTTTAACCGGATATGATGTCATACATATTATCTAAAATGTAATTATAATTGTAAAAAATATTATTCAACAACTAACTTTAGATATATTCCGTAAGTAATATAGCGGTTTTTGGTTGGATAGAATACAGATGAACCTCACCCCCTTCCCCTCTCCTTGCTAAGGAGAGGGGTGGAAGCAGAGGGGTGAGGTTGGGAGTGTATTGGACTCAACTGAAAACTGCTACATATAACACAAACTTGTTTTTAACCAGCTAATGTTTTCAATACAACTTGATAACGTTGTTCAACATCTTTTTTATCTTCGTCAAAAGATAATCCTTGATGACTAGCTTGTAATACCAAATCTGCATGACGACGCAAAGCTGTTTTATCTGAAGATTTTTCTGTATAATTAGCAATCACCGCGATAGATTCTAATAAATGAATATTCACAGATGCATCGCTAGAAAGATTTTGACGAATTTGATTAAAAGCAGTATCAATTAATCCTGCAAAGCTTACTGGGTAAGCAATGATGCGGAGATTTTTCAATTCATCGTAACGATAAGGTGAGGGAAAATCTTTTTGAACCAAACGGGAAAGTGCAGCACTGAGTTGATCTATACAGCGGATTGCAGTGAAGGGATCGTTGAGACTCGGAGATAAAGCCCGTAAAGCTATCTCAACTAATTGAGCGATGGGGAATTCTATATCTTGTTGTTCAGTACGCTCTCTACCGAAGATAAATGCTTTGTTAATTTGTTGTTGAATCTTACTAAAATCAGGCGTATTATAATTATCGCTATCCATCGAAAGTATTTTGATGATACAGCTTCCTTTAATCACAAACTTTCCTGGTCGAATTAATACTTTTACCATCAAGTTATGTTTACAAGCTATATCCATTAACTTTTCGTTATCAATTGCTTGGACATAACCTTTATGTGAAGACCTAATGGGAAAAGCTTCAGTATCAAAATCGACGGGTATTTTTTTCAACGAATCTTTGTCTTCCGGTTCGTTATATCCAATTTTACGAGGAAATAATCTTTCTATTGCATTATCTAAATCTTTACTAACTTCGGCAATTACATGGGAAACTTGAATTATCGTGGATGCATGATGAATAAAATAAATTAATACTGCTGTACTAATCACAGCCAACAAAATTCCTACAGTGACGGAAAGATAAGGTACTAATTTATCTCTTTCATCGCTGCTTGCATGAACTTCTCGTAATACTAATAGGGAATAAATAAAAGTACTTATAAATGTACCAAGCACTATTTTATTACCTACGTCCTGCATGAAATTACGGAGGAGTCGCGGACCAAAGTTGGAAGAAGCAAGCTGAAGTGCCACAATAGTAATCGAAAAAGCAGTTGCAGTAACGCTAATCATTGAACCTGCAACCGCAGAAAGTACGGCACGGGCACCATCCGAGCCACCAGCATAAATCCAGCCCCACTCTTGGAGTGGACCGTAATAACCTAATCGATCTAAACTGAGTAAACCAAAGGCTAGGGCAATGCTTCCAGCCATCATCAGTGCGGGTACAACCCAATAGCTTGAATTAATCAAATCCCACAGTTTACCTAACCAGATGTTTTTCATTGGTTGTTACTGATCAATAATCGAAGTTTTGTTGTTACCATCTTTATCTTCTTTGGGAATTTGAGTTTGAATAAAACGGTTTAAGGAACCCCCAATACTGCGGCTTGGAGGTACTTTCCCGAAACCAGACGGCCATCCCTCACGCTGACGATTTCTGTTACCGTCTGTCTCTTCTGTTTGATCGTGGAAGAGAATTTGTTGAGTTGGGAACGGCAAATCAACACCGTTAGCTGTCAATTTATTTTTGACTGCACTGAGTACTTGATCGCGAAAATCTAATGTATCGGCACGACGAGGTGGACTAATCCACCAGCGAGCGCGAATATTCACGGTAAAGTCTGCTAAATCTACTACCAGTACATCCGCTGCTGGATCTTGAAGCACTCCTGCGGTTTCATTTATTGCTTCGAGAATTAACTGTTTGGCAAAGTCAATATCATCTCCGTAACCGATACCGAAATCATATTCAATGCGTCGATTTTCAAAAGCGGTATTTACGGTGACAGAATTAGTAAATAATTCGGCATTGGGAATCACAATTCGGCGACCATCATAAGTTCTAATTGTAGTCGCTCGTGTTTCAATATTTTCTACAGTTCCTTCAAAACTTTTAAATACTATTTGATCGTTGATTTCAAATGGTTCGGTAAGTAAAATTAAAATTCCAGCTAAAAAGTTTTGTAAAATATCGCGGAAAGCAAAACCAACTGCAACCCCACTAATTCCCAACAATTGTACTAAATCCCCGACTTGAAACGAAGGAATAATAATTGTTAAGGCAACAAATGAACCAACTAAAATTATCGTACCTTGTGCCAAGCGTCCCAAAACCATTCCTAAACTGCGAGCATTACGACGATGGCGTGTTACTCGTTTTATTCCTTGTTTAACAGTTCTAGCAATGAAAAAAAAGATGGTAAAAACAATAATTGCCAAGATAATACTTGGTAATCGAGCGATAGAATTATCTATTAATAATTGAATTCTATCCCAAGCTGATGTTATTTCTGCTTTTGTATCTGATGCTGAAGGTACTTGTGCAATTATCATTTGATGGTGGTTAGTTGACAGTTGATGGTTGATAGTTGATGGTTGATGGTTGATGGTTGATAGTTGAATTTCGGAATTTGTGAGAAATGCGGGGTTAGTGATTAGTTATTAAGAATTCAATTGATATATTTTCCAAGCAGTATAAGTACCAATGGGACTCCAAATTAAATAAGGTACTAATAATAATGCCGCCCAACCTGAAACTTGTAAAACGAACAAAGTCAGGATGATTCCAATCACAAATCCTACTCCTCCAACAATTGCTCCTGCTTTCATATTTTGTAACCAAAGTGAAACCGGAGTAAAAGCAACTACAACAATTTCTAAAAGCAAATATAAACCCATTAAAAACCAAGTTTGGGAACTACCAGGTTCTCGTTCCCAAATTATATAGGCAGACCAAGCACCGCAAATAAAAATTATTGTCCAAATGATTGGAATTAACTTTTCAAATGTCAACCAACTTGGTCGCTGTAATCGTTTAAACCATTTGATATCTTTGGGTCTAATTATACTACTTCCAAGAGCCACTATTAAGGTTATGGCTCCGATTACCATCCAAGATTTTAGCATTACTCTAGGAGTTAGGACATGGAGTTAGGAGTTAGGAGTTAGGAGTTAGGAATTAGGAGTTGTAGAGACGGGGCGTATTGCTACGTCTGTACCGGAGTTAGGAGTTA
>JACYMD010000069.1 GCA_015272215.1 Rivularia sp. T60_A2020_040 | reverse complement strand
ACTGTCAACTGTCAACTGTCAACTGTCAACTGTCCACTGTCAACTGTCAACTGTCCACTGTCAACTGTCAACTGTCAACTGTCAACTGTCCACTGTCAACTGCTAAATTGACTAATGACAATTAAAACTTCGTAAATAGTAAATAATCATGAAATTATTAATTTCTAACGATGATGGTGTTAACCATGAGGGTATACGTGCTTTAGCAAATACGATGGCAGAAGCTGGTCATGATGTGAGTGTAGTTTGCCCGGATAGAGAACGTTCAGCAACGGGACATGGATTGACTTTACATCAACCAATTCGGGCTGAGGTTGTCGAATCAGTGTTTCATCCTAATATCAAGGCTTGGGCTTGTGATGGTACTCCCTCGGACTGTGTAAAATTAGCGCTGTGGGCTTTATTAGATTCACCTCCGGAATTGGTTCTTTCTGGGATTAACCAAGGTGCTAATTTAGGAACAGAAATTCTTTATTCTGGTACTGTTTCGGCGGCGATGGAAGGTTTGATTGAAGGAATTCCCAGCGTTGCATTCAGCCTTACTAGCTACACTTCCAAGGATTTTGAGGGTGCGGCGAATTTTGCCAAAATACTTGTAGAACAACTTGCCCAAAAACCCTTACCTTCAGCGATGTTACTCAATGTTAATATTCCGGCAGTGGAATCGTCGCAAATTCAAGGCGTTAAATTCACCCGTCAGGGAGTGCGACGCTACATAGACGTATTTGATAAACGAATAGATCCACGTGGTAAAACTTATTATTGGTTAACCGGAGAAGTTCTTGAAGATGTAGAACCACCCGTTTCGTTTAATTTATCCGAAAATATACCGATTGATGTCCATGTTCTCCGTGAAAACTACATCAGTATAACTCCTTTACATTACAATCTTACTTATCCCAATGGACTCAATGATTTACTGTGTAGGGAATTCAAGTTTGATTAAGATATTTAATCTCAGAAAGTTGCAGCTTTTTCGGAGGTTAAATGCATTACCGCAAAATATAGGTTATAAAGTAAAAACATCTTTAAAGTTCATCTTTAGAGAGATAGTTAAATTACTTATAATCTAAGTATAAAAGAGACTCGCTTCCCCGATGCGAAAAAACTCTTGAAAAACCTATGCTGTATTTATATGTACTTATAATTTATCCTTCCACAAGAACGGCTAAAACAGCATTAGTTAAACTATAGCGGAGTAACATTTTTTTATTGTTCGCCCGCTGAATCTTGACAAACAATACCCATGTCTAGGATGGAGAATCAATTTACCGTAAAATTTTGGGGTGTTCGTGGCAGTATTCCCTGTCCGGGGCTACAAACCGTCCGTTATGGAGGTAATACTCCTTGCGTCGAGATGCAAGTGGGCGACAAACGCTTTATTTTCGATGGGGGTACGGGAATTCACGTTTTAGGACAATCTTTGTTGCCTAAAATGCCCTTGGAAGCTTATCTGTTCTTCACTCACTCTCATTGGGACCACGTACAAGGATTTCCGTTTTTTACTCCGGGATTTGTTGCAGGCAATAAATTTCATATTTATGGTGCAATAGCACCTGATGGTTCTACTGTAGAGCAACGTTTAAACGACCAGATGCTGCACCCGAACTTTCCTGTACCTTTGCAAATTATGCAGTCCAATTTGGATTTTTATGAGGTAAAACCTGGAAAAACAATTCATATTGAAGATATTGCGGTCGAAACTGCACCATTAAACCATCCAGGAGAAGCGGTAGGATATCGAGTTAATTGGCAAGGTGGTTCTGCTGCTTATGTTACAGATACCGAACATTATCCCGATAAGTTGGATGAGAATGTTCTAAGGCTTGCTAATAATGCCGATATTTTGATTTACGATTCAACTTATACCAATGACGAATATTATTCACCGAAATCGCCTAAAATTGGCTGGGGACATTCTACATGGCAAGAAGCCGTTAAGGTTGCTAAAGCCGCTAACGTCAAAACTTTAGTAATTTTTCATCACGATCCAGCTCATGACGATCAGTTTTTAGACGGTATTGGACAACAAGCCATCAATGAATTTCCCGGTGCAGTCATGGCAAAAGAAGGAATGGTACTAAACGTTCCGATGAATGTTGCTTTATCAAAAACTTTTCCTATTAGTCGGTCTTTGACATAAAGCTTTTTTCTCAAATTAATCATAGATTTGGATTAAATTGGTATTCGAGAGCCTTAGTTAAACTATGGCAATTGGGAATAGGTAATAGGTAATGGGTAATAGGTAATGGTTAATAGGTAATGAGTAATGGTTGAAATTCCAATTCCTAACTCCTAATTCCTAACTCCTAACTCATAACTCCTACTCCCGCTATTGATCAACCTCTCGTCCCAAAATCGACGTGCCAAATCTGTCTCAAAATGGGTGTTCTGTGTGGGTTACTTGTTCAACCGAATTAATTAAAACTCCTACTGCTGTTGCTCTTGGTAAGTTTGATGGCGTTCATCGCGGTCATCAAAAGGTAATCCAGCCAATTTTGCACAAACCAGCAGACGCAGAACGCATTTATTCAACAGTTGTGACATTTTTTCCCCATCCTCAAGAGTTTTTTACGGGAAAACCCAGAAGATTGTTGACTCCTTTGGATGAGAAAGTCCAACAGTTAGAACTGCTTGGGGTAGAACAACTTGTATTAATCCCCTTCAACAAAGAATTAACCGCTTTAACTCCCGAACAGTTCGTAGAGCAAATTATCGTGGAAAAATTGCAAGCCTCTAGAATCAGCGTCGGACAAGATTTTTGTTTTGGTTCCCAACGTAGCGGTACCGCAATAGATTTACAGATACTCGCTGCCAACTATGGTATTCCTGTTACCATTGTTCCTTTGGAAACTCACCCAGATGATTCACCTCTTATAGAAGATGAAACTCGCATTAGCACTTCACTTATTCTTCAAATTCTCGAAGCTGGTGACATTGAAAGAGCCAACCGACTGCTCGGAAGAGCTTATACTCTTATCGGTACAGTAGTTAAAGGACAGCAGCTTGGTAGAACTATCGGTTTCCCCACAGCCAACTTGCAATTACCACAAGATAAGTTTTTACCCCGAAAAGGAGTTTACGCTGTCCGGGTTAGCAGTGCGATCGCCACAAATGGTATAACCTTGAAAAACCATTGGGCAGTGATGAATATTGGCGATCGCCCTACCGTCAATGGTACTAATATCACGGTAGAAGTACATCTTTTAGATTGGTCAGGAGATTTATACGATCAAAAACTGCAAATACAATTAGAAAAATTTCTCAGACCAGAACAAAAATTTAGCACTTTAGAAGCACTCAAAACTCAAATTCAACTTGACTGCAATATTGCCAGAAAATTTTTCACTACCAAATGTTAGTTTACTCCAACTCTGGGAACAATAAATGAAGATTGGGAGATGGGAATACATTAACTGTCAACTCATAACTCCGGTGGTACTAACTCCTGTTCTCCCAATCCAAAATCCGTCTTGGAAAGCTTTGGGGGAAGAGAATCTACACCCCAAACTTTCCGCAAAATTTAAAATCCAAAATTCTACATGGTGCATGAGAGATAAAATTGACGCTCTGACACAAAATCTAGCTCGTACCATTGTTGGTAAATCTGAAGCTATCCGCTTGGTGTTGGTTGCTTTATTGGGTGGGGGACACGCTTTGCTTGAAGACGTTCCCGGAGTGGGTAAGACTCTGCTGGCGAAATCTTTGGCTCGTTCTATTGATGGTAAGTTTCAAAGGCTACAATGCACACCTGACTTACTACCGACTGATATTACGGGTACAAACATTTGGAACCCCAAAACTGGTGAATTTACTTTTCTCGAAGGTTGCATTTTTGCGAACGTGATGTTAGCAGACGAAATCAACCGCGCTACACCCCGGACTCAATCGGCTTTATTAGAAGTGATGGAAGAAGGTCAAGTAACAGTTGATGGTGTTTCTCGTAAGGTTCCTGCACCGTTTTTTGTGATCGCTACTCAAAACCCGGTTGAATATCAAGGTACTTTTCCTCTACCGGAAGCCCAAATGGATAGATTTATGTTGTCGTTGAGTTTGGGTTATCCAACGGAACAAGAGGAGTTGCAATTACTACAAAGACTGCAGTATGGCAGTAAATTTACGGAATTACAACCTTGCATCACCTTAGCAGAAGTGGAAGAATTACAGCGAATTTGTGCTGGAATCAAGGTGGAAAGTTCATTGCAGCAATATATGCTTGACTTGGTACGGGCGACGAGGTGCGATGAGGAAATTACTCTCGGTATTAGTCCGAGGGGTACTGTTGCCTTATACCGTGCTACTCAAGCTTTTGCGTATCTTTGCGGACGGGATTATGCAATTCCTGATGACGTGAAATTTATTGCTCCTCATGTTTTGAGTCATCGTTTGATTCCTGTAGGAGGAAGAAGAGCGCAAAGTATTATGGAACGTTTGTTACGGGTGGTAGCGATTCCGTAAGTTAAACAGTAATCACAGAAGTCGGGTTTTTACGATTTTCTATTGGTAACACGAGAAAATTGTTAAGAGTTCCCCATTCCCTATTCCCTATTCCCTATTCCCCAATACGGTTCAGTTAAGGTTGTCCGTCAATCAATTTATTGAGAACCAAGACTTGGGGGATTCTCCCCCAAACCCCCGATTGGGTGACGGTTGCGTCCCCCAAACCCCCTCCAAAAAAGTCGATCTGTTTTGTTTGCGATAATTAATTATATCCTTAACTGAACTGTATTGCCCTATTCCCTATTCCGACATAATTACTTAGATTGTTTTATCGGAATAGTAATGACAAATTCAGTTCCTTTTCCGAGTGTGGAAATACAATCTAAGGAACCATTGTGTTTTTCGACAATTATTTGATAACTAATTGATAATCCCATTCCGGTACCTTTACCTACAGGTTTAGTGGTAAAAAATGGGTCAAAAAGTTTTGTTTTAATGTTTTCAGGAATTCCTTTGCCGTTATCAGATATAGAAATTATTACTTGTTTTGATTCGACTAATTTTGTTGTTATATAAATAGTAGGATTATTCTTTTGTATTTCATCTTCTAATGCATCGATCGCATTGGCTAAAATATTCATAAATACTTGATTTAATTGACCAGGATAACATTCTATTTGTGGAAAATTCCCATAATTGTTAATAATTTCAATTTTCGGACGGTCGTGTTTGGCTTTGATCCGATGTTCTAAAATCATCAAAGTACTATCGATTCCTTCATGAATATCTACTACTTTCATTTCAGCTTCATCCATCCGAGAAAATGTACGTAAAGAAGCTACTATTTCCCGAATTCTTTGCGCTCCTACTTTCATCGAAGCCAAAAGTTTTGGTAAATCTTCTACTAAAAATTCTAAGTCTAATTCTTCTGATAATTCCTCTATTTGTGATGTGGATTGAGGATAAGTTTGGCGATAAAGTTCGATTATTTGTAATAAATCTTGAGTGTAGTTATTCGCATGATTGAGATTTCCATAAATAAAGTTTACGGGGTTGTTAATTTCATGAGCGACACCAGCTACTAATTGACCTAAACCGGACATTTTTTCGCTTTGCACTAGCTGTGTTTGAGTACGTTGCAGTTCCCGAAGCGCATTTTCTAAATCTTGCGCTTTTTGATGTACTTTGGTTTCAGCTTGTTTGCGAGCAGTTATATCATTACGAATGGCAATGTAATGTTCGGGTTTACCTTGTGCATCTAACATTGGCACAATAGTTGTATCCATCCAGTAAAAAGTTTTATCTTTGGCATGGTTTTGAATTTCTCCTCGCCAAACTTTACCACTACTGATAATTCCCCACATTTGGGTAAAGAAGGATTTGGGATGATAACCAGAATTGATCATCCGATGGTTTTTACCAATTAATTCTTCGCGGCTATATTGAGATATTTCACAAAATTTATCGTTAACGTATTCTATTGTTCCTCGATTATTAGTTATAACTACGATAGCGGCTTGATCTAAAGCAAACTTGATATCAGCGGATTCTTTTAAAGACTGTTTTAATGCGATTTCTGCTTGTCTACGCTCGGTAATTTCTACAGACGTACATATGAGTCTGTATACTTTTCCAGAACTATCTTTTAAAGGATTAATGGTATTTAAAAACCAAGTTTCTTTACCCAGAAAAGTCAAACATTCTTCAAAAGATAACGGTTTACCTGTTGTTACACATCGCTGATATTTTTGACTGAATGCAGTACCTTCTACTTCTCCAAATAGTTTTTCGGGTGTTTTCCCAATAACTTGGTTTTTATTTAAACCGCTAACTCGTTCTGCTGTTGAGTTAATTTCTACATAGTAAAAATTGCCATCTTCGCAAACATCGACAACAATTAAAGAGTTTTCAGCACCATCGTAAACGGTACGGAGAAATTGTTCTTGCTTTTGTAATTTTTCTTCGGCACGTTGACGTTCGGTAATATCTAATGCCATTGAAGCAATACCAATTACTTCACCATTAGCAGCTATTAAAGGATAGTTATACCATTCACAAATAATTTTTCTACCATCTTTAGTTAAGTTTTCATTGGTGCTGAGTATCCTTTGTTTTTTGTCGATAAATTGATTAAATATTTCTGATAAACGAGTTTTAAAATCATCTGCAACTAAAAAATCAAAATGACGACCTAAAACTTCACTTTTGCTATATCCAAATATGCTTTCTGCGGCTTGATTCCACTCTTTAATTTCAAAATTACGATTCCATTCAATTACCGCTAAGGGTGTTTGTTGGAGCATCAAAGCCAAACGTCGCTCTTGGGATTCTATTAATTCAGCTTCTTGTAATTTACGCTTTGTAATATCTTCAATACGACAAAGCATACCAACAATTTCGCCATTACTATGATTAATCAAAGGATGTTTACGGATATCTAACCAGACTTGTTTGCCTGAAGCTAGCGAACACAAGGTATGTTCAAAACTGGTATTATTATTAATAATATGGTCATCCCCTGCAAAGCTAATGTTTTCCAGGGGATTTATTAAAGTTTCTAATATTTGATTATTCCAAGCTAATTCGTTATCTGTTTTACCGATAATCTGCTGCGGAGAAGTTAAACCTACGGCTTTTGCAAAAGCTAAATTACAACCTTCAAAAACTAAATTTTTATTTTTCCAATAAATCAATTCCGGTAAATTGTCAATCACCAATTGACACATTAATAAGGAATTGAGTATATTTTCCTTGGGGATTTGTAAAGACTTGAATTGTGCCGGTAGCATAAGTTAATTTAGGAAACACATTACTTTTATATTCAGTATTCCCAAATTTGCTGTATGAATAAACAATTATCAATTATTAACTATTAGTTATTTAAAGTTGATTACAAATAAGATTTCAGAAACTTATATAGCAAATTTCGGTTGAGTCCAATACACTAAAACCTCACCCCATCCCCTCTCCTAATATACGGAGAGGGGTGCCCGGAGGGTGGGGTGAGGTAATATTTGTATTCCACCCAAGTGAAAACCGCTATAGCTGTGGTAAATACTTAATCTCTGTATTTTTACCTACATTTAATAAAAAAATATTTTAAATTTGATGATAATTTAGATGCTTATTTAATAAGCCAATGACAATTTCCGGTGTTTCTAATTGTGGTAGTATCCCTGTATCGGGTATGGCATAAAAATCTTTAATTGTATTGGGATTTAAATCAGCTAAACGTTTTCCTAAGTTCATATCAATAAACTGTGCTTTTTCACCCCAGAGTATTGCTGTAGGTACAGTGAGTTGTTTAATATATAAACTCAAATCAAAATACAAATCACCGCGTAAAAATGATAAAGCAGCAAATTTTGCATCAGGTTGCTGGGCAGAAGATAAGTAAGCTTGTACAATTTCTGATGATATACGTGCAGGTTTTGCAAATAGGAAACTTTGTAAAAAGTTCCTGACGGCAAACTCATTTTCCGCACCCAATTTATAAATCAAACTATCTAAAAGTGGTGTATTTATAACTTCTAAAGGAAGTCTACGTCCGCTACTTTGTCCAAAATCATCAAATCCAGAAGGGCATGATAGAAATAAGGTTTTAAATAATTGCGGTTGTTGAATAGCAAGACGAATAGTCAAAGCAGCAGTCAGAGAAGAGGCTATAACTGTTACAGATTCTTGACAAGTTTGTTTAATAAATTCTCTAATGGTAGTGATATAATCATTAACTTGATAATTGCGTACCGGATGAGAAGATTCACCCCAACCGATTAAATCTGGTGCAATAATACGGTGAGTTTGAGCAAAAGCAGAGTATACTTTCGACCATTCATAAGCAGACGCACCACCACCAAAATTATGTAGAAAAATTAAGGGAGGTAAATTTTCATTAATATCCCAAGGTGCAGCGGTTTGAGTGTAATAAACCATTGTTCCCAGGGATGTTTGAATAATTTTATGCCCAAAGCCAGGAGGTTGAAATTGAAGCATAGGAGTTAGTTGACAGTGGACAGTTGACAGTGGACAGTGGACAGTTGACAGTGGACAGTTGGCAGTGAGGAGTTAATAATTTTGACCTTTGACCTTTATTGTTTACCGATTTGCACGAGTTTGTCGAGATTGTCGCCATTAATATCATAAGCTGCTCCGAATCCAATTACGAAACGACCTTTATGGGGAGTTAGCTTAAAAATCCGAAAATCGGCTAAACCGCGCAACATTTCAATAATTTCACCAAAACGAGTTTGGAATTTATCCACTATTTTTGTCCATTCATCAGTTTCGCGCTCTATCAAACTCGCGCTACAATCATAACTAAGTCTCCGACGAGCAAATATTTGTGAGGTTTTGGCTTCATCTTCAATAAACAAAACACTTACCCTAGGGTTAATGTTGAGATTTTGCGTGTGTGTTGAAAGCCCGCTAACGTAAATATAAATATTTTTGAATTCGTCCATTACAAAGGGAGTATAACTACCATTAGGCATTCCCTGATTATTTACCGTACTAATAATAATACTTTGGATTTCTTGGGTAAACTGTTGGTATTCTGTTGTCGCTTTTTCTAATTGGTTCATAAAATTAACTTAACGAGTTTTTGAAATAATTTCTGAATTTGCTAGAAGTCAAAGGAGAAGACTATATATTAGAAGCTAAACGAAGCTACACTTACAAATTTAAAGGTTTTTAATCGGGTTTGTGGTTTTAGGTACTATGTTTGTTTAAAATGTACAAATTAAGTTACATAATGAAAAATCTTAAAGTAAATAAATTCAACTGTTTGAATGTAAGTTCATTTTAATATACAATTTTTAATGTAGATCCGATTTTGCGAGCAATAATTATAATTAAAAATTAACATAAATCTAAATTTGGTACTCAGGAGTATATTTTTTATATTATAAGTATGATTAGTTTACTCATTCATGAATCGAAATTTAATTGAATTAAAAAACATTGAAAAATGATAATTGAAATATGTGGAATTTAAACAGATTTGTCAAAACTATAACCTTTTTTGAAGTAATCCCTTTACTTAACTGGGTACAGGATTTATTCACAAGTGATAAGGAAAATAGAAATCAATTAATTGGAGCCAAAGAAATGGGTGCTGTATTAGTAGCAGGTGCAACGGGTGGTGTGGGAAGAAGAGTTGTAAAACGGTTAATTGAAAAAGGTTACAAAGTAAGATGTTTGGTGCGCGATATTGATAAAGCCAGGTCAATAATTGACGATAAAGCAGATTTTGTAGTTGGAGATATTACTAAACCAGAAACTTTAAATTCCCTATTAACAACGAATATCCAAGCCGTTATTTGCTGTACTGCGGTAAGAGTCCAACCAGTAGAAGGAGATACAGCGGATAGGGCAAAATACAATCAAGGCATTAAATTTTATATGCCAGAAATTGTTGGTGATACTCCAGAAAATGTAGAATATAAAGGTGTAAAAAACTTAATAGAAGCTGTTAGTAAAAGGTTGCTGCCGTCAAGCGATAAGTTAATATTTGACTTTAGTAATCCATCTATGGAAATTAAAAATATTTGGGGTGCAGTAGATGATGTAGTTATGGGTGGAGTTAGTGAGAGTAATATTCAATTGTCTTCAGATAAAGCTGTATTTTTTGGTAATGTATCCACAGAAAATTCCGGTGGATTTGCTTCAGTTAGAACCAAAAATTTTGACCCATCTTTTAATTTATCTGGTTATGAAGGTGTTGAACTAAGAGTTAAAGGAGATGGAAAACGCTACAAATTAATTTTGCGTACAGAAACAAGTTGGGATGGAATTGGTTATTGTTATTCTTTCGATACTCAAGCAGATACTTGGGTAAACATTAAGATTCCTTTTACAGAATTAATTCCGGTTTTTCGCGCCAAAACTGTAAAAGATGCTTCGACAATTGACGTTAATAAAATTTGTTCTTTTCAATTAATGTTGAGCAAATTTGAATATGATGGAGAATTAAATCCTCACTTTTCTCCAGGTGCTTTTGCTTTAGAAGTCGAAACAATTAAAGCTTATGGAGGACAAACCCTACCGCAATTTATTTTAGTAAGTTCAGCAGGAGTAACTCGTCCAGGAAGACCTGGTATAAACTTAGAAGAAGAACCACCAGCAGTCAAATTAAATGACCAACTTGGAGGAATTTTAACATGGAAATTGAAAGGAGAAGATACTTTAAGAGCAAGTGGAATTCCTTACACTATAATTAGACCATGTGCTTTGACTGAAGAACCAGGTGGTAAAGAATTAATTTTGGAGCAAGGTGATAATATTAGGGGCAAAATTAGCCGTGAAGATGTTGCTAAACTTTGTGTACAAGCCTTACAAGAACCATCAGCTTGTAATGTTACTTTTGAGGTAAAACAAGGAGAAAATAACGCAAGTTATATCGATTGGGAGCAATTATTTAAAACTGTGAAGAGGTAATGGGTAATGGGTAATAGGCAATTGTTAGGATTTAATTATCATTATCTTCTCTTTGTTTATTACTTATTTACTAATTTATCAAATAAATGTTGAATTTTACGAAGTTGTTATTTATAGGATTTTTAGTAATTATAGTTTGGGGTGGATTACTTTCAGATCAGGCTGTTTCTGGATTATTAGAATCGCGTTTAAATAATTTAGAATCGAAATTTTACCGTTTAGAATCGCAAGTCAATCGGCTCGAAACCCAGATAAATGGAGGTAGTTCATCAGTAAAAAAACCAAATAACTCTTTACCATCTCAGCGTGCTTCCAGAAGATTATCACAACCAGAACGTGACAAAATGTTTGATAGATTATCAACTTTAGTAATAGAATTAAAAGAAGATGTAAAAAAATTAGAAAAGCGAGTTTCTCAATTAGAAAATACCGATAATTGATCGACTGTATCCGACAGATGAAAAATATTCAAATAATCACTAATAACTAACAACTAATAACTAACAAATAACTATGAATCTTCTTACCTATATCATGCATTTAGCGGGTTCTGGTGCAAGTGCTTATTTTAGCGCTTTACAAATCCGGGATATTAAAACTCGTCCCAATATTTTAGCGGGATTTCAGTTAGCTGAATCGGGTTCCGTTCCTTTTTTAACCAACCTCAGTCAACGAGCTGCAAAAGAAGGTGATACATGGCTTGCGGAGAAATTAGCAAAACACGCAGAAGACGAAAATAGACACGGACAAATTTTTGCGAATGCACTCAAACAGCTTGATAAAAAAGTTATAGATTTTAAAAATATACCGAAAGAAACCAGCCCAGATACAAATGATAAAAAATCAAAACCGCGTCGTAATTCCTTTTTTGCGACATATTATGAAGGTTATTCTTCAGAACAATTAAAAGCAGAATGCATTGATTGGAATGTGTTTATGGCTAGCACTTATATATTAGAGTTAGATGCAAGCAAAGATTTTGCTCGAATGGCGAAAGTTTTACCCGATAATGACTCCAAATCACGTAACCTTAAATTAGGAATGCTCAGCATTGCCAAAGATGAAACAACTCATGCAGCATATCTTTACGAAGCAATGACACGACGAATGAGTGTAACTCAAGTAGAGCAATTAGTTGATGAATGGCGAGCGCGCAAAGTAAATGCCATAACAGCTTATGTAACTAATAAATTACAGGGTAAAGATAATCAACGTTCTTTAGTTGAAGATGAATCTTCTAACAAAGAAACCGAATTAATAATTGTTTGAACTTGAAACCTAAACCAAAACTAAAAAAATGGTCGCATCCCCCCAACAAAATTACATCACTCCAGAAGAATACCTCCAATTGGAATTAGAAAGCGATGTTAAACACGAATACATCGATGGTTATGCTTATGCAATGGCTGGTGCTAATGATGCTCACGTTACTGTTTCATTAAACTTAGCGACACTTCTCCGCAGTCATGTACGGGGTTCTAGTTGTCGAGTTTTTATTTCCGATATGAAAGCTCGTATCGAAAAATCAAATCGATATTATTACCCCGATATCATGGTTACTTGTGATGAGAGAGATAAGCAAAATACCACAGAAAAGAAATTCCCTTGCTTAATTGTGGAAGTTTTATCTGATTCAACAGAAGCATTTGATAGGGGTGATAAATTTGCCGATTACCAACTATTAGAAACTCTGCAAGAGTACGTTTTAATTAATGTTAAACGTCAGAGAATTGAATGTTTTCGTCGTAACGAAGAAGGACTTTGGGTATTACAATCTTATATTTTTGAAGATGAATATTTTCAATTACAAAGTATTAATTTTGAAGGGGAAATCAGCGGAGTTTATGAAGATGTGGTGTTTGGTTGATTGCGAATATAATTTTGTATATAATCGGGAATTTCAATTCCTTCAATCAAGCGCTGATCATTAATAGCTTTACCTGCAACAATTTGTAAAGGTAAAACACCAGCCCAAATTGGTAAATCGTAATCCGCTTCATCATCCACAGGATTACCTGTTCGTATCTTTGCTGATGCTTCATTTAAAAGTAGAGAAAGCACCATTGTTCCCTGTAATTCTTGTTTATTTGGTTGACGTGCTTCCTCCCATCTTTGAGGTATTACGTGTTCAGTAAAAGCTCGTAGCGCTGCATTTTTTTCTTCCATATCATTAACTAAAGTAGCCGTACCAAATATGACTACAGAACGATAATTCATCGAGTGATGAAAAGCAGAACGTGCTAATACTAATCCATCTAATAAAGTCACCGTCACGCAAACTTCAATACCTTGAGTTAAAGTACGCAACATTCTACTAGCAGGTGAACCGTGAATATAAAGTTTATCTTCGACTCTTCCATAAGCAGTAGGAATTACAAAAGGTTGATTGTTTGCGATAAATCCTACATGACAAATTAACGCTTCATCTAAGATATTGTAGATAGTTTGAGTTTCATAATTACCGCGTTTGGGTAATCTTTTAATTTGAGTTCGTTGAGTTGGTGTAAGTTGATTGGTTTCGTTGTTTGAAGTAGTCATAATTAATTAGTTAGATTTGTTAATCACGTTAAAAAATCAAAAGATTTAAAAAAGAATCTTCCTTTAGAATTGTTTCCCTAATATTAAAATTCATCTCTCTTCATTCTTCCTCAGCGTACTCTGCGTCTAGTAAGGTTATTACTTACAACAAACTTAATTCATCCCCAACTTGAATAACTTGATTTCCAACACCAACTAACCGAGTATTCACCGTCAACTTATAATAATGATTGAAACAAGAATTATCAACCCATTCCGGTAAAGTTTCTCTACGTTTGTTGATAAATATTTTCTGAAAATCCGAATTAACTTGTCCCGTAACTGCATCGCGAGTAGGAACAACACAACGTTGACAAGGATTTACTCCCATAAATTGCACATTCCCAATTTTAATAATTCCATTATCACTTTCAGAAAACAATTTGTCTTCCCAAAAAGCGGGTACTCCATCTATTTCTAAAGTAGTACGCATTCGACGACGGATATCATCTTCATTTAAATCTGAATACCAACAAGCAACTTCTTTTAAAGTAGCAGTACTAACAATAGTTGGTCCCGGTGAAATGGTATCATCAGGAAAGCCAGTAACTAAGTTTTTTTGTAATTTTATATTAAACCCAAAAAAGTCACTCAAGCAAGCTTCTAATTGTGGTATTTCCGTTTCTATATTAAAACTTTCTTCTGTATCACTATCTGGAATTTTTAGCGAAACAATTTGACTTTCTAAATCAAATTTTGACCGTAATAAATGTATTTTTGCATAACGTTTAGCATTGACAAACTTACCTTGTGCATCAATAATGGCATATTGACGGTCATACTGTAACGCACCACTGTCCAACACAAGAGCTTGTGTTACTTCTACCCCATCAAGTGATTTAATCGGATAGATGCAAATTTTGCTTAAATAAGGCATATTTCGCCTTCCAGAGAATCATTTAACTTGAACTTAAGAACAGCATAATTTAGATACTGGTTATTTACAATAGCCAATTTTTTGATTTAGTACCAGTCCAATTTTGGGTAATCAACACTATTTAGCTGTAAAGGAATATAAGACTATATAAAGATTTCAACTTGAATTGTGTTTTTTTGTCCTAGGATTTGGGAATACTAAATCTAGAAGCATTGAGGACAAAAGCAGTATGATTAGTATTAACGGATATCACATCAAAGAAGAACTCTACAACGGTTCGAGAACATCAGTATATCGTGCGGTTCGAGAAGACGATCAAAAACCCGTTGTGATTAAATTGCTGAAAAATCCCTATCCCAATTTTAGCGAGTTGCTACAGTTTCGCAATCAATATACCATAACCAAAAATCTCAATTCACCTCGAATTATTCAAACCTACAGTTTAGATAGTTACCAAAATAGCTATGCATTAGTAATGGAAGATATGGGGGGAATTTCTCTGAGAGAATATTTTAATCAATACACAATATCTTTAGAAGAGTTTTTCAAAATAGCTATTACTCTATGTGATATTTTGGATATTTTATATCGTCATAGAATAATTCATAAAGACATTAAACCCGCCAATATATTAATTAATCCGACAACAAAACAAGTTAAATTAATTGATTTTAGTATTGCATCTTTACTACCACGAGAAAACCAAACTTTAGTTAGTCCGAATATTTTGGAAGGAACTTTATCCTACATATCTCCAGAGCAGACTGGAAGGATGAATCGGGGAATTGATTACCGTAGTGATTTTTATTCTTTGGGTGTGACTTTTTATGAATTATTAACTAAAGAATTACCGTTTAAATCGGATGATACCATGGAATTGGTACATTGTCATATTGCAAAAACACCTCCGTTGTTAGGGAATAGTATAGAAATTCCTCAAGTTTTATCAGCTATCGTCATGAAATTAATGGCGAAAAATGCAGAGGATAGATATCAAAGTGTTTCGGGAATCAAGCATGATTTAGAAACTTGTTTAAAACAACTTCAAAAAACTGGTAATATTGAATATTTTGCAATTGCTCAAAGGGATATTTGTGATAGATTTATTATTCCTGAAAAACTGTATGGGAGAGAAACCGAAGTTGAAAAATTGCTGGCAGCATTTGAGAAAGTATCGAAGGGGAACAGTCAACTAATGCTGGTTACTGGTTATTCTGGAATCGGTAAAACTGCAATTGTTAACGAAGTTCATAAACCGATTGTTAAACAGCGGGGCTATTTTATTAAAGGTAAATTTGACCAATTTAATCGTAATATTCCTTTCTCGGCTTTTGTCCAAGCTTTTCGCGATTTAATGAGGCAATTATTTAGTGAAACTGATGTTCAATTGTCAATTTGGAAACATAAAATATTACAGGCATTAGGTGAAAATGCACGAGTAATTATTGACGTTATTCCCGAATTAGAAATAATTATTGGACAACAACCAGCTGCACCAGAATTATCGGGTACAGCCGCACAAAATCGTTTTAATTTGTTATTTCAAAAGTTTATTAAAGTTTTTACTACTAAGGAACATCCCTTAGTAATTTTCTTAGATGATTTACAATGGGCTGATTTGACATCTTTGAATTTAATGCAATTACTGATAAGTGAATTGGAAAGCAAATATTTATTATTAATTGGTGCTTATAGAAATAATGAAGTTTTTGCGGCTCATCCTTTGATGTTGACGTTAGAGGAAATTCGTAAAACGCAAGCGATAATTAATACTATTAATTTAAAATCATTAACTGAAGAAAGTTTAAATCAATTAGTTGTAGATACTTTAAGTTGTTCCTTGGGAATTGCACAACCGTTAACACAACTTATATATCAAAAAACTAAAGGTAATCCATTTTTTAGTACGCAGTTTCTCAAATCGTTGTATGAAGATGATTTGATAAAATTTAATTTTGAGCAAAATTCCTGGGTATGTAATATTTCTGAAATTAAGAAGTTAGCTTTAACTGATGATGTTGTTGAATTTATGTCGTTACAGTTGCAAAAATTGCCAGAGCAAACGCAGAATGTTTTGAAATTAGCGGCTTGTATTGGCAATCAATTTGATTTAGCAACTTTAGCAATAGTTTGTGAAAAATCGGAAGCTGAAACTGCTACTGATTTATGGAAAGCATTACAGGAAGGATTGATAATACCGCAAAGTGAGATTTATAAATTTTATCTTGAAATAAGACAAGAAATTCAGCCAGCATCTCAGGTTATAGATTATAGATTTTTACATGATAGAGTACAGCAAGCGGCTTATTCTTTAATTCCCAATGAACAAAAACCGATAACTCATTTAAATGTTGGCAAAAGTCTATTAAAAAATATTCTAAAACCAGAATTATCAGAAAATATTTTTAATATTGTTAATCACCTTAATATTGGTCAAAATTTAATTCTAAATGATTCGGAAAAACTTAAACTTGTTGAATTGAATTTATTAGCAGCAAGAAAATCTAAAGATTCTACAGCTTATAGTGCAGCGCTAATTTATGTCAGAATGGGTATCAGTTTATTAAGTAGCGATTGCTGGCAAAATAATTACGAAATCACATTATCACTTTATGATTATGCTGTAGAAGTTGCTTATCTAACTGGTAACTTTGAACAGATGCAACAATGGGCGGATATTATCTTAAAACAAGCCAAAACAATTTTAGATAAAACTAAGGTTTATGAAGTTATCATTTTAACTAAAATTGCTCAAAACCAACTGATTGAAGCAGTCAAATTTGGACTAAATGTATTAGAATTCTTTGGAGTTAAAATTCCAGAATCACCATCTTCTGTAGATATTCAGAAAGATTTAACTGAAATAAATATCTATTTACAAGATAAACATATATCGGATTTAATTGCACTGCCTTTAATGAAGGATGTTTATCCTTTAGCAGCCATGCGATTATTATCAATTGTTTGGTTTCCCATAATTGCTGCCGCACCTACACTAGTGCCGCTAATAGTTTTCTCTCAAGTTAATTTATCAATTAAATATGGAAATGCTCCTTCATCAAGCTTTGCTTATGCTGCTTATGGGTTAATTTTACAAGGATTTTTTCAGGATGCTCAAAGCAGTTATCAATTTGGTAAATTAGCATTAAACTTATTGCAAGAGCTAAATGCTTTAGAATTAACACCTAGAACCCTATTTATGATAGCTGTATCTACAAAACATGGTAAAGAACATCTGAAAATGACTATCCCACTTTTTCGGGAAGCATATCAAAGCGGAATCGAAAATGGAGATTTAGAATACTCTAGTCATGCCGCAATCAACTGGTTTCAATATTCGTATTTTACAGGTGAAGAATTAAATTCTCTTCAGCAAGAAATGGCGGCTATTAGTGATGTTTTAATTCAATTCAAACACACAACCACTTTAAATCAATATCGAACAATTCAACAGGTTATCTTAAATTTGCTCGGTGAATCTCAACAACCATATATTTTAATTGGAAAAGCTTACAACGAAAACGAAATCTTACCTTCTCTATTAGAAGCCAATGACAGAATTGGACTTCATTTTGTTTACATTCATAAATTTATTCTTTGTTACTTGTTTGAACAATTCGAGCAGGCTGCGACAAATGCAAGGGAAGCTCAAATATATTTAGACGGAATAGCCGGATGTTTTTATGCTCCACTATTCTATTTTTATGATTCTTTACTACAGTTAAGTTTATATTCAGATATATCCCAAACAGAAAAACTTCAACAAGTCATAAAAAATCAAGAAAAAATCAAAAATCTGACTTATCACGCTCCAATGAATTTTCAGCATAAATATGATTTAGTCGAAGCTGAAAAACATCGAGTTTTAAATGAAAAAATCAAGGCAATAGAATTATATGAAAAAGCTATTGCTGGAGCCAAAGCCAACGAATATATCCAAGAAGAAGCTTTAGCAAACGAACTTATAGCTAAATTCTATCTAGATTGGGATAAACAAAAGATTGCCGCTACATATATGCAGGAAGCCTATTACTGTTATGCAAAATGGGGAGCAAAAGCCAAAATCCACGACTTAGAAAAACGCTATCCCCAATTACTTACACCAATTTTACAAACACAAAAATACAGTTCTTCAATCAACGAAACCTGCATTCAACCTGTTAATAAAACTTTTTTTGTAAATCAAACTATTCAAACAACTCGCTCCAGTAGTAGCATTTCAGAAGCCTTAGATTTTAAAAGTATTCTCAAAGCAACCCAAGCTTTATCAAAAGAAATTCAATTAGAAGAGTTAATTTCGACTTTACTCCAAATAGTAATTGAAAATGCTGGAGCGCAAAAAGCTGCTTTAATTTTTCTCAAAAACGATATCTTAACTTTAGAAGCAGTAGCTACTCAAGAATTGGGTGTAACCCATTTATCAATCCCCTATGAAACTAGTAATCAGCTTCCTAATACAGTTATCAATTATGTCAAACATAGCTTAAAAACTATTGTGTTAGATAATGCCACAGTTCAAAATGATTTGCTCATCGACGAGTATTTAATACAACAGCAGCCATCTAGTTTATTATGTGCGCCGATTTTGGATAGAGGTAAATTAATTGGGTTGTTATATTTAGAAAATAAATTAATCAAAAGTGCATTTACACGAGAAAGATTGGAAGTTACTAATCTATTATGTACCCAAGCTGCTATTTCCTTGCAAAATGCTCAATTATACGCTCAACAGCAACAGAAAACATACGAAATTGCTCAAAAAGAAGCAGAATATCGTAGTATCTTTGAAAGCGTCAATGATGGATTAAACATTTGCGATTTAGAAACAGGAAAAATCGTTGCTGTTAATCCTACTTTTTGCCAGATGTATGGTTATTCTCAAGAAGAATGGTTTCATCTGACTCCACCAGATTTTATGCATCCAGATTCCATACATCTCTTTAGTAATTACTTAGAGATTATGAGAGCGGGCAAAGAATTTTATATTAAAAATATTAGTAAACGAAAAGATGGGACTTATTTTGATTCAGAAATCAAAGCAGTACCCTTTATGTACAAAGGAAAGTTACATGGATTAACGATTGTTCGAGATATTAGCCAACAACAAGCAGCACTCAGAGAAAGTGAAAAAGCACAAGCATCCGTAATTCAGAAATCACAAGAGTTAGAAAAAGCTTTACAAGAGTTAAATCAAACTCAATTACAAATGGTACAAAATGAAAAAATGGCAACTTTGGGTAATTTAGTTGCAGGAGTCGCACATGAAGTTAACAACCCTATCGGATTTCTTAAAGGTAGTATTAATAATGCTAAAGAATACATTCAAGATTTATTTGCTCATATAAAATGCTATCAACAACATTATCCTACTCCCACAGATGCAGTTTTAGAACACGCTGAAGAAATTGATTTAGAATTCCTGATAGAGGATTTACCAAAGTTAATAGATTCGATGAAAGTAGCAACCGAAAGGATTAAAGATATTAGTACAAGTCTTCGTACTTTCTCTAGAGCCGATACAGATGAAAAAGTTGCTTGCAATCTTCATGAAGGAATTGATAGTACAATTTTAATTCTCAAATATCGCCTCAAAGCTAATGAGAAACGTCCAGCAATTGAAGCTATTAAAGAATATGGAACTTTACCACCTGTAAAGTGTTTTTTAGGACAGTTAAATCAAGTATTTATGAACATTATTGCTAATGCTATTGATGCTATAGATACAGTCAGTGAAGGAAAAACATTTGCCGAATTGCAAATTAATCCTTACAAAATAATCATTAAAACTGAGTTTTTTATTGAAAAAAATACAGCATTAATTAGTATTAAAGATAATGCTATGGGAATGCCCGAATCAGTTCGAGAACGTATATTTGATCATCTTTTTACTACAAAAGAAGTCGGAAAAGGTACTGGATTAGGACTTGCTATTGCCCTCTCAATTATTGAAGAAACTCATAATGGTAAAATCAGTTGTAGTTCAAAATTAGGTGAAGGAACAGAATTTTTTATCGAACTACCTATAGATTAATTAGATTTAAATTAATAATCTAATAATCATTATCAGCTACACAAATTCCTTTGCATTTAATGCCGTTGGTAGCCGTGCGTTTACAGTGGGGACATAAAATCTTTTCCTTCTCTGCTGTATTCGCATTCACTTCTGATTTATCTTTTTCATTCTGGGGTTTATAAGTCATAATAAGAGCAGATTTTGTGAGTTAATTTGGTTTAATTTGTTTTAATTGAATTTTATTAAATTGAATTGAATCTGAGATTATTTTAGATTAGACATTTTGCGAGCAGCCACACGGTTGCGCCTCTTGCCTTTCCGGAGCGCGTGCCTATCGCGATGATTTTCTATTGAGTTTCCCCATTCACAGATACATTAATATTGCTTATTTTAACTGTTCACTGTTCCCACTTATAACTTATACGGTACAATTAATATACGAATTATATACTTACGTAATATTAGTATAACCCTTCTGTTTAGGAATAAAATTCAGATAAAATCCCGTTTGTGAAAATATTGTGACAATAAATACATGAATCGGTGCATCAATCCTGAAATAGTCAATTTGCGAAGAAAAACGAAAAGCAGTTGTAAAACATTTAAGGGGAGTGGACATTATGCGAGTTTTATTAATTTATCCTTTATTTCCCAAAACTTTTTGGTCTTATGAAAAAATTTTAGAATTAGTAGATAAAAAAGTTTTATTACCACCATTGGGTTTAGTGACTGTAGCGGCAATTTTACCTCAAGAGTGGGAATTTAAATTAGTAGATAGGAATATTCGCTCCGTGAGTGAAGCCGAATGGGAATGGGCAGATATGGTAATTTTATCTGCAATGATAGTCCAAAAACAAGACTTATTCGATCAAATAAAAGCTGCAAAACAACGAGGTAAATTAGTCGCGGTAGGTGGCCCTTATCCAACTTCTGTACCCGCAGAATCTCAAAAAGCTGGGGCAGATTTTCTCATTCTTGATGAAGGAGAAATTACTTTACCAATGTTTGTAGAAGCGGTAAAATCTGGTCAGAAAAACGGTGTATTTCGCACCCAAGAAAAGCCAGATGTGACTACAACACCGATTCCTCGTTTTGACTTGTTAGAAAGAGACGCTTACGACATGATGTCGGTGCAATTTTCTCGTGGTTGTCCCTTTCAATGCGAATTCTGCGATATTATTGTGCTTTATGGTCGCAAACCCCGAACCAAAACTCCAGGGCAACTTTTAGCTGAATTGGATTGTTTGTATGAATTAGGTTGGCGCGGCGGTGTGTTTATGGTGGATGATAATTTTATCGGCAATAAACGCAATGTCAAGCTGTTGCTCAAAGAATTAAAGGTGTGGATGAAAGAACATGAATATCCATTCCGCTTTGATACAGAAGCCTCAATTGATTTAGCACAAGATGCAGAATTGATGGAATTAATGGTTGAGTCTGGTTTTGCTGCGGTATTTTTGGGTATTGAGACACCAGACGAAGATAGTTTACAACTGACAAAGAAATTTCAAAATACCCGCAATTCCCTTGTAGAATCTGTACAAGCGATTATTCAAGCCGGTTTACGTCCGATGGCTGGTTTTATCATTGGTTTCGATGGTGAAAAATCCGGTGCTGGATCTCGCATTGTGCGTTTTGCAGAACAAGCAGCCATTCCTTCTACAACCTTTGCGATGTTGCAAGCATTGCCCAATACTGCATTATGGCATCGTTTGGAAAAAGAAGCAAGATTGCGCGACTCTCAAGACGGAAATATTAATCAAACTACATTAATGAATTTTATTCCCACTCGTCCTTTAGAGGAAATTGGTAGGGAATATATTGAAGCCTTTTGTGCTTTATATGACCCAATTCCTTACTTAGATCGTACTTATCGCTGTTTTTTAATGATGGGTAAACCGAGTTGGAAAGCACCTGCTAAAATGCCAGAATGGAAGATAGTGAAAGCATTTTTAACGATTATTTGGCGACAAGGTATTAAACGGGAAACTCGTTGGAAATTCTGGCATCATTTATTTAGTATTCTCAAACATAACCCCGCAGTATTAGAACATTATTTATCTTCCTGCGCTCACAACGAACATTTTCTGGAATACCGTCAAATTGTCCGTGAACAAATCGAATCTCAACTTCAAGAGTATTTAGCACAAGGTGCAGAAAAGCCTTATGTACCCGTTAAAAAAGCTGAAGCTGTTAAAGTGTAAGACTTGATATCTGTGGGGTAAAAAGTCGGGTTTTGATGAAGATTTTCTGATATCACCGATGATTATTTATGTCATAAAAACCCGACAAATCACACCACCTACTCCCTATTCTTACTATGCAGTTATTTGCTGCTTCTGCTTACCCAGTAACGCTCCATACAACTTATTAAGTGCATTTACATAAGCCTGTGCCGATGCAACAATAATATCTGTATTCGCCGAACGACCTGAATAAATCTTCTCTTCATACTTCAAGCGGATAGTAACTTCCCCAATCGCATCAATCCCGGCTGTTACCGATTGTACAGAAAATTCAATCAAGTTATTCGGTACATTTACTACCCTGTTGATTGCTTTATATACAGCATCCACAGGTCCTGTACCAATTGCGGCATCGGTTAATTCTACCCCTTCTGGGTTGCGTAAAGTTACCGTTGCGGTAGGACTTGCATTACTACCACAGGAAACCTGCACCATTTCCAATTTGAATAAATCGGGTGTTTGTTGAATTTCGTCATTAACAAGAGCTTCCAAATCCCAATCGGTAATTTCTTTCTTTTTGTCAGCAACTTCTTTAAACCTAACAAAGGCTTTATTCAAGTCATTTTCTGACATTTCAAAACCCAATTCTTTCAAACGAGTCCGAAAAGCATTTCTTCCCGAATGCTTACCCAAAACGATTTGATTTTCTGTCAAACCAATTGACTGAGCATCCATTATTTCATAGGTAAGCTTGTTTTTCAACACGCCATCTTGATGAATTCCGGATTCATGAGCAAAGGCATTTGTACCAACAATTGCTTTGTTTGGTTGCACCAACATTCCGGTTAAATTAGAAACTAATCGAGATGTTTTATATATCTGTTTAGTGTCAATATTAGTTAACGCTGCTTCCGAATCAACATCGCGTCCTAAAAAGGGATTAAAATATTGTCGTCGCACGTGTAGAGCCATTACCAACTCTTCTAAAGCGGCATTTCCGGCACGTTCTCCAATCCCATTGATGGTACATTCTAATTGTCTAGCACCGTTTTTTACAGCTTCTAAAAAGTTCGCAACAGCTAAACCTAAATCATTGTGTCCGTGAACCGAAATAACTGCTTGATCGATATTAGGAACATTTGCTTTAATACCCTTAATTAAACCTCCAAATTCACTGGGAGTTGTATAACCAACAGTATCGGGAATATTAACAGTTGTTGCTCCGGCTGCGATTACTCGCTCTAATACTTGGTAAAGAAATTCTGGATCAGAACGTCCTGCATCTTCTGGAGAAAATTCGATATCATGAGTAAAAGTTTTTGCATAAGCTACCATCTCTTCAGCAATTGATAACACCTCTTCTCTAGTTTTTCTCAACTTATATTTGAGGTGAATATCAGAAGTAGCTAAAAATGTATGAATTCTACCTTTAGCCGCTGGTTTTATGGCTGCTGCTGCTGCTTTAATATCATCTTGTTTAGCTCTTGCTAAACTACAGATTACCGGACCATCTTCAGTTCCTACAACTTGGGCAATCTTGCTGACAGCTTCAAAATCTCCCGGACTTGCAAAAGCAAAACCCGCTTCAATTATATCCACACCCAAACGTGCTAATTGCTTAGCAATAGTTAACTTTTCCTCAATATTTAAAGTTGCTCCTGGGCATTGCTCTCCGTCACGGAGTGTGGTATCAAAAATAATGATTCGTTCTGGATTTGTCTTCATAACCATGTTCAAAGTGGATAATTTTTTTGTGCCTAACAATACTTTCTACTTTAATTTTTTTTACTATTAATTTTCTAAATATTTGTAAAGATTATTAAGCTTCAGTTTTTTCTATAAGGTTTCGGATTTCATTCAAATCTATATATCTATCGGTAGCATTACGTAACTCTCGTGCGATCATTCCTTCTGTGGAAACGACAGTTATATGAGTGTTTTTTGAGCGTAATAATTCAATTGCTCTTTCAAAATCTCCATCTCCACTAAATAGAATTACTCTGTCATATTGGTCTACTGTATTAAACATATCTACAACAATTTCAATATCTAAATTAGCTTTTTGAGAGTATCGTCCGGAGGAATCATCATAATATTCTTTGAGTATTTTAGTTCGTACTGTATATCCTAAACTAATTAGAGCATCTCGGAAACCTCGTTGATCCTGTGGGTCTTTTAAGCCAGTGTACCAAAATGCATTGATTAAATTAGTATGTGTTTGTTCGTATCTAAAGTATTCTAATACTCGTCGTGGGTCGAAAAACCAGCCGTTCTTTTGTTGAGCATAGAACATATTATTTCCGTCTACAAAAATAGATAGACGAGTCATATGAGATTCCATAGGAAATTACACCATTAATATAAATGAATTGAGATTGAACAATAGATTATAGCAATAATAAAATGACAAATTCGCTAATATATATAAATTATATTGTCATGTATAGCTTTTATCTATCATTTTTCAATTTAGGAGATTGACTAAAACATTAAACTGTGGTTGACATAACGAGAGAGCTTTTTCGCCCTTAACTAAATATGCTTAATTTGCACCCTGTAATCAAAATTTACCAATAAAATTGAATAAGTAACAGCATTTGTAACTGTATATTAGTTAAGTTTACTCCTAAAGTAGGTAAGTAACTCGAATCCGATCAGTTAGAGCAAGAGTATGCGGTTGATAGCCAATAATCGTGGTTTTTATTATTTTGAATAAACAGGCTCTGTTGTTGATATCGAGAAACAAGAAAAACGCAAAAATCCGTTATTTATCTTCGAGTATCTCAAAAGCAAGGATTAATGCAGATTTTTAGATGCGTTGTTAACTGAGCAAAGTATATCTAATTACGTGTTCCTGACTAAAGGCTAGTCTCAATATTGTATTATCAAGGTATAGCGAAGCTTGATCGGATTTCTCTAAAATATTCTGGCTTTAATAAACTTGCTTGTAAAAATAACTGTTACTCAAGGATAAATTAGCCAATTTTTGACTAGCTCAGAAACTGCAAAGCTTACAAGTAGATGGAGGATATCAACCATCAGTTAACATACCGGAACTTGTATAAGCCTTTCAACTGATTCCAGAAGTCCTCGGAGATCGAAAATCTGAAAACTTTGATCATCTCTTTGAATTTAGGTCTCTTCTGATATAATTACAATCCCATCTCCAATAACCCCAGGGCATTGATTTTGTACTAGAATATTTACTGATATATTGCGACAAAAACAAACACCAGATGACAGTAGAGAACAGTATAATATTTTCATGTGTATAGACTTTTGTTTAAGTGTTACTGATAGGATAGCTTGCACAAAACAATGTGTAAACTTTCCAGAATTGTTCTACATAAATTAATTAATAATACAATATGGCAGAAGAACCTGCATATAACATAACCAAAAAATATGTGTCTGCTGCCAGGAAACTGTTTAGCTTTTCCAGACAAACTACTTCTACGGTATCGGCACGTCAATTCAAGATGATGGCTCGTAATGGTCATCTTCTTAGTTGTGCTTCAGTTGTTGGGGCTGTGCTGTTAACAGCTTCCGGTAGTGGTTTTACAAGTTTGCTCGAAAACCAAGCAGAAAGCTTATTTTATCTGCTCCGAGGAAAGGTAACTCCACCCAAAGATATTGTAATCTTAGCCATAGATAATGAATCGATATCGCGCCCCAAGGAATCCTATGAAATAGATCCGATTGATTACGCTTATTTGGAACCGCTGAAATCTTTTCCCTTTCAACGTCGAGTATACAGCCAAGCCATTGACAAATTAGTCCAAGCTGGGGCGCGTCATGTTGCGGTAAGTATACTTTTTGATTCTCCTAGTAGGTTTGGAGAAAGCGACGACAAGCAGCTAATTGATGTGTTGCAGCGACATGGAGACAAAGTAACTTTAGCAGCACTCTACGAAAAATCCCAGTTACCCCAGGGAGATTCTTGGCAATTAGTTTTACCACATCAGAAGTTTCGCACGGGTTCCACATCTATCGGTTATACAAATTTTCCTCTTGAGATAGATGGCAGAGTTCAAAAACTAGGAAACTTATTCCCCAAACAGTTAGCAGAAGATGGTATAGTTCCTAGTGTCATGCCATCATTTGACCAATCATTACTACTAGCTGCCAATATCAAATATCCTCAACCAAAAGGCGATCGCATTTATTTTTATGGAGGGGCGCAGACTTTTCACACTTTTTCTTTTTGGAATGTATTTGAACCGGATTTTTGGGATACCAACTTACAGGGAGGAAAGGTTTTTCAAGACAAAATTGTTTTGATCGGTTTTACAGCGAGAGTGCAAGAAGGAGAAGACTACTATCCGGTACCTGCATCTTCAAACTGGCTATCTCCCGAAAAAATGTCCGGAATCGAAATTCATGCTAACGCCATCGCAACGTTAATGTCGGGGAAAACAATTGTTTCTCTAGTTTCTAATCCGTTACAGCAAGGTTTATTTGTACTAATTTTAGTTGGTGGATGTTCGCTAATAATAGCCAGAATTAAACGAAGTACAAATAGATTTGTAGTGAGTCTTCTGTTCGGGATAATCTGGGGAGGAATTAGTTATAGTTTATTTGTTTATGGACAGTTAATTGTTCCTACTGCTATTCCAATCATGGCAATTTCTACCGTTGGAATTTGCTATTTAGGAACCGAAATAGTTCGAGACAAATTAAGAAAAAGTCAACTAGTTAGTATTCTGCAAAAGCACGCTTCCAACCGTGTTGTACAGGAAATAATTTCTCAACAAGAAGACTTAAAAGATTTACTCGGAGAGCGTTTAAAAGAGATATCCGGTAAAGTATTAGATGGTAGATATAAAATAGTTGCAGTTTTAGGTTCTGGTGGATTTAGCGAAACTTATATTGCTGAAGATACCAGACTTCCAGGCAATCCTTTATGTGTTGTCAAACAATTAAAGCCAGTTAATAACAAATCAGAACAACTGCAAGTAGCCAGACGCTTATTTAAATCAGAAGCGCAAACCTTGCAAATGTTAGGAAACTACAATCAAATACCCCAACTTCTCGCTTATTTTGAAGAAGAAGAAGAATTTTATTTAGTTCAAGAATACATTGTCGGTCGTCCTTTGAATCGAGAAATACCCATAGGTGAACGTCTTGGGGAAGCAGCAGTGATTGAAATGCTTAAGGATATACTGCAAACACTAATATTTGTACATAGTAAAGGTGTAATTCACCGTGATATTAAACCCGGCAATATTATCCGACGCAAATCAGACGGTAAATTAGTGCTGATTGATTTTGGTGCTGTAAAACAGGTTTCTACCCAAGTAATTAATTCTCAAGAACAAACAGCCTTTACAATCGGTATTGGTACTAAAGGTTATGCACCACGAGAACAATGTTTAGGGTATCCGCAATACAGTAGCGATATTTATGCAGTGGGGATGATTGGTATCTTTGCTTTAACTGGTATACCACCTCACGAGTTGCCAGTAGATGAAAATCAAGAATTGAAATGGACTGAGAAAGTAAATACTAGTATTGGCTTGATAAAAATCCTCAACAAAATGGTAGTTGATAATCATCATTCTAGGTATCAATCAGCTACAGAAGTACTTGAAGCGCTTCACGAACTGACGGGTTCTACTTTTCCCGACCATTATTATTTATTCACAGACAACTCATCAACAACTCTCCTACCTCCAGACGATTCCGATGCTCCTACCGAACCTTGGAATTGATTCTGGATGAGGTTAGGGAGTTGTAGAGACGCAATATAATGCCTTTCAGGCACGCGCTCGCCGCAGGATGAAGGCGTGAACGCGCTTCGCGTCTCTACATGGTTTCGGGGATAAATTTTGACTGGTTTTGTTTGTCTACCGACGTAATGTAGAGACGTTATATATAACGTCTCCCTAGGTTTGGGAGAAAACGAATCCGTCAAATTTAATGCAAAGGACTACTAGGTAGATATCGGAGGTGGTTCTGGAGTCGGAACAGTTGGTTCTGGAGTTTGTGGCTCCGGAGTCGGAATAGTTGGCTCCGGAGTCGGAGTTGGTGGATTTGAAGGAGTTTGTGGTTCCGGAGTCGGAATAGTTGGTTCTGGAGTCGGAATAGTTGGTTCTGGAGTTTGTGGCTCCGGAGTCGGAATAGTTGGCT
>JACYMD010000075.1 GCA_015272215.1 Rivularia sp. T60_A2020_040 | reverse complement strand
AGCGCTTCGCTATCGCAATCCTAGTGGCTGCTTTCACAAAATCGCGTTGCTCCCCAGTTGTCGTAGATGCTACAGCAAAAATTAAGCCTTCATCCCCATCAAATAACTCAACTGTAGGCAAAACTTTCTCACCCACCACCATCAAGCGCACACCATTAGCATCAATATTTGTAACTGTTATTTCCGTAATTCCCGCAATCGGTTTTTCTGACTTAAAGGTGAAAGCCTCGCCATTAGCTAATCGCAACTGCCCACCAGTTATATCGGCAATAAAATTATTACCCGTACTGCGATTGGCAACTTGCAGTTTATCACCCTGGGCTGTTTCTAAAATCACCTCCACACCCTTCTCGGTGGGTTTGGCTTTCACACCCGTAATTGATACTACTTCCCCTGAAGTGGCAGGTGTCTTCGTTGGTGTTGGTTGTTGTACTAATAATTTTGCGCTAGTTACGGGAAGTCCGACATCGCTGAGTTGGGGAATTTGAGAAGTGGTTTCATACTTTGTCCCGACATCTTGCGAGGTAGGTTTTTCCCCAGCCCATACCGATGAAACTGCAACAATACTCAAACAACCCGAAAGACTGACTAAAAATGATAGACGAACAGATAAACACCAACTCCTCATAATTCCTCACACAGCAATCAAAGCTTTTGTTGCTAATTATTTTTGTTAGCTATGAGGTGTAGTGTAGAGAAGTTGACTGTGTGGTGTCTATCCGAAAAATGCCAATTATTAGCCGAATACTGCCTTTTTACCTGCCAGACACTAACTAGGTGTGATGCCATACTGTCGCTTGAATGCTGCTGCAAAACGACTTAGGTGGCTATAGCCTACTATATTAGCTACTTCTGATACTTGATAATTGCCTTGTCGCAATAGGATTTCGGCTTTCTCCATTGGATGAGTTGGGTGATATTCGTTCCTTACCTGTGTGGGTTGGGTTGATGGTGTTGACTACAATTGATGAGGAATAAGCAACCGAAGAAGCAAGGTACTTGCTAGCAAGAAGCCAGCAGGAAGCTCCGCAATTAGAAAATCGTGCCATCATAGATTTATTGACGACAATCATGGTTTATAAGTTTGAAGAAAAAAGTCAACCGCAGGTAGAGGAAATGTTGGGGATTACACTCCAAGAAACACGGTTGGATGCTAATTCTTAAGCAGGGATACCTAACGGTAAACTGTACGCGATCGCACTGGAGTTTTCGATATTGCAAGCTAAATGAAAAAATGGTTTACTACACGTATAGTTAGTGGCAAAGCGAGACATAACAGTTTACACCAGTACAGTTTTTAATTACAGGTGAGCAGTAATTGAATCACGACTCATTTCAATATAGGAGTGACTCTCAAATAATTCGACCAAAACTTTTAAGTTAGCTGCAAATAATGCTTCTAATTCTAAGTTATTAATATTACCTGTTGTTATAAGTAATAATTTAAACGGCTCTTGAATAGGAATCCCATGAAAAAGATGACATTAACGGAATTAAGTAATAATATTGAGCATCTATTGGATGAGGTATTAGAAACAGGTATTCCCATAGAAATTAATCAAAATGGTAAGCTATTTAAAATAGTTCCTGTGGAGAAAACCGATAAACTTAAAAACTTGATTTTTAAGCCGGATGTTATTCAAGGAAATCCCGATGATTTAGTGAATATCTGTTGGGAGCAGGAGATTAATATTGATTTACCTTGATACTCATGTTGTCGTATGGCTTTATTCTGGTTTGACAGATAAATTAAGTGAATTGGCTAAAAGTTTAATTAATGATAATGAAATTTATATATTAGCAATTGTTCGATTAGAGTTACAGTATTTATACGAAATAAAACGCATTACGCATCAACCAGATACGATTATTGCTGAGCTATCCGAGCAGATTGATTTACAGATATGCAATAAAAGCTTTAACCAAATTATTAGTATGTCTTTGGCAATTAATTGGACTCGCGATCCTTTTGACCGGATAATTACGGCAAATGCTCAGATCGGTGACAATATACTACTGAGCAAAGATGGAAATATTCTCAATAACTATACTTGTGCCAAATGGTAGGACTGCAATGACATAATTGCCGTCTATACTCAGGGTTTGCGATCGTTAATAATCTATTAAGTTAGATCGCAAGTTGAATCCCTTTCGTTGGAACAATTGGAAAATCTCGGTGTAGACGCGAAGCGGCTTCTCTTAGAGTAGCGTTGCTTGATTTTACCAGCATGGCTGATTTAAATACTTGGTTGTCGGGGTTGGATGGTAATTCTTCAGACGCGATCGCGCTTGACTTCTTGCGGTACAACTTGAATCGATTGGGGAATATCCCGCAATGGTGTGTCTGTCCGCGTTGCTGTACTGGCATTTGGTAAGCGATAACTATCTACTTGAAAGCGAGTCGCAGGTGTGTTGGTTGGTGTTGGTTGTTGTACTAATAATTTTGCGCTAGTTACGGGAAGTTCGATATCGCTCAGTTGGGGAATTTGAGAACTGGTTTCATACTTCGTCCCGACATCTTGCGAGTTAGGTTTTTCCCCAGCCCATACCGATGAAGCCGCAATAATACTTAAACAACCGGAAAGACTGACTAAAAACGATAGACGAACAGATAAACACCAACTCCTCATAATTCCTCACACAGTAATAAAAGCTTTTTATTGCTAATTATTTTTGTTAGCTATGAGGTGTAGTGTAGAAAAGTTGACTGGGGCTTGTCTATCCGAAAAATGCCATTTATTAGCCGAATACTGCCTTTTTGCCTGCCAGACACTGACTAGGTGTGATGCCATACTGTCGCTTGAATGCTGCTGCAAAACGACTTAGGTGGCTATAGCCTACTATATTAGCTACTTCTGATACTTGATAATTGCCTTGACGTAATAACATTTCTGCTTTTTGTAACCGTTGCTGTGTCAAATAACTGACTACAGTTGTGTTGAAAAGTAAAGTAAAACCTCGCTGGAGAGTACGAACGCTGACTCCTACTTGTTGCGCTAGTTCACACAGAGATGGCGGATTCTCTAGTTGGGTAGTTAAAATTTCTTGAGCGTGGTAGATACGGGTGATGGTATCAGGTTTTAGTCCTGGTGTGGTGTGAATTGGCTGTTGATCTGCCGCAATCAAATCCAGGTGCATTGCGATTAGTTCAAACACTTTGCCTTGAAGATACATCCGCTTCGCTGCACCACGATAGGGTGGATGCCATAATTCTTGAGCAAGCGATCGCATAGCTGGTGTCACCTTGGGATAAAATGAGGCTTTATAGTCTTCCCCTTTAAACAATAATTTCTGGATATCAGAGCTATATTGCCCTTCTTCCTGCAAAAACGAATCTAGCAATTCTGGCTCAATCTCTACATTCACGCAAGTTAAACGCTCTCCAGCGCGATACTTTTCAATGTAAGCAGGCGAAATTCCGCTACCGGAAAAGTAACTATTTGTTCCACCCAGATTAGGATGAACATCATCAAAGTAAACCATTCCTGACAAAAAAATTGTGAACTGGATCGGATGATCGTGTTCGGTTTTTTTCAGCATCAAATCCTGATGATATTGGCAATCGGAGAAATTCAACCACATCCCAGGGGATAGATTCATGCTGCGATTGTAGCCCCTTCCCAGGATTTCCGGCACGCCCTCAAGCCTTTCAAAGCTATCAAGTACGAGATTCTGCACCTGGGGTTGAGGAGCCTGTTGGTGCAGTTCATCAAGGTCTGATTGGCTGAGGATGAGTGTCATGCTGGAGTGAGATAAATGCAAGTTATTATCAATAATTTTGCCATTAAATTGCATAATAAGTTACGCGATAACGCAGTATTTACGGAGCGCTCAACTTGTTGAATTAATAAGAAGTTTTATTAATCGCAGAAAGGGTACTTTTACCAGAACCCGTTGCACCAACAACGGGGTGCGAGTCGTTTTTGGAATGCTAAAGAACCCCAGAAAATGAAAGGTGTAGGTAATATTGCCAACCAAGCGACATTGGGGGCGATGATCACAAATGAACCACCTACAAATAAAACTGTAGTGATAAACCGCAAAATACTAGCTGCACCAGAATCAAGAAATCTTTCTAATTGATTGATGTCATCATTTAATTTTGATAAAAGTGTGCCTGTAGAGCGTTCTTCAAAGTAGCTTAATTCTAATTCTTGTAAATGACTATAAGCATCAAGACGTAACTCATGCTGCATAGTTTGGGCGAGATTTCTCCACAGGCGATCGTAAATAAATTCAGATAGTGATTCTAAAGTCCAAATAAGTAATGTTAGTAATGATAATATTGCCAGTTGTTCAACGATATTAGTAACACCAAATTGGGCAATAATCGATTCCGAATTTCAATGGATTAGTAGAGTATCGATTATTACTAGCCCTGGCGACTAGAAGTCGCGGCTACACAGGCAAAACCCACCTACGTGGGTTGAAAATTCTGAGTTTCTCCTTAGTCCGCGTAGGCGGACTTCGTTTGTGTAGTAGCGAATTATATTCGCCCAAAACTGTTAAAACATCCTCTAATAGATTTGCATCAAATCTGGCAGGATTAGAAGCAAGGCAAGATTATCGGGTGATTAATCTTTGGGAAGTCGATGTCAATTGCCAATTTGTATCTGTAAGAATTTTTGTCATGGTTTAATAATAATTATGATTAAGTAGGTAAGCAAAATTAATTGTATATTTACTACCCAGTTATATAGCTGTTAAGAATCCCCTTTCGTTCCCTTGATGGAATATCACGTATATATTTAAGTGAAAAAGATTCTTAATTATTGTATGAAGTTAACTAGATAAAAAGTAGCCATTTATTACATAAGTAGGTCAGCACGGAAAATTATCATTGAGACAAGGCAAGAGGCAACAGGCAAGAGGTGTTACCCTTCGACTTCGCTCAGGGTAAGAGGGTTTAAGATTGATTTACATTTCTTTATATAGCGTTATTTTTTTGTGCCAGCTTTACTTATCTCAATTTACAGTTTTTGGATAAGAATGTGATATCCTATACCCTATGCCCAATTTCCCATAGCCAATTTCCCATACCCAATCCTAATAAAACCCAACATAACCAATCACCCCAACGTACATATAAAGTTTGGGTTTTTCGTCGATAAATGGTTTCTGCGTGAGTTTCATAGGTATTATGTCCTGATATCCACAATGTTTGACCGTGGGGATTGACAAATGCTGAATATCCTGTATTAGTAGCTCTTGCTGCCCATCTATCGTTTTCAATGGCTCGCATGATATCCTGAGCATGGTGCTGAAATTGCATTGCTGCACTATAGGGGTCGTTATTAGAAGCTGTGAGAATAAACTCTCCACCCTTATGTGTTTGATTACGAAATTGTTCTGCAAAAGCTGAACCGTAACATATCCCAACGGTAGCTCTACCAAAAGGTGTTTCCACAATCTGGTTTGATTTTCCGGGTATTTGTCTTGCGGTTATGGGAGATAATCGATTAATAATACCGCCTAAAACACTTTCAAAAGGAATGTATTCTCCTAAAGGTACCAGTTTTTCTTTATCATAATGACTATAAATTTTACCTTCACCTGTAAAAGTAAATAAACTATTGGTATATCTACCTTTTCCCTGACGCTTATAACCACCAACCCAAGCCAAAACGCCTTTTTCTCGCACTGCTGCAATTAACGTACTTTGAATAATCTCATCTTCAAAAAAGGGTAATGCACCTTCTGGAGTTAAAACTGCTTCTACACCTTCATCTACTAAATTTAAATAACCTGCGGTATAATTTCTTAGAATACGCTGATTGCCTTGGGATTTAAACTTGATGCGATTGGGAATATTACCCTGAACAATTCCTACTTTTAAACCAGTTGCCGACGGTTGGGAAAGAGGACGAGAATACAAGCCAAAACCTATTAAATGAGAAAAAATAAATAGCGCGATCGCAATTATTCCCAATCGCTGAAAACTTTTGATATTTTGACTTTTAGTTTGTTCTAATACTGGTATTTTATTTTCTCTACTATCATCTAACTTAGAAAAGCGAGCAATTAAAGCTTCTGCCATCAACCCATTAACAGCAACTATTACCGCCGTTACCGCTGTTGGTCCGGAAATTTGACCCAAATGTAATATTACCAGATTATACGGTGATTGCGTGTAAGAAAGTGAACTCCACCATAAAGGTCCGGCACTCCAAACTCTTTCTAAAGCACACCAAATAGCTGTACCAATCAGAACGCGAATCAAACTATTTTGAGTTGAAAATATCCGGAGTAATTTAGACCAAAGAATAACTAATATACCTCCCCAAAAGGAGATAAACAACCAAGCAAATAAAGCTATGGCAATACTTCCTAACCAAGGGACACCCAACCAAGTCAAAGGATGAAGCCCGGTAATCCAATACAAAGCTGTTCCGTGATAACCCATACCCCATAAGAGAGAAGGGGAGAGGGGTTTTTGTTTTGGGGTTACGACTATTATCCATAGGGGAATCAAAGCAAACCATGCTAAAAACCAAGCCCCAACCGGAGCGACGGTTAAACCCATTACAATCCCACTTGTTAAAGCGATGATCGATTTTGAGTTGCGAGCTATCAGTTTGATAATAATATTTGATTTCATCAGTACTTGTATTAAGTTCCCTTTTATCATGAGGGATGAGGGATTTTTCTTAAAAGTGAAAACCGCTATATTTTAACGTGAGTTGGACGGTGAATCCTCCAAATAGATAAAGACGTTGCAGTGCAACGTCTCTACATTAATGGTTAATAAATTAGCAAAATTTGATTTTATTCTTCTGTTTCTACTGCATCATCTGCTGGTTCAATAACAATTGTATCTGTCACTTCTACAGCATCTTCATCGGATGATTCTTGTGATTCTTCACCGTTATCAGCGGGAACTACTGCAACTCCGTTAATAAAGTCTTCATCATCAAGACGCTGTACCCTGACTCCAGTAGCAGAACGTGATTGAATGGAAATAGCGTTTACTGCTTGTCGAATAATGATACCGCGACTCGTGACCATCATAATTTCATTTTCTTCACTAACAATGCGTAAAGTTGCCAAATGGTCTTGAGTTTTACGATTTTTGAACTTGGTTGCCATTAAACCTTGTCCGGCACGGTTTTGCAAGCGGAATTGGGCAACTGGTACCCGTTTTCCGTAACCTCCTGTCGTAATCACTAATACCCAAAGTCCAGAAGTGCTGTTATCTACGACTTCTACAGCTTCAGTATTCTCCGTGTCTTCGGTTTCAGTTACTTCTATTTCCGTGTCAATTGCTTCAACTTCGGTTGCTTCAACTTCAATTGCTTCGGTTTCAGTTACTTCTATTTCCGTGTCAATTGCTTCAACTTCGGTTGCTTCAACTTCAATTGCTTCGGTTTCAGTTACTTCTATTTCCGTGTCAATTGCTTCAACTTCGGTTGCTTCAATTTCAATTGCTTCGGTTTCAGCTTCTACAACTGGTGCAATGTTATTTAAAATGTCCGCTGGAAGAATATCCATTCCTACCAATTCGTCGCCACCTTTACGCAACTTCATGGCTTTTACTCCACGAGTCGCTCTACCCAAAGGACGTAATTGTGAGTGAGTGCAGCGGAAATGAATCGCCATACCCATGCGAGAACCGATTATTACACTATCTTCTGCTTTCGCACGACGTACCCAGCGCAATTCGTCCCCTTCTTCTAAGGAAATGGCAATCAAACCGTTGGCACGAATATGACTAAAGGCAGCTAAGGCAGTTTTCTTGATATAGCCACCTTTGGTAAGCATCACCAAATATTCATCTTGGCTAAATTCGCTGACTGGTACAATCGAGGTAATTTTCTCTTCTCTAGGAATCGGTAGCATTTGTACTATGGGCGTACCCCTACTGGTACGGGAACCCAAGGGTAATTGATAAGCCCTCAAGCAATAAACTACACCGCGTTCGCTGAAGAATAAAATACTATCATGGTCGCAACAAGTTAAGAAATGCTCGATGTTGTCATCATCTTTAACTTTCGCTCCTGCTTTCCCTCTTGTAGCACGGCTTTGGGCTTCAAAGGTATTAACCGGCATTCGCTTGATATAACCTTGCTCTGTCAGTAAAATTATCGCTTTTTCATTGGCAATCAAGTCTATATCATCTAAATCCCCTTCCTTGTGGGTAATTACCGTGCGGCGGGGTGTAGCGTGTTTTTCTCTTAATTGCTTAACTTCGGTTTCAATAATTTCTAATATTCGTTCTCTGCGAGCCAGAATATCTTGTAAATCAGTTATTTGAGCCTGTAAAGAATCGTGTTCCAAACGAATTTTATCAGCTTCCAAAGCTGTCAAGCGTCGTAACTGCATTTGCAAAATTGCATCAGCTTGCAATTCTGATAACCCATAATTACTAATTAATTCTCCCTTCGCCGTCGGTGCATCCGCAGCATGACGTATCAAGGCAATAATCTCGTCTAAATGAGCCTGCGCTATTAATAAACCTTGTAAAATATGGTCTCTTTCTTCAGCTTTCCGCAATTCATAGCGCGTGCGTCTGGTAATTGATTCAATGCGGAAATCTAAGAAAACTTGCAAAAATCGCTTTAATGTTAGTAAAATGGGTTCTCCATTTACTAACGCCAGCATATTTGCCCCAAAATTCGCTTGCAGTGGCGTTAACTTGTATAAATTATTTAAAACCACGCGGGGATAAGCATCGCGCTTGAGTTCGATCACAACTCGCATCCCATCGCGATCGCTCTCATCGCGAATATCAGAAATACCGTCAATGCGTTTATCGTTGACTAATTCGGCAATTTTTTCAATTAAGGCTGCTTTATTAGTTTGATAAGGCAACTCGGTGATAATTATCGCTTCTTTATCCGCTCTTCCCCGCTGTTGAAGAGTCTCAATACTCGCTACTCCGCGCATGGTAATCGAACCGCGCCCGGTAGTGTAAGCTTCCTTAATCCCGGAAGTACCGAGGATTTCAGCACCCGTCGGGAAATCGGGACCATGAATATACTTATTTAAGTCAAGATCGGTAAGTTCGGGATTATGAATCAACTCAACTAATCCATCAATCAACTCTCCCAAATTATGGGGCGGGATGTTAGTCGCCATGCCCACCGCAATTCCAGAAGAACCATTTAATAGTAACTGCGGTAGCCTTGCTGGTAAAACCGTAGGTTCCTGCTGGGAACCGTCGAAGTTATCGGCAAAATCGACAGTTTCCGATTCGATATCTTGCAGTAAAGCGTCGGTAGTTAAAGATTGTAAGCGGCATTCAGTGTAACGCATAGCCGCCGGAGGATCGTTGTCAACACTTCCGAAATTACCATGCCCCGAAATTAAAGGCGACCTCATCGAAAAACTTTGCGCCATCCGCACCAAAGCATCGTAAACAGCCGTATCGCCGTGGGGGTGGTACTTACCCAACACCTCCCCCACAACACGGGCGCACTTACGGAAAGGGCGGTCTGCCGTCAACCCCAACTCGTGCATAGCGTAAAGAATGCGACGATGCACAGGCTTCAGACCATCCCTGGCATCTGGCAAAGCGCGACCGACAATCACGCTCATCGCATATTCCAGATAAGACCTGGACATCTCGTTTCGCAGATCCGTCGGGATTATCCGCTCCTGAGAGGTTGTCATAACCGATAAAACTCCAAAAATCGCAAATTTTAGGGCTTAAAATCAAAAAAAAGCCAAATTATTCCAAATGATGCTTGAATAATCGCCATTATTTGGTACAATTTTAACACATTTTGCGCGTTTTTGCAGAGAGTGAGCATGGGGAATTGGGCCGAAGGGCATTGTTCTATTCTCGTTCCAAGGTAGAACCTTGGAATGCCCCTCAAGAGGCTCTGCCTCGTCTGTAGCTGGAGACAGCAGCCCACAAAAAAGTATTTCCACGCAAAAGATAGAAACCAGAAGGTAGCGTATTTTTTATAGTTCTTTTGTTTCAACTATCTACACTACTCCATTAGAACTTACTCGTAATGCGTCCACATCCGAATTATTTTCACAACCTGCTCCGATTCGATGACCTCATACACTAACCGATGCTGTATATTTATTCTCCGAGAATAAGCACCTGACAAATCACCAACCAGCTTTTCATAAGGTGGAGGATTCCCAAAAGGATTTTCTTCAAGTACTGCGAGCAATTCCTCAGCTTTCTCCTTCAAGTTACTAGAAGCTAACTTCTTCGCGTCTTTTTGGGCTTGTTTTGTATAAACCAACTTCCAACTAACTTCTTCCTGACTCACCAATCCAATTCCTCATCGCATTCATCAATAGAAGTTGCTAAACCTTGCTTAATAGATTCTCCCATTCCAGGAATAGATAATAAGTAAAGAGTTTCCTGAATTGCAGCCCAATCTTTTTCTGAAAGCAGAATCGCATTACCACGCTCACCTTGAATAATCACGGGTTTACCGTCTTCTGAAACTTGGTCGATAAGTTCTTGTAAATTATTTTGAGCGTCGTTGATGGGAAGCGAAGACATATAGTTTGTTTGACTCAGAATAATCTTACTGTAGCGTATCTGGGAGAGTTTTTAGAGGGGGTAGAAGGGGAGAGGGGGAAGAATTAATTTCTTGCTTATTCTTATAACTCACTACTCGCAATGCCCCATGCCCAATCAACATTTCTGGGCAGCAACAATCAAAGCTTCCGCTTCCACATCATTACTAGGAATCATATTTGCAATAGCCAAATTAAAGCTAATATCGGCAATCTTCAGCTTTTCAACTTCAGCCCGTATCAATTCAGCAACATAAAACGCCCCATTAGCATCGGTATTCGGTAAAATTACGGCAAACTGATATTCTCGATAACGCGCTACTAAGTCAATCGCACGCTTAGCACAGTTATTAATTATTTGAGCAACTTTGATTAAACATTCATCGCTCTTATAGTTGCCATAAGAATTTTTATAAGACTCAAAATCTTTGATTTCGCATAAAATCAACGATATTGGTAGTTTTTCCCGCTTGTAGCGCTGCCATTCTTGCGCTAAATATTCATCAAAGCGGCGACGATTGGCGATGTTGGTTAAACTATCTATTCTTGCTTGACGAGTTAGTTCTAATTCTAAAAGTTTAGTTTGGGTGATATCGCGGATAGTTAATGCAATTCCATCACCTAAGCTGACTGCAATTATTTGATACCAGTTTTTAATATTGTTAATTTCGTAATATAACTCTTGATTAAACGATTTTCTGCTTTCGACTACCTGCACTAAAGAATCAAATAAACTTGGATTATCTTTCAAAATCTTATTTTTAAACAGAAAATTACCAATTAAATCCTCCTGATTGCTGTAAAACAATTTAGCCATTACGGGATTAGCCATTAAAAAACGAAAATCACTAATATTCCCAATGCTGTTATCTCTTATCGCTTGCATTGCTGCAATTCCATCGAGAGAACTATTTAAAACGCTTTCTAAAAAAGCGCGGGATTGGTAGAGGATTTGTTTGGTTTGTTTAAGTTCTTGGATTTCTTGTTGCAACTGCAAAATATAGTCATTTAAGTCAATATCTTTATTACTAGCAATTCCCGAATTATCCGGGGGGGGTAGGTATTACTGGCTACAGTAGTTGTTTCTAATAGCAGCCGCAAATTTGTTTTAGTAACCTTCTCTCCCAAAATTTCTGAAAGCAAGCGCCACAAATTGGAGGCTATATCTTTGATATGTCCCACACTCAAGTGCGAGTTTTTGGCGATGGTGATGTATGCTTCGTTTTCCCACGCTGCTTTTAATATTTCTTTCTCTACAACAGTTAGTTGTTTACCTGTTTTGTTTTGAAGCGAAGTTTCTATAAATTTCAGTGCTTCTTCAGTGGTCATACATAGGTTAGCTATAGTAATCAAATTTTTCAATCTAAGTTGAAGTATTGCTATATACAATTTATTTGATACTGGTCAAAATTACAACCCGACTTTTCCGACTTCAATACCTGACTTATCCGACTGACATAGCTCTAAAGGGTGAGTGATTATAAATACATGGAATCAAACAAGGGTTTCTGAATTGACAGGGACAAAGCATTTTATCAAAACAGTTAAATAATTACTTTTTACTTAATTAAAATCAAAAAAGAAGGGAAAAATGAAAAAATTACTTCGCAATTCTTTAATCGCTTCCGTTGTTGCTGTTGCCGGTGCTACCACTTTTGCCAATCAAGCTAATGCTCAATCTGCTGATGTTGATTTTAACGGTACAGTTGGTAATCTTTGTTCAATTACCAAAGTCAATGATGGTCAAATGGGAGTAGCAGACGTGATTAGCAGTGATAGTATTTTGACTTCTAGACCAGATGAATCTTCTCAAGGACAACTCGGTGAAATCGATGTAAATTGCAACACAACTGGTGTAATTTCCGTTGGTGATTTGACCCCTATAAGTGCTGATGCTGTTAGCTTGTCAAACGAGTCATCTTATAGTAAAGACGTTTTTGTCGCAGATAGTCCTGGCAATTTCATAGGTGGAAACGAACTAGCTGTATTTACTACTGGGAAAACTAGTCCTGTCAGTTTAAATGGTACCCCACAAAGATTGTATGTACACGCAGTTGCACAGACTCCCGGTGCCATTCCAGCAGGTAATTACACATTTAGAACCACAGTTACTATTACTCCACAATAAGAAACACGTATTCTCCTAATCAATAGGAACAATTCCCCATTTGTAGTTTATTGAAAATTGCAATGGGGATTGTAATTTTCAATATCTCAATCATCTCCTGAAAAATAATATTTAAACAAATTAGATGAATAATCTACAAAAAATTTTATGTGCTATCACTGGCACATTATCTACACTATGTATTTTTATAGAAAACGCCCAAGCTCAAATTAAAATTAGCCCTTTAGTTATTGAAAGAGAAGCTAAACAAGGAAAATCACAAGGCGTAATTAACATTACTAATACTAGTAATGAAACATTTCGTGCGCGTGTATATACTTTGCCATTTACTTACAATAAAGATGGATTTGAAGAGTTAAAATCCAGCCCGGATGATTTAAGTCCTTATCTAACTTTCTCTCCTCGTGAACTTGTATTAGAACCAGGACAAACTCGTCAAATCAGAGCAACTTCTCGTTTTCTTCCTAGCTCCCCCAAAGGAGAATATAGGGCAGTTATTTTTACAGAAGATTTAAAAGAAATTAAGACTACTAATGGTAATCAAACTGTAGGTTTAATACCTCGTTTAGGCGTAACTTTTTATGTGCGTTATGGTGATGTTTCTCCAAATTTAAAGGTAGAATCTGCTACTTATAATCCTCAAACAAAAAAGATAGTCCTTCAAGTTCAAAATAGCGGCAATGCTACGGCTCGTCCAAAGATAAATTGGAATTTAAAAAATTCAGAAATAAAAGTAGCAGATGGGAGAACAGATGCTTACACTGTAATATTTGGAGGTGCCAGGAATCTGCAAATTGATTTATCTGCTAATGAAAAACAAATCGCTGCGGGTAACTATAAATTAAGTGGTGAATTAGTCTGGAAAGAGGGAGATAAGGATAAAAAATTACCCTTTAATGTTGATGTGAATATTTCAGATAAAGTTGTAGCAACAGACAATAAAAAAGCTTCGCAGCAAAATCGTTTGAAGATGTTGTTAAAGAGTAATTAGAAAAACTACCTCATATTTTAACAGACTTTCGCTGTCAGCCCGGAAATTAATTTCCGGGCAATCTTCATTACTATTTTTTCTGAATTATTCAATTATTTAAAAATATTTCTATTATGAATTATCCTGATATTCCTATTCAACCTACCGTTGAAATTATCAAAATCCAACCTTATAAAGATTATAAATCTTCTGCTAAAGAAAAATCAACCCCGATCAGCAAAACTTCTTATAGTTTCACCCTAGCTCAAGATGATAACCGCAAAGAGATTTCAAATATAGAATCTTCCCTCACTCAACCTGAATTTTCAAAAAACATCAACGACAAACTAAAAGAAAGTAAAGACGCATTTATAATTCTTCCTGTAGGTATTAACTTGGGAAATCGTAATGCTAGCGAATCAACTTTAATTAGAGGTTTTGAAGATGGAAGCCAAGCTGTTAATTTTGATAACTGGCTGCTTGCTTTTGATGATGTAATCTCCGCTTTGAATATTACAGTAAATACCTTAGATGACGGACAATTAGAATTACGCTCCCCCGGTTTAGTAACTCGCATTAATCCCACAGATTTAAAAACAGATTCAGAATTAGGTTTAGTTATATCTGTCGCGGATATCAAGAATCTTCTCGGAGTCCCCACCGAATTTGATATTGTTAAATACGCGGTTGTATTTAATCCACCTTGGTTAGGTTTGAGAAAAAAAGGTACTCGTCAAACAGAACTTCCAGTAATCTTAGATGGTTTGCCTCAAGTAAATTCCCCAGCATTCAGCTTTTCTACCATCAGACAAAGTATTAATATTTCTGGAACAGATGACAATACTAATACCCAAGGTGATTTAACTACCATCGGTACTATCTTGGGTGGTAGCTGGTATATCCGCACCAATCAACCAACTTTAACTGATAGAAAAACCTGGAATATCAATGAAGCGCAATATTTACGTCAAACTCCAACTTCTGATTATGTAGTTGGTTCCCAAGCAACATTTTGGCAAACTCAGGAAACTGGACAATTTTGGGGTATTACCACTGTACAACGCTTTGGCTACACTCCGCCGCTAACCGATGGGGGTGGATTTAGTCCCTCTCGACGAATGCAAAGCAATCAAGTTGGACGTACTATTAGTGGAGAAGCAGCACCGGGTACTTTGGTACAGTTAACTCAAGGTTTTGGTGATGATGCCATCGCAGAAGTTTTAGTTGACTCTTCTGGAGTTTATCGCTTTGAAAATATCCCCACAGCAGCAAGTGGATTTAATAATTTTAATAATGATAATTATCGTGTGCGTCTTTATCCCAATGGACAATTAACCGCAACACCAGAAATTCGGCAAGCTAATTTTACCAGTTTACCAGGTCAACTAACTAAAGGTACATCGGCAATAATAGTTTCTAGCGGTTTGAGTCGCGAAAATACTCAAAATTCCTTGCTTGGTAACTTTAACGATTTTCGCGGTGGTGTTGCTTATCGTGTTGGTGTCAGCGAAGATTTAACTTTAGGTACGGGAGTTATTTACGATAAATCAATGCTGGGTTTGGGAGAATTATTTTATCAACCTGCTGGTTTTCCTCTACAAGTTGCATTTTCCGGGTTGCTGGGAACTGATGAAGGTTTAGAGTATAATGCCGATATTCGCTTTCGTCCATCAAACGATTTTGATTTAAACTTAAATAGTGACAAGTTTTCTCAACGATTCCGGGCAAATTGGCGTGCTTTAAAAGGTATCAGCTTTCGTGCTAGCGGTAACACCCGCGAAAAAGCTTTAGCTGCGGGGATGAGTTTTTCTCGCTCTAGCAAAGGTTTCTATACTTTTGCAAGTGCCGATATTGATACTAACAATAACTTTCGGTGGAGTCTCAATTCCCGTTTAGGAAAGCTACAGTTGAGAAATTTTGGAAACGAAATTGCTACCAATTCCCAACTTAGCTACAATTTTTCTAAAAGTTCCTCAATCGGAAACTCCCTCAATCTGAATTACGAAACTTCTAACGATAATGATCTTGCTTCTTTTAACTGGAGCTATCGTTCCAAATCTCGCGATAAATACGGTGGTAGTTTATTCGATTTTGATTTAGGTTACGGTATCGGTTCCCAAGGTAGCGGTATCATTGCTTCTGCTTCTACTGTGGCGATTTTAGGTATGAATTTACGCCTACGATATCAGGGAATTTCCACAACTTCTGCTAGCGACAGTTTCCGCATCGAACTATCTCCGAGCTTCTACATCCAACCCAAATTAGCCTTTGGAGACTCGCGTTATGACCGTTTGCGCGGCGAAGGCGGATTATTAATTCAACCTTTTCTAGATCAAAACGGTAACGGTAAATTAGATCGAAACGAAAAAATTTATACCGAAGATGCAGATTTACTTTTCAGCTTAAATAATAAATCCATTAGAAATCTACGTCCGGATTTTACTAATAACGGCGTACTGCTGCAAATGGCTCCTAATAATTATCGCCTAGATTTAGATCCCGCAGGCTATCCCATCGACTGGAAACCTACACAAACAGCTTATGCAGTAGAAGTTGCAGCAGGAGGTTTTACCCAAATACTCGTACCATTTATTCCCTCTTACACCGTTGCCGGAACCCTAACCGATACTGAAGGTAAACCGCTTGGAGGTGCAAGAGTAGAAGCCGTACCTACAGAAAAAGATAAAGGTAAAAATAAAAAAACTATGTCCGTCACCAACGGTGCAGGAGTGTTCTTCTTAGAAAATTTGCAGCAGGGAACCTATAAATTACTTGTCAACGATAAAACCATACAGTCTGAAAAAATAATTATTATTGATGGGAATTCTGAAGCCATGCAGGAAGTTAATTTAACCATTTAGGATTTGTTTAAAGAGGGAAGAGGAGTATTAGTAGTCTCCAATAGTCTTATGAAAGCCTTTTATCGGATATCGGTAGGAGCAAGCAATATGTTAGCGCCGATTAATCTTGTTCGCTTGGATGAACGTACAAAACGCTTCGTTTTATTAATCGGTGAAACAATAGAAGTATAAATTAGAGAAAATGGAGCATTAACAATTGACTAACCCAAATTATTCAAATATGAGTAAAGCCGAATTACGAGCTGCGCTCTTGAAAAATCCCCAAAACACTGAGCTTTTCCATGCCTACATAGACAAGAGTGAAGAAGAAAACCCAAACAAAAAAATTCTGAGTGCTGAGGAAGCAATAGCTGAAATAAAGAAGAAAGTTAATCGAGGCAGTTAGCAGTGAATTTGATCAAGCGTTGTCCTAATTATTGTAACGCTTTTAACGGTAATTACTTATAATCGAACAAATATTTACTCCATGGTAATTTTTTAAGGAAAGGTATTATATTTAACCTACTAATTGTAGATTCAAAAAACCTGCTCTAACTTGATAAAATCGCGCTGCACCTCGTTAATCAAAGATTTATTTTTCGGGTCAGTTTTCAAAGCTTTTTTCAGGTAAATTCTGGCCTTAAGCAACTGTTTTTCAGCAATTAACGCCCTTCCCCAAAGCTGATATGATATGGCTAACCATTGTCGTACTTCAGCATCATTAGGTAAACGTTCCACCAAAGCTTCCGCCAGCGCAATAGCTTGGGGAAAACGTCTTTGCTTCAAAAACTGCTGTAGCTGTTCATAAGTTTTCCACTTCAAGCGTCGCTCAATTTCTGCAATTTGGGGCGGGGTTGGTTTCGGCTGTTGGGATGGCGATCGCAATGGTTGTGAATGCGAACTGTGCTGCGGTGTCTCCTCTACCCGATCTGATTTCTTTTGTGGCGTTTCAACAGCTTGCGATACATTTTGATGGGAACTTTGCTCTTGAGGAGGTATAAATTGCAACAGAAACTTATACGCCTCAGTCAAGGCAATAAACTTTTCCTTAGCCCTTTCATCATTGGGATTAATATCAGGATGATATTGCTGTGCCAGTCGGCGATAAGATGATTTGATGTCGGGGAAAGAAGCTCCCGACCTTAAACCTAATAAACGGTAGCAATCTAAAAGATCCATTTGCAGCTATCCGGAGCGCACTTTTTAACAGTGATTCAACTTACCTAATCATTAAAGTAAGTGACTGATTATAGTATGTTTACAGCAATAAGCTGAAGTTACTAATGATAAACACTAAAGTTCCAAGTTAAAGTTCATAACGTACACAATCAGATTTTGGATTTTAGATTTTGGATTTTAGATTGAGCAAGGATTGAAGCGCGTAGCCTGTCCGGCTATGACATGGAGTGAGGAGTAAGGAGTGAGGAGTTAATAAAACAACTGTCCACTGTCAACTGTCAACTGTCCCCTTGTCTCCCCCCTCTCCCCATCCTAACTAAACAGGTCGCTCTTCAATTACTTTGTCAATCAAACCGTATTCTTTGGCTTCTTCGGCGGACATGAAAAAGTCACGATCCATGTCTTTTTCGATTTTTTCGATTGGTTTACCAGTATTCTTGGCATAAATGCCGTTTAATTGGTGACGAATTCGGAGAATTTCTCTGGCTTCAATTTCAATGTCCGTTGCTTGTCCGCGAGCGCCCCCGGAAGGTTGGTGAATCATAATCCGCGAATGGGGTAACGCCAATCGCTTACCTTTGGTTCCACCAGCAAGCAAGAAGGAACCCATGGAAGCAGCTAAACCCACACAAATTGTCACCACATCCGACTTGATGTGCTGCATTGTATCAAAAATCATCAATCCAGAGGTGACCATTCCACCAGGTGAATTAATGTATAAATAAATATCTTTACCTGGGTCATCCGAATCCAGATATAGCATCACCGCGACAATTTGGTTAGCGAGTTCATCATCAACATCTCGCGGCAGAAAAATAATCCGTTCGCGATAAAGACGATTGTAAATATCAATCCACTGAGTATATTGTTCCCCCGGCATCCGGTAGGGAACTTTTGGCACGCCAATAGGCATAATTCGATAACTCCGTTTTATTTAGTGGGAATGAGCAATCAATTTTGGATTTTAGATACTTCGGCAAGCTCAGCACAAGTTTTGGATTTTAGATTTACGTTTATGCGGAGCCATAATTAAAACTGAATTGTTTGCAACCGTGAATAATTCAATCCAAAATCCTTTGATCTAAAATCTCAAATTTGTCGGTGAGTAATTTAATCCGATCAAGATATGCAAACCTATTCTTAAAGGATGCTAGCGGCTACAGGATGGGCGAGTTCTTCTTTTTCAAACACCCGGTCAATTAAGCCATATTCCACAGCAGCATGAGGTGTTAGATAAAACAAGCGGTCCATATCCTTCTCAATTCGTTCGATAGTTTGCCCGGTATTACGAGAAAGAATATCTAACATTGTCCGCTTATTTGCCAAAACTTCTTTAGCTCGGATTTGAATATCCGTTGCTTGACCTTGGGCATAGCTTTTTGGCTGATGCAGAATAATAGTAGAATGAGGTAAGCTAGCGCGACAACCTTTAGAGCCAGCACTTAAGAGCATTGCAGCCATGCCCATCGCCGAACCAATACAAATGGTGTGAATGGGAGGCTTAATATATTTAATCGTATCGTAGATAGCAAAAGCTTCAGTTTCAAAGCCAACGGGATCGCCGCCGTAACTAGAAGTACCAGTAGAATTGATATAAATTTTAATTGGTTTTTCTGGGTCATCTGACTGCAAATAAAGCAGTTCAGCGATGATAAGTTCCGTAACCGCAGCCACCAAAGGCATCCCAAGATACACAATGCGTTCTTTCAATAGTAAAGAAGGTAAATCCGGCGGTGGTGTGCGAGTAAAGCTATCTCCGCCGTAATAAGGCGCTTGCACAGCCTTGATGGGGGAATTTTCCATTTTTCAACTGTTGCCTGAATAATGCTGTTAACTGTAGTACATATTAACGCGATGCAAGGGACTGTGGAGGTGTGGATTTCTCGCTTTTTATTATATTTTCTATAATTTGTAATTTGTCTGACGTAAATATGAGGTTATCGGCAGAAATTCCCAAAAATTCCAAGTAATACATGATTGTCAATTCGACAACTATCACACACAGAAGTCGCGTTTTTACCAGAATTGTCTGTTACTACAGAGATTTATTCTCAAAACCCGACGAATTACCCCACGAAAAATTAAGGTTTTACAGTTTCCCTTCAGGATTTAAGCAGCAATCGAATTCGTGAACATCTAACTCACCTTAAAGTTAACAGGAATACAATTGATTGCATCAAAAAATTAAATATCAACCAACTGTACAAATTGCGCTTAATTTACTTTTTAAGTAAGTAAGATTATGAATATCATTTAAGATATTGAACTCATGCAGAAGTTTTCCTTTCTGGAATCAGCTGCATTCTGGAGTTGTTTATATATAGTGTATATTCCGTGAAAGGAACCGCAACCAATATGAAAGTTAGCTTGTTGCCCGAACTAAACGATCGCAATCTAGATGCAAATCAATCAAGCTCTCAACGTCAGTTGGCAGTTTCTCTGACTGCTCAGGTAGAAAACCTCGATCGCAATGTTCCCCTTAACTTATGTTTGATTCTAGACCATAGCGGTTCCATGAACGGTCGTCCCCTGGAAACTGTCAAAAAAGCCGCAAGTCGTATTGTTGATCGACTTAAAAATGGCGATCGCCTGAGTATTGTAGTTTTCGATCACCGGGCTAAGGTACTCGTTCCCAATCAGGTAATTGAAGATAGAGAAGGTATAAAACAAAAGATAAATCGTCTCAGTGCCGATGGTGGAACTTCCATTGATGAAGGTTTGCGTTTGGGAATTGAGGAATTAGCCAAGGGTAAAAAGGAAGCAATTTCTCAAGCTTTTTTATTAACTGATGGTGAAAATGAACACGGTGACAATAATCGCTGTCTAAAATTCGCTCAATTGGCTGTGGATTATAGCTTGACGTTGAATTCTCTGGGATTTGGCGATAATTGGAACCAAGATGTTCTCGAACAAATTGCTGATGCTGGTGGTGGTAGTTTGTCACATATCGAACAACCAGAGGAAGCCGAAAATAAGTTTAATCAGCTTTTTAGCCGTATTCAAACCGTTGGTTTAACCAATGCTTATCTGCTATTTTCTCTCATGCCCAAAATCCGCTTAGCGGAACTCAAACCCGTTGCCCAAGTATTTCCTGATACGATTGAATTACCCGTGCAGCAAGAAGCAGACGGACGTTTTAGCGTGCGTTTGGGTGACTTAATGAAGGATAGTCAAAGAACAGTTTTAGCAAATATTTATTTAGGACAGTTACCCGAAGGTACCCATACTATTGCTCAATTACAGGTTCGTTACGATGACCCAGCAAGTAATATGACAGGGTTACTTTCGGAAACTATCCCTGTAGAAACTCATGTAGTTCAATCATACCAACCAGTAGTCAATCCTAAAGTTCAACCCCATATTTTAGCATTAGCCAAGTATCGGCAAACCCAGCTTGCAGAAGCCAAACTACAACAAGGCGATCGCGCTGGTGCTGCTACAATGTTACAAACCGCAGCCAAAACGGCTTTGCAAATGGGAGATAATAGTGCCGCAACAGTTTTACAAACTTCTGCTACCCGTTTACAATCTGGAGAAGAACTATCAGAAGCAGACCGTAAAAAAACCAGAATCGTCTCTAAAACTACATTACAAGATTCTTAATTGACAGTTGACAGTGGACAGTTGACAGTTGACGATGGTTGATGGTTTAGCTACTAACCACTAACTACTAACTACTATCCACTAACCACTAACTTGTCACTCCGTGAAACCAAAACTATTTTTTGTTATTTCTGTATTCGTATTATTTTTAATTGCTGGTTGTCAACTGCTGTTAACACAACCAGTTAGTCCTCATTTAATAATGGGTAATCCCAGTAATGCAGGAGAAAATCCTGATAACTATTTGATGATAAAACCCCAATATGCTTTATCATACAATCGGGAACGAGGAACACCAAATTGGGTAGCTTGGCAACTAAATCAAAGTTGGTTGGGCAATATTCAACGTCAAGATGATTTTCGTCCTGATGATTCTCTACCAGAAAACTGGTATCGTGTAAAACCTGGCGATTATACTGGTAGCGGCTATGACCGAGGACATATGGTGGCTTCTGCTGATAGAACAGCCAAGATAGAAGATAATTTAGCTACTTTTTTAATGACCAACATTGTTCCGCAAACTCCTGAAAACAACCGGGGTGCCTGGCGAGAATTAGAAGAATACTGTCGGTATTTGGTAAAACAAGGTAAAGAACTTTACATTATTGCTGGTGTTGATGGAAGTTCTAAAAAAATTGGTAGAACTAAGCAAGTGACTGCACCTGCATCAACTTGGAAAGTGATTGTGGTTTTGGAACAACCGGGACAAGATATAAGAGCAATATCTGAAAATACCAGAGTTATTGCTGTAAACATTACCAATCGTAAAAATACAGGTGATGATTGGAAAAAATATCTACTCTCTGTTGATCAACTGGAAGCGAAAACAGGTTACAATTTTCTCGACCGAGTTCCAGAATCAATTCAGCAGGTAATTGAAAGTCGAGTTGATCGGGGTAATGTTCGGTAGGGTAATTCGTCGGGTTTTTATAATCATTGTCGGTTAGTACAGATATTTAGCTTAAAAACCCGACTTCTGTAATACTCAACTATCAACTATCCACCATCAACTATCAACTACTCCCTTCCCGGCAGAAGATTAATGATAAAAAAACCGCAGAGACGCAGAGTACACAGAGGAAAGAGGTAAAGAGGAATAGGTAATTTTTCAGCGGGATAGGAGTATCAACTATCCACCAATTATTAAGTTTCCACACTTTTTGTTGACAAACCAACCCAATCTCCTGATTTTATTTGACCGATGATATAAACATCGATTTCAACTTCACCGATTTTGTAAACTTGAATATTGTCTAAATTTTGCTTTAAAGTTTCTAAAAGAGCTTGATATTTTTTTGCTGTTTCTCTTTCCTCATCGTCGTACCAGTCTTTTTGGGTTGTAGCTGACTGAAAAAAATTATCTATCTGTAAGACTTTGACAGGAGCTTCTAAGGAATGATTCGTTTTTTCTAGTAAATTATGAATATTAAATTCTTCTAATTCTTGATTAGACCATAAAAAAACATCAAAAGGATAATCTGATTCGCTCATCCATACTAAATTTTGAGAAAGGGATTGCAATTTTTTCGGAATATCAAAATCGTGATTATTCATAATTAATATCAAATTCGTGAGCATCGAAATTATATATTTTGAACGCAGAGGAACGCAGAGTTTTTTTCATCACTTTCGTTCTACTGACTTTTTAATATTACTTTTTTTTTGCTTTCCAAGTTCCACCATAAACATAAAATGGGTTATTTTGACTAACTTTTTCCCAACATTGGGGACATACAAAAACCCAATTGCCATTTTCAGAATACTTTACTCTGTACAATATAAATGAAGATTGATCACATAGGGAGCAAAGTTTATTACGTAAAGAACGTGCCATTTATCAGTTATCAGTTATCAGTTATCAGTTATCAGTTAACAATAATCCTTTTTCAATCATCATTGATCGGGTTTTTCTATAATTATCTATGGCGGTTTTCACTTGGGTGCAATACAAATTTGACCTCACCCCGCCCTCTTAACCCCTCTCCTTTCATAAGGAGAGGGGAAGGGGGTGAGGTTTTAGTGTATTGGACTCAACTGAAATTTGCTATATCATACCGGACAAACTTTCATAAAAACCCGATTTCTCAATCTAACTTCTGAACCAAAAAATAATCGATGCAGTGATTTAAACCGCATCGATTGCATTAGTTTTACTGGATTTAGACATACTCCAAAAACTTACGCAAATGCAGAAGCTTGGGGTTTTGCAAAAATCATTCTACCGGCTGAAGTCTGCAACGAACTAGTAACTACAACTCGCACTTCACCACCGACAAAAGGACTGCCTTCTTCAACCACTACCATCGTACCGTCGTCTAAATAGCCGATACCTTGACTGGGTTCTTTACCTTCTTTGAGTATTTTCAAATCGATATTATCACCCGGTAAATAATTTGGTCGTACTGCATTTACCAAATCATTTACATTCAAAACAGATACTTTCTGTACACTAGCAACTTTTGATAAATTGTAATCATTAGTTAACAGAGTCGCGTTGATTTCTTGAGTAAACTTGACTAACTTCGCGTCTACTGTTGAAATATCATCATAATCAATTGAATTAATTACAATCCGTTCGGGATAAGCCGTTTTAATTCGGTTGAGAATTTCTAACCCCCGTCTTCCCCGTACCCGCTTTTGATCTTTACTAGCATCAGCTACTTGTTGTAACTCTAATAAAATAAATTGCGGTACGAGAAGTTGTCCTTCCAGGAAGCCGGTTTCCAGGAGCGTTTCAATGCGACCATCAATAATACAGCTAGTATCTAAAACTTTAGTAGAAGCAGGTTTTAAAGTTCCTTCTGCTACCATCGTTTCTAATGTATTCGGATTAATTAATCTTAATAAACCGCGCCCGTGGGTATCTGCTAAGTTCATGCCACTATACGCCAAAGTTATACTACCCATAACAGCGACTAATGGTTTGATAAAACTAAAATCATCAGGAATTGGTAGTAAGAATAGGGGAGCCAACATTAAGTTAGCTACCAACAATCCAATTACTAGACCAATTGAACGTGTCAAAATAACTTCCAGGGGTAATTCTCGGACTTGTGATTCCAAACGACGATATCCGGTTTGAACTCGGAGTCCGACAGCACCACCAATGATAGCTGCAAAAGCTGCAACAACGAAGCGTAAAGCTTCTAGATTCGTTACACTGTCTAATGTCCCTTCGGGTAATAAATCGGTGCTGTAATAACCTATCCCCGTTGCTGCTAAGACGAATGAGAAAATAATAATAGCGTCAAACATGATTGTATTGTTTTCCTGCAACTGCATTACCTGACGTTATCAAGTAATTTTTTATATAACCGGGTTAAAAATCTTAAAAATATTTGCAGTTATCCGTGATTGTTTGGGATAAAGGGTCTGCAATTATTATAACCAAATATTTTCAGCTTCTTTATTATGGTATTTTCGTTATAAAATCGGACAAAAATGTAAATTTTTCATGATTTTTTAGTATTTATTATTAATTTGTAATCTAAGTTAAACTCTTTTTCATAATGCTCGATCAACTTATTACTTTAGTGACTTCACAATTCCCCAATGCTGCCTACATACACATTCCTTTTTGTAGACGACGCTGCTTTTACTGTGATTTTCCCATATATGTGGTAGGAAACACCATGAGGGGTGAAACATCCGGCTCAATTTCTCAATACGTTGAAGTTTTATGTCAAGAAATCGCTAAAACGCCTACTGATAGCAAATATAGTAAACCTTTAGAAACAATTTTTTTTGGTGGTGGTACTCCTTCATTACTTTCTACTCAACAATTACAAAAAATATTAGAAGTTTTAGATGAGAAATTTGGTATTGACAGTTCGGCAGAAATTTCCATGGAAATTGATCCAGGTACTTTTGACTCATCTCATTTACAAGGATATATAAATGCGGGTGTAAATCGCTTCAGTTTAGGGCTACAAGCTTTTCAAGAAAAATTATTGCAATATGCCGGACGCTATCACACCGTTGCGGATATTTTTACTGCTGTTGATGTAATTTATCAAGCTGGTGTAATTAACTTTAGCATAGACCTAATTTCTGGTTTACCGCATCAGACTTTAGATATATGGGAAGAATCATTATTTGCATCAATTAAAATTGCACCTACACATATATCTATATATGACTTGACAATCGAGCCTGGTACTGCTTTCGGACGTTATTATAAACCGGGGGATCGCCCTTTACCCACGGATGAAACAACGGTAAAAATGTACCGGATGGCACAAGACATTTTAACCAAAGCAAGTTATGAACATTATGAAATTTCTAACTACGCCAAACCGGGATATCAATGTCGTCACAATCGAGTTTATTGGGAAAATAATTCTTATTACGGTTTTGGAATGGGTGCAGCGAGTAATGTTATGGGGAAACGCTTTACTCGTCCCCGCAAAACCAAGGAATATTACGCTTGGGTGAATGATGGAAGTATAATCGATTGCGAAGTTACAACACCTCATGAAGTTTTATTAGAAACCTTAATGTTAGGATTACGTTTGGCAGAAGGCGTAAATTTGCAAATATTAACAGAAAAATTTGGTGAAGATAAAATTACAGAAATTTTACAAGTATTACAACCTTATTGCGATCGAGGTTGGGTAAAAGTTGTAGATGGAAGCTTGCAATTAGATGATCCCGATGGATTTTTATTCTCTAATGTTGTGTTAGCAGAGTTATTTGAAAAGCTGTAGAAACAGTTGACAGTTGACAGTTGACAGTTACCCATTACCAATTACCAATTACCAATTATCTATTCCCTATATGGAACTTTTAGTCAAAAATCTTAGTACTATAGCAATACATATTTGTCAATTATTAGCCTTATTCGTTATTTCTATTGGTCTTCTCAAAGGTTTAATTATCTTTTTACGGAATGCTTTATCTTTTTCAGCTTCTGCTAAAACTTTTCAGGAAAGCCGCTTACAGATGGGTTATTCCTTTTCCTTGGGATTGAACTTTTTAATTGGTGGTTCTATTCTCAGAACTACCATAACCCCGAATTGGGAGGATATTGGACGATTAGCTGCTATTATTGTGATTCGGACAATTTTAAATTACTTGTTACTGAAAACTATCCAAATATCGATTCCGGAAAATGGTTCTCTCGATTCGCAAAAATCTTTACATGAGAAAACCGTGGATTAATTATTAATTAATTGGATTAAAAATTAATTCCGGTTATTAACAATAATTAAGTAATTCAGCTTAAAAAAAGTGAAATCCCATCAAAAGCATTTCACAAATCTTAACTCCGATATTTGTTAAGGTACAATCAACACCGGACAAGGAGACAGATTAATCACGCGATTGGTAACACTATCGTGGGAACCTTCATCGGTTAATCCCAATCCGCGACACCCCATAACGATTAAATTTGCTTTGATTTCATCGGCAACATCGCAAATTACAAAGGCTGGTTTACCTGATTTTTCTAAGATTTCGGCTTCTATCCCTTGAGCAGAAAAGAAAGCTTGAGCATCTTTGAGTAATTGCTCAACCTTTTTTACTGACTTCATCGTATCATCCTGGGGGGATTCTTCGGGGCTAGTTTCTTCGACTACGCTCAGCAATATCAGGTTGCTTTGGTACTTTTGCACAATCTCGGCAACTACCTCTGCTGCCTCTCGTGCTTCCCGACTTTGATCTACTGAAAAAAGAACTGTTTTAAACATATTTCACCTCTGACCCGTAACTCTGTAAAATCTTGATAGTCCTATTTTCAATCACATTAACAAAAAGGCGATCGAGAGAGTTTAATTATGTCCAAAAAATCTTTAGCAAATTTGTCTAAAAGTGATTTGCAAGGTAAACGTGCTTTGGTACGAGTTGATTTTAACGTTCCTTTGGATGATGCAGGCAATATTACGGATGATACCCGCATCCGAGCGGCTCTACCGACAATTCAAGATTTGATTAGTAAGGAAGCGAAGGTGATTCTAGCTAGCCATTTTGGCAGACCAAAAGGTGAGGTTAAGGATAAACTACGATTAACCCCTGTCGCCAAACGTCTTTCTGAGTTGTTGGGTAAAGAAGTCGTCAAGTGCGATGACTGTATTGGTGATGAGGTGACAAACAAAGTCGGGGGATTACAAAACGGCGACGTTCTATTATTAGAAAACGTCCGCTTCCACAGTGAGGAAGAGCAGAATGACCCCGAATTTGCCAAAAAATTAGCTGCAAATGCTGATTTGTACGTAAATGATGCTTTTGGTACTGCACACCGCGCTCATGCTTCTACTGAAGGTGTCACTCATTATTTGAGTCCTTCTATTGCTGGATATTTGATTGAGAAGGAATTAGAATACTTACAAAATGCGATCGAAAATCCCCGCCCTCCTTTAGCTGCAATTATCGGTGGTTCTAAGGTTTCTAGCAAAATCGGTGTAATTGAAACTCTACTCGATAAATGCGACAAATTAATCATCGGTGGTGGAATGATTTTCACATTCTACAAAGCCCGTGGTTTAAATGTTGGTAAGTCTTTGGTAGAAGACGACAAGTTAGAATTAGCAAAAACTTTGGAAGCGAAAGCTAAAGAAAAAGGTGTAGAATTTTTGTTACCTACAGATGTAGTTGTAGCAGATAATTTTGCACCTGATGCTAATTCCCAAACTGTTAGTATCGATAATATTCCCGATGGTTGGATGGGTTTAGATATTGGTCCTGATTCCATTAAAACGTTCCAAGAAGCTCTTGCAGACTGTAAATCGGTGATTTGGAATGGTCCAATGGGTGTATTTGAATTCGATAAATTCGCCGTTGGTACTGAAGCTGTAGCTCGCGCTTTAGCAAATCTGAGTAAGCAAGGTGCTACTACCATTATTGGTGGTGGTGACTCGGTTGCAGCCGTGGAAAAAGTTGGTTTAGCCGATCAAATGAGCCATATTTCTACTGGCGGTGGTGCTAGTTTGGAATTGCTTGAAGGTAAGATTTTACCCGGAATTGCAGCCCTCGATGATGCCTAATTACTAAAGTCAAAGTTGCTCCCGATTCTCCCGATTGATTGATCTAACTGTAAAATATCTGTTGGGAAAAACCTTGTAAATTGTTCTATTCTCCCCCCAAACTTGAAATTGAGGGGAATAGAACAAAAAACATCAATTTGGATCGATCTATTCTGATCGCAATCACTCCCTTCCCGCCCTAAAATTAGTTTTCACCCTTGTTGGTGCGGTTCATCTCTCTCTATCTCTTTCCTCAGTGTTCTCTGCGTTCTCTGCGGTTTATTTAGGTAATCTTTCAGCGGAAAAGGAGTATTTTTCACCTAGGCTGCTTTATGCCTCAATATTTTTATTCTTAAGCTTAAACTTTTGTGGATGATGGCTTGAGAAATAGCCATGCAACAAAAAATGTCGCTGCGGTAAACAATTGAACTAAATCTAATGCCGATAGATAACCATCTGAAAATGAAGCAATACTTCTATCTGTGATACCAAATAACCAACATGATACGCCAAACAACCAAACACCATTTTTCAAATTTTCAATAAATCCTTTCGTTTCTAGCGATTTCTGCTTATTCATGATTTCCTATTTTGTAAAAAAAATCGCAAGCTGTAAATATGAATCTCTCGATACATCTTTAGAATTCTTAACTTTGTGACTTTATATTAATAAATATTTCTATTAGTTGACAAATGACATTTTATACAGAATACAAAACTCCCTTAGTGAATTTTGATTATAAGCAAGTTACTTCAGTAGTTTTGTGTCAATTTTGACCAAGCGATTCATAAAACTTTAATTTTCTTAAAAGAATTTCATTAAGAATGGATTAAGAATATAACTATCTTGAGAGTTAGGATGTTTATGTCTTAAGGTAGTTTTGATTACAGAGCTAAAGTAGTTCAATAGAACTAATTATGAGATTTCACTATATTAATTAAGGAATGACTGCAATTCAGCTTCAAAATTCAACATCAGCACGATTGAATCATCAAGGGAATTTGCCGGAGTTGGGGCTGGTTTGTATCACTGCTTCTGAAGAAGTGCGTTTTCGGACAATCACACGCACTCATTATTTAAAGTTTGATCAAAAAGAGCGTAAAATTGCCCTCAAATTGATTTACAGGGATAATTTACAACGGTTGAATACTGGATTAACTTTTTGCGATCGCAATTCGATTAAACTTTATCGAATGACTTCTAATTTGTTTCCTCTGTGTGATATGGAAGACGGAATTGGGGAGAATTTATTAGAGGAAATGAGGGCGGATTTAGCCAAAATTGGATGTAGAGCGGCAAAATTGGGTATTAGAATGGTGTTGCATCCAGATCAATTTGTAGTGTTGAGTTCCGAGAAGCCAGAAGTTGTAGAAAACAGCATCAAAATTTTACAACGTCATGCTCGTACTATGGATATGTTGGGTTTACCTTGTTCATCTTGGTCTTTGATGAACATTCACGGTGGAAAATCTGGACGTGGTAAAGAATTGGTGGAAGTAATTTCACAGCTACCGGAAAATATCAAAAGTCGTTTGACTTTAGAAAATGATGAAAATGCCTATAGTGGCAGAGAAATTTTAGAAGTTTGTCAAAATGCTGGAATTCCCTTGGTTTTTGATGCTCATCATCACATTTGTCATGAAAAACTTGATAATTATGATGATCAAAGTGTTACCGAAATGTTTTATGCTGCAAGAGAAACTTGGAATAATCCAAATTGGCAATTAGTTCATATTTCTAACGGACAACAAGCTTTTAACGATAGAAAGCATAGCGATTTAATTACCGATATGCCGAAAGTTTACCGTGAAGCACCTTGGATAGAAGTCGAAGCCAAACGTAAGGAAGAAGCAATCGCGCATTTACGCAGTTGGTGGAAGGTTGAGAGTTAAGAGTGAGGAGTTAGCACTGGAGTTTAGACTAAACACTACAAAATGACTCAGGAAGGCTGAGTTCAGAAATC
>JACYMD010000056.1 GCA_015272215.1 Rivularia sp. T60_A2020_040 | reverse complement strand
TTTTGGAGAGCAGTGGCTCCTGTGAGGGAGTCACTGACTTTACTCGTTCATGTCACGATGCAATCGCAGCAATATTTGCAAATATTAACAAAAAGCCGAAATATGTGCTTGATGCCGATATTAGCAAATGTTTTGACTGCATCAACCATGAAGCACTAATTAAGAAATTGAATACCTTTCCCAAATTCTCACGACAAATTAAAGCATGGCTCAAATCTGGAGTCATTGACTTTAGTAAATGGGCAGAAAGAAAAGGTTATAACAACACCTCAGAAGGAGTACCTCAAGGTGGGACGATTTCACCCTTATTGGCTAATATAGCTCTACATGGACTAGAACAACACATAGAAAACAACTTCCCCAGCGATAAAAAAGGACGTTGGACAGAATCTTGGAAAAATTACAAGAAGATGTTTCAATCTCCTAGAATAATTCGTTATGCGGATGATTTTGTCATCCTATGCGAGGAACTAGAACCAGTAATCAAATGTAAGGAATTAGTAGAAAATTGGTTAAAAGAAATCGGACTTGAATTAAAGCCTAGTAAAACCAGATTATGTCATACCTTAGAAAAGTTTGAAAATGAAGAACCAGGTTTCCATTTTCTTGGTTTTGAAATCAAACAATTCCAAGTAGGAAAACATCACTCTGGAAAAACTACAAGTAAGAAGCCATTAGGATTTAAAACCATCATTAGACCCTCCTTCATAAAAGTCAAAGTGCATTATGAACAGCTAAACCAATGGTGCAACAAGATGAAAGCTGTAGATGCAGCAGCATTAATTAAACAGCTAAATCCCATCATCAGAGGTTGGTGTAATTATCAATCACCTTGGCATACTAAGGAAACTTTCTCTAAAGTCAAAAACCTCATGTGGTCAAGATTATGGAGATGGGCAAAACGTCGTCACCCGAAGAAAAACAGGAAATGGATTGCCAAGAAATACTTCGGTGGAAGTAGACAATGGTCATTTATTTCTAGAAGTGGTACAAATCCTCTTGAATTACTCTGTCACACTGACTTCCCAGCCAGCGTTAAATGGATAAAAATTGATGGGATAAGAACGCCATATGATGGTGATGAAATTTATTGGAGTAAACGCATAGGGGACAATTATCAAACCATTGACCCACAAAAAGCCCGATTACTCAAAAAGCAAAAGGGTAAATGCGCTCATTGCGGATTAAGCTTTAAACCTGAAGATTTAATTGAAAAACATCATATTTCAATGAAGTCCAAAGGTGGCAATAATGCTGATAATAACCTTCTGTTATTACACTTACATTGCCATGACCAAATACACCAAACTAAGGCTGATGTCACAAGTTAATGGTGATAGTCGTACACTGAGGAGCGGTGTGAAGGGAAACTTTCATGCACCGTTTTGGAGACCAGTGAGGGAAGGTGACTTCCCCACTGAGTTTAATGATTTTGCTATCACTTATAATGGTGAGAAAACTTCTAAATATCCTAACCTCAAGTACTGTGCTGAACACCAAAAGAATTTAGCTAGAAAACAAGCTAAATTAGCTCGTAAACAAAAAGGAAGTAAGTCTAGAGATAAAGCTAAAAAGCTAGTAGCTAAAGTATGCTCACGTATCAGTAATGCCCGGCAAGACTACTTGCATAAATTATCTCGAAAGATAGTAGATGATAATCAAGTGGTTATTGTAGAAAACCTAAACGTCAAGGGTATGGTGAGGAATCATAAATTAGCTAAAGCAATATCAGATGTAAGCTGGGGAACATTTATCAATTTTCTTGACTATAAGCTCAAAGAAAAAGGTGGGTTATTAGTAGAGATTGATCGGTGGTTTCCTAGTTCTAAAACTTGTTCTAACTGCTTATATCAAATGCCGGAAATGCCATTAGATGTTAGAAAGTGGAACTGCCCTAATTGTGGTGTTGATCATGATCGTGACGATAACGCTGCCAAAAATATTAGAGCAGAAGGGATTAGACAGTTATGGGTCTCAGGAACTGGGACTCCTGCTAATGGAGGGGAGGTAAGCCGTAAGGGTGGGAGAAATCCGATCTTTATGCACCCCCCGATGAAGTTAGAAGCCTCTAGCTCAGGCGAAGCCGGCTAGAGGTAGTTCACTCCTATTCCTGTGGATACAAGTGCTTTGCAAGCCAAATATTATACTATTGAGATTACAAATAATTCCATCACAGATCATCACAACATTTATTTTTCTGCCCTCTTAAGGCTTAGTTATGAATAAAAAAACCAAAAAAAGCAAGAAATCAAAAACAGATTCTCAAAAAATTAGCAAAGACAACGAACCTATGGTTAACTCAAACGATTTAGAAATTGACCATACTTTTAATGAAGATGGTATACGCCCTGTTGCTAAGAGCAATTTTGAGATCAAAGAAACCTTTAATGTCGAAAATCAGCGTCCGATTGCTAAGAGCGATCGCAATCAAGGTGAGATAGTTGATAATATACACAACGATCGCCCTGTAGATCCAAGCGATTTAGAAATTGACCATACTTTTAACGAAGATGGTGTACGCCCTGTTGCTAAAAGTAGTTTTGAAGTAGAAGAAACCTTTAATGTAGATGGTGAACGCCCAATAGCCAAGAGCAATTTTGAAGATTCGCAAATGATAAATGAAGATGGTCAACGTCCGGTTGATCCAAGCGATTTAGAAATTGACCATATGTTGAATATAGATGGTCAACGTCCGGTTGGTAAAAGTAATTTGTAAATACACTACCAAACAAGACGAACCAAACTAAAAATCACTGCGCTTAAAACTGCACTCACCGGAAGCGTAACAATCCAAGCAGCTGCAATTCCTTGTAAAGTTTTGAATTGCACTGATTTAATATCTTTAATTATGCCAATACCCACTACACCACCCACAAGGGCGTGAGAAGTGGAAACGGGTAAACCCAAACGAGATGCAATAATTACCGTTGTAGCGGTTGCGAGTTCCGCACAAAACCCGCTGCTTGGTTGCAAAGTAATAATACTTTCACCGATAGTCGCAATCACTTTTTTACCCCAAACCGCCAAACCAAACACAATCCCAGTACCACCAATTACCAAAATCCATAGGGGAATATCTAAATCGTAAATGGGGACTTTTCCGGTGCGATTAACATAAGTTATGGCAGCCAAAGGAGCAATCGCATTTCCCACATCATTAGAACCGTGAGCAAACGCAACAAAACAAGCACTCAGCAATTGGAACTTAGCGAATATACGCTCAACTGGATTTTGGATTTTAGATTTTAGATTTTGGATTGAGGATTTTAAAAAAGTTTCTCCCCCCATCTCCCCATCACCTTGTCTCCTTGTCCCTAAATCCAACTCTCGCCAACTATAAACTGTCAATCCCACCGCTGCGGTTGTACCGATAAAAAGTGGAATGTCATGAGACGGTAATTTCAAACCAACTTGCTCAATCAAAAAAGTTGCTAGCGGTTGAGTTGCTTTTGGTAGCACGATGACTCCGAATACTCCCAACAACAATGCACTTAACCAGGGAATCCACTCATTTAACTGTCGCAATTGCTGCGGTTGGTCTAAAATCCAGCGTTTAATTTGACTGTAAAACAAAGCAGCAATACAACCGCTGATAACTGGTGCAATAATCCATCCCAGAGTAATTATTCCAATTGATGACCATTCAATTGCCCCAAATCCAGCAGCAGTAATGCAAAAACCAGCGATCGCACCAACAACCGCATGAGAAGATGAAACTGGTAAACCCCGCGATGTGGCAATTTGCAACCACAAAGCACTAGCTAATAATACTGAAAACATTCCAGTCGCAAAAACTTGGGGTACATCCGCAAATAAAGCCGGATTACTGACTTCGGTTACTAAAGTTTGGGATACTTTATTTCCGAATAAAACAGCGCCGCTAAATTCTAATATTCCTGCAATTATCAAAGCCTGTTTTAAAGTAACGGCTTTAGAACCTACCGAAGTACCCATTGCATTAGCAACGTCATTTGCTCCCAGGTTCCAAGCGAGATAGAAAGCTAATAAGATAACTATAAAAATCGGAATAGTCATTTAGTTAAAAGTAGGGAATAGGTTAGAGGTCAAAGGTTAAAGGTCAAAGGTTATAATTCTTAACTTCTAACTCCTAACTTTCAACTCCCGTCCTCTTAACTTTTAACTGGATAAATAAGTATTTTGTAAGTATCTTCAGATGGAGTTACAGCTTCTGAAACTACTACCGATAGATTTTCTTAGGAATAGATATAACTACCCATTAAGTAGGTAGGCGTAATTAAATATAAGATAAAACCTCACCCTGCCGTACTGCTCCCTCTCCGTATATTAGGAGAGGGATTGAGGGTGAGGTTTTATATTTAATTTGACCCACTTACTTAAATTAATTTCACGACAATACAAAATATTGTTTTAGATTTAATATTCTTTGGGCGATGTTTTCATGGTGAAAAGGAACATATAAAAATTATTTAAATAAACTGCTATCAGATTAATTACTCAATCATAAATAATAAGCATTAATAGTGGCATATAGCTCATCTTTTAATATTTTATAAAAAAAAATAATTTTTAAAAAAATCATAATTTCTACTTAATTAGCCTAGGTTATTATGTACTTAAATTAGTGTGAAAAAATCAGACTATGCAGATAACAAATAAAGTCTTAATGATTGAACCTAGTAATTTCTTCTCAAATCCAGAAACTTTAATCGACAATAAATTTCAAAGTCAAGCGAATGATAAAAAGCTAAATGAATTAGTAATTAATGAGTATAAATTATTAAAGCAAACTTTAATCAAGTTAGGTATAGATATATTAGATTTTAAAGATTTAAGTGAAAATAATTCTCCTGATTCTATCTTTCCTAATAATTGGTTTTCAACTCATTTCGATGAAACTTTAATTATATATCCATTAATGTCTTCTATCAGAAGGAAAGAGAGAAGAGAGGATATAATTAATTTTTTGAGGCTACAATATCCATTATTAATAGATTTATCTCACTATGAAATAAGAGATATTTTTCTTGAAGGAACAGGTAGCTTAATTTTTGATAGAATAAATAAGATAGTCTATTCATCTCTTTCAAAAAGGTCTAATAAAGACTTAATTTTGAAGTTAGCTAGTTTGTTAAATTATAAGCCAGTTATATTTAGTGCTTCTGATAAAGCTGGAAATCCAATTTACCATACTAATGTTATCATGTCGATCGGTGACAAATTTGCTTTAGTATGCAAAGATGCAATTACAAATATAAAAGAATGGGAGATAGTAAGAGATAATATATCTAGCTCTGGAAAAACTCTCATAACAATAACCTTAGAACAAGTATTCGATTTTTGTGGAAATATAATTCAGCTTAATACAAAAAATAATATTCCATTGGTAGCTTTGTCAACAAGGTCTTTTAACGCTTTGAATCATCAACAAAAAGATTTGTTATCTACGTTTGGCAATCTTGTTCATGTTCCTATTCCAAATATAGAAACATATGGGGGAGGAGGAGTTAGGTGCATGATAGCTGAATTATTTTAAGAGACAAATAGGAATAACACGAGTCCCTTTGGGACTCAGTGTTTAATTTCGCGCCTATGCAAAGATGTTATTGGGAATAAATAAGTTTCATTGACAACGGGCAAACTGATAAACTTGAATATTTGCTTATTAAAGATAGACAATCCAGCCAATTTGTTCACCCTCAGCAATAGCATCAATCCCATATTTACCAAGTAAGATAAATTCACGTTCAGCTTTTATCGACAAAGTTTGGTTGTGCCAAGGTTGGTATACAGTTGCATAGACTTCATCAATTTTAATATTCGTACCAATTTGCTTCTGCCATGAGTAATAGCCAGCTACTGGAGCAACAAGATGAGTAGCATTGTTAGCGAGAAACATAGAGGGTTCATGCATCTCTAGCTTTTTTTCATTGCCCCAAATATAACTTAAGCAATTCCATAATTGTTGAAATCTTTCTAATACCACTGAGTTATCAATCTCACTGTGATTATGCACTTCCCATGTACAAACCTTGGGTATTATATCTTTGGGTAATGTATCAATAAATGGAAGTACATGAGATTCATCAAAAGCTCCACTAGCATACTCTTTGGTAAGAATCAAATGGACTTTAGACCCCAAGTATGAAAATATTTGACTACTGTCTTCAAATGTAAACAGATGAGGTACGCTTTGAGAACCAGCTGTATGAATATCAATGACATGAGTAGCTTCCCAACTTAATAGTTTTAATGTAGCTCCTAACTTTTTTTCAATAGATAGGTTTGATTGCGTCAATTTTGACTGATAATAGTTTTTCTGTTCCTCCAAATTTTTCCAGGCTAGATGATTTGTAAAAATTCGATTCCAATTAGTTCCATTATGTAAATTCCATCTTCCTACGAGAGCATTATATCCAACAGCATTTACGCCAATTGGATTAGCACAGGGCACGATGATAACTTTTCCTGGAATATCATTCGCTTGTTCAAGACGAGTAATTAATTTTCCCAAAATTGCTGTTCCTAGTATTTCTGGACCATGCAAGTTTGCTTGAAGATAAATAGTTGCTCCAGAAGTGGAACCCGTAAATGTGTAGGCATGGATAGAAAGAATTTCTCCAGTACTAATTTGCTGTAGCGGATGAGAGGATTTTTGGTATTCCACAGTTATTTCCAAAAAATTATATATTGAATAGATACTGTAGTTAATGGTATAAGTTATTTTAAAGAATTAAATTCTTCTTCTAGCTGGTAAATCAAATTTTGATTTCCTTCAGCTTTTGCTTTAAACAAACGATGTTCTAGCAATTTTTTGAGATTGGCACGATGGATTTCGGCAGTCTTGGCTAACAATTCTTGATATCTTTTTTGTCCGGGGGTTAGAACTGGTTCAATCATTGTAATCTCCTTCTTACTTGTCTAAATAGCGCACTAACAGGCTAAGGAATAAGCCCACATCAGTAACTACACCTAGAGATTCAAGGGAACCGCGATCGCTTAACTTTGTGACTACAGATGGATTAATATCGACACAAATCATTTCAACTCCAGCAGGTGTCATATTCCCTACAGCAATCGAATGCAACATTGATGACAGCATTAAAACCATGCTTGCACCCTGGAGCAACCGAGCATATTCAGTTTGGGCTTTAATTAAATCCATCTCGGTTTCAGGTAATGGCCCATCATCACGAATCGAACCTGCCAAACAGTAGGGAATGCCTTGTGTTACGCACTCGTACATAACACCACTTTTGAGAATCCCTAGCTCCACAGCACGAGCGGTGCTACCACATTGACGAATTTGGTTAATAGCTTGGAGGTGATGTCTATGTCCACCTTGTACCCCTACTCCCTTTTCTAAATCAACGCCTAAAGATGTGCCTAACAGGTTCTGTTCAATATCGTGAACAGCAATTGCATTACCCCCTAGTAAAGCCTGCACATAGCCAGAGCGAATTAACCACGCTAAATATCCGCCAGCACCTGTATGAATAATCACCGGGCCTGCTACAACAACTACTTTACCATCCTCATCTCGAATTTGCGAAAGTTTCTGTGCTAGTTGTTTAACAACCAATTCCACACGCCGCTCGCTGGAGACATCCGCCGACATAAAGCTGAATTCTTCGTGTTCCTGGGTTGCGTGTTTTTGCAGTTCTCGGACACCATTTGAACCAATAACTACCAACTCTCCAATCTGTAAATCCCGTAGAATTTTACATTCAGGCACAAAACTAGTAGCTGTTTTAATTACTACAATCGTCGCATCCATACGCTGATTTTTTACCAATAGCCACTGACCGTTAACGCGCACCTCAATAGGATAAATACTGGTTACATAAAAACCATTCTCTGGTGCTATACCTGTTTCGGTAACTAGTTTTAAACGAGCATCGAGTTGTTCACTCATTTGGCTTTTCCTATTTTTACAATCGTTAAATAAAAATTTTTTAATCACGGCGAATAGGCATGGTCATACATCTGGCACCACCACGACCCACTACTAAATCAGAACCAGAAAACTCTATAACCTGAATTCCATGTTTTCTTAAAGCTTTGTTTGCTTTTGGGTTCCGATCATAAGCAACTGCTGTATCAGGTTTAATCATCAAAACGTTTACCGCATCATCAAATTGCTCGGAAGGATCGGTCACTTCAATAATCTTTTTGTTGAAATGATTTTGGAGAACGCGAATAAAATCCGTATTTATAGATTCCGGTTCATCATTGGATTCAAATGTCTTATGAGTCCAGCAGAGAGTATTTGCATAGGCTTTTACTGCTTCGGGATGAGCCACAACATAGTCTGGACCAACAATAGAGCAGACAGTATCTAAGTGGATAAAAGCTCGCTTAACAGGAATTGTTGGTTGAAAAATTCGCTCTGCTCCCCTTTTTAGCAGTTCAAAAGCAACCTTTCTGACAGCTTGCCGGCTAGTTCGTTCACTTAAGGCAATAGCATAATTATTCGGACTTATAGCCATTACGTCCCCACCCTCTATAAAAAACTCTTCCCCTGAATCTAAATTCCAGTCGATAGCCTGGGATTTGGCATTTTTAAAAAATGGGTGATAATTCAGCACTGTATGGAGAATTGAAGGTTCCCGGCGCCGTACATTCCAATACATTCTAGATAGTACAAAAGATTCACCTAAAACAAAACCAGGGTCGCGCATAAAATACAAATTAGGCACGGGTGCAATAATTTGACAATCTCGCTGTTTTCGCATTGGATGCTCGGCATCTTCCCCAAGTAAGTCAGCTATATTCAAACCGCATAACAGCACTTTTGTTATTGTTTGTGGGTCATTACTGCAAATTTCATCAACTTTCTCTCGTAACAAGGGGCTTAATTCCAGGTTGTATTTAGCACAGCGCTTTGTTAAAATCTGAAATCCGTGACTGAACAGGATATTCTCTACTACCTGTTGCAGTTCCCAACCTTTGAGAGACTTCAGCACGTCATACAACAAAAGCCCAATATCCAAAACTATGGGACGCAAGCTATTTTCTTTAATTGCTTTAATAAAACCAATGTGCTGTTCCTGAGCTAGATGTAGAGCAGGACGAGAGTCTATTAAATACCAAGGGTCATTTGGCTCAATTTGCTCCATTTCTTCAAATGGTGTGTGTACTAAAACCGTCCGCAACTGTCCATACTCACTCTGGATTTGCGGAGTACACATTACAGCCATATATTTTTCATATTCTGCTTTAATTATTGCAGCAGCCTTTTCCGGATTAGCAAGACAATTATTTTTATCAATAAAAGGAAGCGTCTTATAAGTTTCTACATCTCTGATATCAAAAGTCTTGTTACTTGGTTCATCTGAAAATATTAATATCGGGATGTTTACATCAATCTTCCTGACAAATTCTAGGAACTCTTGCCCTGTTCCCGAATTAAGCTGATAGTCTACAATGAGCAAATCAAAATTACAGTCATCTTGGAATGTTTGCTTTGCCTTATCAACCGTGCTGACAAATTGAATCTGCCAGTCCGTATCTGGAAGTAGTCTTGGAATACGTGATTTCCAAAACTTCACATCATCTTCAACTACAAGAACACGTCTGAATAATTTCATAGTTCTCCAACAGAGTTTTTACGTAGTAATATTGTTGTAATAAATTACTTATCAAATTCAACTTTTGATAAAAAAAGTAAAACTCTTACTAGCAGCAATAGTTTAGCTAGTAGGGTTACAACACAATACAAGCATAGTATAACGATACTTTTCAGTATAGTCATGTTTTTTATATACATCTAACTAAGTTTAATTTACGTACTCAAAACGGCTGAAAATAAACTTTTAGACCAAAAGACTTATTATCCGACTGGAGCAAATTTCAAAGGAATCTCGGACTGGAATACTAGTAAATCTCAGGAAAGGGAACTCTTAAGCCGTTCAACTTCTTGAACGTGCGCTCAATTTATTGGATTAGTTCAATTAAGAGAACCTATATTTTGATGGGGAAGATCGGATGCTAGATGCTCCTCTACTTTTTTGGTTTTTAATCCTGGTTTCGGGTCACGCACCCTCTTAAGTTTATCAAAGAAAGTCAAAAATATCGAGAAGAACAAAAACGCGAAGATGAAAAACGACAGAAACGCGAAGATGAAAAACGACAGAAGCGCGAACAAGAAAACCAAAAACTACGTCGAATTATTTTATTGACTGTTATTGTCGGATTAACTTTTATTTTATCTTTATTAGGCTGCGTATTATTTTTGGAAGTACAAAAAAAGTGTCGGTTTTGGTAGTGTTTTATTTGTTAATATTCATCGTTTGTTTTCATATAACCGTTTTCTGATGAGAGGGATAATTACGATGCTTTTTATTATCAGTATTATTTTGGGGTAACTTATATCTTGCACAGAGCCGTATAATTAGCTAAATCATCAAAAATATGGCGTTGCTGATTGGATATATGAAACGGGTTGATTGGAAAACCGCAACACTTGTAGAGACGCTCATAGTATCGCGTCTCTATATCTAAATTCATACCCGGATTCAGCAACGCCAAAAATATAAATAAAAATATAACTAACTTAAAGCTGTAATATTTTAGTCCATTTTAATGGACTTATGTTATCAGACTGGGACTTGCAGTCCCAGGCAGGTAAAAATAAAGTCAAACAATTAGTAATTATTTTAACGATAGGTTTCTATGGTGCAAGATATGAAGTAACAAACTTAAATAATCTACAAGCACCAGCAGCAATCGTTAAGTTGTTCAATTTACTACCAAATCATCCAGATTGATTAATCAAGCAACTGTATTATTTAGACAATTTAGATAGTTATCCTGCTAGTGGTAATTATCAAAATACATTTTATCATCAGTACTCATACGGTGGCAATAATACAGTACAGCTACGCAATAGTCACTGTTATCAAGGGATTTTTCAGCGTATACATCAGCAAGATTACAGGTTTAAGATTACGATTCTAATTATACTCAAAGGATATATTTACCAGCTTGTAACTTTAAACTCCAATATAAATTTAGCCCTACAATCCTTGTCAAATAAAGAAAATATAACTATAGGGGGTCACATATATCATGCTGGTAACTGGTTATTAGTAGAACATCTCACTCATGAAGATTGCTAAAAAAATATGAGTAAAAAAAAATACTATTCAGTAAATTATCCGGATGCAGTATTTCAAACTAAGTACTAGTGAAGTGGATAGTTCAAAAATAGACATCTACTATGCGTACAGCCATTTCACTTTTAGTTACAAGTTTTGTATTCGGCTCCTTAGCTGTTACCTTCCAAGGAATTGAAGATACTTTAGTAAATCAAATGTTTTCTAACTCCGGAGAACAAGAATTACTATTAAGTAGAACTAATTCAAACAATCCGAAAGCACCTCATAGAGGTAGTGGGCGCAGAGAGTTTGTAGAATATTCCATTCGTGCTTAATTCTGCTTTATCTCTACTAAGAATGCAACGCATAGAACCAGTTAGTCGTGTTATCTCAAGTACATTCAAGTCTCGCTTTTAGGGTGTTAAAAACCACCATTTACCTTTTGCACTTCGTGCAGATATAATTTTTGCAACACGACGTTGTTAGATAATTGTTCGTTATTATTTTATTTCCGTCTGTCTGTATAAATAGCCAGTCAAACCTCAAGTATCAAATACCTATATCGACTGTCTATAGCATCATCCGCTTCTCAAAGAAAAATTTTCCTCCCGCACTTCTACCACTGATTGTTTTATGCTCAATTTGTCTTCATATTTTTTAGAGTATGATTTGTGCAATCGCTTTGCAGAATATCTAATCTAAATATGCTTATGGAGGATAAACCAACGAGAATTTATGTTGCTTAGATTTTCTGCAACTGCTTTCTGATTAATTGAGCAGATAATATCTGCTGTCGGGAGGTTAGATTTTTTGAGTTTCTCTATATAAGTCAAATAACCATAATTAACAAGTAACTTTATTTAAGCTCTCCAGCGGAAAATCAAGATTACTCAGTTATTTTACTCGGTTGTAAGTTTGTTTTAATCGGCTCATCTGTATATTATGTATCGTGTTTTTACATTTAAAGCTAGAGGCAACATTAGTCTCTAGTTTTTGCTTTTATTTAATAAAAAAAGGCTTTTTCACTACACTTAAAACTTATAAAGACGTAGCAATGCTACGTCTCTACATGGATTATTGATTAATCAACAAAAACCTATAGTAAGGGTTTACGAGCAATCAAATATTTACTCATGTGATGAACCTGGATTTCAACGTTTTCAAAACCAGCTTTTTCCAAACGTTCCACTAAATTATCTGTCATGTAATTTCGATAATAAGGTTCATGGAAAGTTTCATAGAAATTGTGCATTGCAGGTTCAACTTCTGGTGAATCACTCAACTGAACTGAATCACAAATAATAAAGGTTCCACCCGGTTTTGTGACTCGGAAAGCTTCATTAATTATTCGTTGACGTATGACTGCTGGTAATTCATGGAACAGAAATACACAAGTTACAGCATGGAAGTAGTTCTCTAAATAAGGCAACTCTTCAGCATTAGCTTGTAACAGTTGCGGTAATTCTCCGGGAATTTCCGATAGTAGTTGATTCGCTTTCCGTAAATAGGTTGGTGACAAATCCGTACCAAACAGCGACGTTTGGGGTAAAGCTGCTCGTATCATCTTCAACGTGCGCCCGGTACCGCAAGCTACATCTAAAATACGTTGTTGAGGTGGTGGTACATCAGCAAATACTTTTAACCCATCTTTTAATGGAGCCAAAATTCTGCGTCGCATTGCATCAGCAGCACCATTAAACAGAATTTCTACCTGTAGATCGTACAGATTAGCAGATAATTCGCTCAAATAACCATCAGTTTGATGATGGAAATTCTGCACATAATATTGGGGATAATATGTCGTATCTATATTTTCAGAAAATTCTTTATATTTCTCGGACTTAGCTCTGTGCCAAATTTGGGGTAAATCCATCCATAGTTGTGGATAGTAAACAAAAAAGTCCTCCCAAGGATTATCAAAAAGCAGACTTTTGGGATATACACCTTTTTCCGCATCTTCCCAGTCAACTTCTAATAAATTATTGAAACGCTCCCGTAATTTCAGCAATAACTCCGTTGGAATCGGTGTTACTTTCTTCTCTACTGGAGATAAAGCTTTCATTAGCTGCGTACTTAGGGTTTTGTGAGCTAAACCAAAAATGCTTTTACCCTGCTGAAAGGTTTGATAAGTCAGTTTTGTTAAAGTGTCTGGCATAGGAATTCAATATTTGATCAATTTTGTCACCTATTCTCATTTTATGGAAATATTTCTTAATAAACAAACATGAAGGGTTGAAAAAAAATCCGTGAATTACGTAAATATATACCTAAAGGAGGATGTTAAAACAATGTCAATTTGAAACTTATTATTAAGGGAGCAGGGAGTACTACTAGTAGTCCACCACATTAATTATGGATGGTTCGTTTTTGCCAAAATTGTCTAGAGACGTTATGTATAACGTCTCTACAGCACGTCGGTAGACGAACAAACCCCTCAAAATTATTAAAAACTGATTGATCGGAATAACCAGAACCAGTCGGGGAAAAATCTACATCTCCCGAACAACAGGTTTATGATCTTTAACTTCGCCAATTAAAACTTTATCTACACAATTGACGAAAATACCATTTTCTAAAACACCGGGAATATTATTCAGTGTTTTTTCGAGGTTTTCTGGGTCGCTAATGTTATCAAATCTGACATCAACCACCATGTTACCTTGGTCGGTAATTACGGGACCTGCTTTTTTTACACCCATACGTATTTCTGGTTTACCACCGAGTTTGGTAATAGCTTGCATGGCGGGGGTAATTGCCATGGGGATGATTTCCACAGGAACCGCAAAAGTTTCACCTAAGCGCTTAACTAATTTACCGCTATCTACAACTACGATAAACTGATTGGCGAGATAGTCTACCACTTTTTCGCGGGTATGTGCAGCACCACCACCTTTAATTAAGTTTTTATTGGGATCTACCTCATCTGCGCCATCGATCGCAATATCAATATGGTCGATCGCGTCTAAAGTGGTTAAAGGTACGCCATATTGCTTAGCTAAAACTTCCGATTGAAAAGATGTAGGGATACCCACAATATCTGTTAGCTCACCAGATTTAAGGCGATCGCCAAGAAATTGAATCGTAAAAGCGGTGGTTGAACCAGTTCCCAATCCGACGATAGAACCCGATTTTACTAAATTTGCAGCGGCTTTACCGACTTCTTGCTTCATCAACTGTACAGGGTCTGCTGTTGCGGTCATTCCCGAAACTCCTCTTCATAAAACGCCTTCCTTACTACATAGTATCGGTCAAGGGGCAAAATTTGATAATTTCCATCAGCAATCCTGATATTGTAGGTGGAAGAATACTCAGAAAAACTACGAAAATAACGAAACCACAGAGCTAAATTTATTGTCAGTTAAAATTGGTAGCATTTTAACAACAATTGGAATCATGGGTAAATTTATCAGTACGCTTTCATTAATCTTTTTAATACAAGGGTTTCCCACAAATGCTTATGCTCAACAAGAGCAAAATACCGAACAAAAACCCAATTTGGTAAATATTGAAGAGGAACAACCGCAAGATTTACCGCAATCATCTAATGCTATTAAACGAGTGGTAGCAGCCAACTTAATGAGTAATTTTTCAGATGGTAATTTTCACCCAGAAAGATTAGTTAGTCGCGCTGAATTAGCCACGATTATGGTAAAAACGTTTAGACTTGATAGAAGAAATGTTCCAGCAGAAGATGTAAAAGTTGCGGATGTTCCATCTTCTCATTGGGCATATAAAGATATTCAAACAGTTTTGAAAACTGACATCATGAGAGGCTATCGAGGAAATTTATTTTTCCCCAATCAAAGAGTTACCAGAGCCGAAGGTTTAGCAATATTTGCTCAAGCTTACGGTGTATTTCAGTTTTCCGATGATACAGTCACTGATATACTTTCGACCTATTCAGATGTAGAATCAATTCCCGATTGGGCAAGAAGAGCAATTGCCACCGTTGTCGCTGAAGGATTGATCAACGATACCCAAAGTCAACTGAATCCCCTCAAACCCATGACTCGTGGAGATATCGCTTCAGTGTTGAGTGAATATCTAGAAAGACAGCAGCAACAACCCAATACACCAGTAGTTCCCGGAGGTTCCGTAAATCCGCAGCCGAAGTTTTGATTGTTCTTATTTAACGGTGTTGCTGAATCATACAGATAAAGAAGACGGGGCGTATTGCTACGTCTCTACAATAATTTTGCGTTTATTCTTTAAAATTGCGCCCATCCCCTTGTCTCCCCATCTCCCCCAAATTGACATTCCCGTGGGACAATCAATATACAAATAATTGTAGAGAGGAAAACCCAGTAAATATGCACCTGAGTGAAATTACTCATCCGAATCAGTTGCACGGGTTATCGATTCGGCAACTACAGCAAATTGCTCGTCAAATTCGAGACAAACATTTACAAACGGTAGCTGCAACCGGAGGACATCTTGGTCCTGGGTTGGGTGTCGTAGAATTAACGTTAGGACTTTATCAAACTCTGGATTTAGATCGAGATAAAGTTATTTGGGATGTGGGACACCAAGCATATCCCCACAAATTGATTACAGGACGTTACAATCATTTCCACACCTTACGACAAAAGGATGGAGTTGCAGGCTATTTAAAGCGCTGTGAGAATAAATTTGACCATTTTGGTGCCGGACACGCTTCTACTAGCATTTCAGCGGGGCTAGGAATGGCGTTGGCACGAGATATGAAGGGAGAAAATTTTAAAGTCGCTGCAATTATCGGCGATGGAGCCTTGACTGGTGGTATGGCTTTGGAAGCTATCAATCACGCGGGGCATTTGCCTAATACTAATTTGTTAGTTGTCCTCAATGACAACGAAATGTCAATATCTCCTAACGTCGGCGCAATTCCTCGTTATTTAAATAAAATGCGGTTGTCTCCGCCGATGCAGTTTATTAAGGATAATTTAGAGGAACAGGTTAAGCAACTGCCTTTTGTGGGTGAGTCTCTGACACCGGAACTCGAACGCATCAAAGAAGGAATGAAGCGGTTAGCGGTTCCCAAGGTAGGAGCGGTGTTTGAAGAACTCGGCTTCACCTACATGGGACCAGTTGATGGTCATAATTTAGAAGATTTAATTGCAACTTTCAAGCAAGCGCATAAAATACCCGGACCAGTTTTAGTTCATGTGGCGACTACGAAGGGTAAGGGTTATGAAATCGCTGAAAAAGACAAAGTAGGCTATCATGCCCAAAGTCCGTTTAATTTAACAACGGGTAAAGCGATTCCTTCAAGTACGCCCAAACCACCTAAATACTCAAAAGTTTTTGCTCATACTTTAGTAAAACTTGCCGAACAAAACCCAAAAATCGTCGGTATTACCGCCGCAATGGCTACAGGCACTTGTTTGGATAAACTACAAGCCAAGTTACCCAAACAATATATCGACGTAGGAATTGCCGAGCAACACGCTGTTACCCTCGCTGCTGCATTAGCTGCTGAAGGGATGCGTCCTGTTGCCGATATTTATTCGACATTTTTACAGCGTGGCTACGATCAAATCATTCACGATGTTTGTATCCAAAATTTACCCGTATTTTTCTGTTTAGATCGAGCGGGAATTGTCGGTGATGATGGTCCCACCCATCAAGGAATGTACGATATTGCTTATATGCGCTGCATTCCGAATATGGTGATGATGGCACCCAAAGATGAAGCTGAACTTCAGCGCATGACAGTCACGGGTGTTAACTATACCCAAGGTCCGATCGCGATGCGTTTCCCTCGTGGTAATGGTTATGGTGTACCGTTAATGGAAGAAGGTTGGGAACCTTTGGAAATTGGCAAAGGCGAAATTCTCCGTAACGGCGATGATGTATTAATGATCGGTTACGGTTCGATGGTGAACTCAACGCTACAAGCAGCGGAAATTCTCAGCGAACATGGTATTGAAGCCACCGTCATTAATGCTCGTTTCTGTAAGCCTTTGGATACGGAACTAATGTTCCCCCTCGCAAGAGAAATCAAGCGAGTCGTGACTTTAGAAGAAGGTTGTTTAATGGGTGGTTTTGGTTCTGCGGTTGCAGAAGCGCTATTAGATGCCGATATTTTAGTACCCATAAAACGTTTCGGTGTACCGGATGTTTTAGTTGATCATGCTAAACCCGATGAAAGTAAGGCAGAATTAGGTTTAACTAGTCCCCAGATTGCTCAAAGAGTTTTAACAGCTTTCTTCAGCAATCAACCATCTGCTGTAATTTAATTACAATTGATTGGTAATTGGGTATTGGGCATGGGAAATAGTTAGGAGTTAAGAGTGAGGAGTCAGGAGTCAGGAGTTATAAAACCAAATTCTAACCCCATTACCCATTACCAATTACCAATTACCCATTCCCATCTCAAGGTAAGATGTCGCAAAATAATCTCGTATATCCTGTAATTTGGCAAAATAATTCGGTTTCTTTAATCGACCAAACTCGTTTACCTGCGGAATATTCCTACGTGGAAATTCACCGCAGTCAAGATATGGCTCAGGCAATCAAGACTATGATTGTCCGTGGTGCGCCTGCAATCGGAATTGCTGCTGCATATGGTATATATCTGGGAGCGCGGGAAATTGAAACAAGTAACCGCCATGAGTTTATCCAACACTTAGAACAAGTCGCCCAAATGCTGCGCGAGACTCGTCCGACAGCAGTTAATTTATTTTGGGCAATTTCACGTATGCTCAAGGCTACTTATGAAACAATCGGTTCAGTAGAAGAAATTAAACAAACTCTGCTCGAAACTGCCCACGCGATTCATCATGAAGACTTGCAAACTTGTCATAGAATTGGCGATCGCGGTTTGTCGGTTTTACCAGAAACACCAGAAAAGTTGACTTTACTAACTCACTGTAATGCTGGTGGATTGGCGACTGCGGGTTATGGTACGGCTTTGGGTGTAGTACGTTCGGCTTGGCGAGAAGGACGTTTAGAAAGACTGTTCGCGGATGAAACTCGTCCGAGATTACAAGGTGCTAAACTCACTACCTGGGAATGTGTTCAAGAAGGTATTCCGGTAACTTTAATTACTGATAGTATGGCGGCGCACTGCATGAAACAGAATTTAATTCATGCTGTGGTTGTCGGTGCTGACAGAATTGCGGCAAATGGTGATGCTGCGAATAAAATTGGTACTTATAGTTTGGCAATTGTTGCCAAAGCTCATAATGTGCCGTTTTTTGTGGCTGCACCTCTTTCTACGGTTGATTTTTCCATTACTGACGGTAGACAAATTCCGATTGAGGAACGTAATTCGGCGGAGATTTACCAAGTAGGAGAAACTATCCTAACTCCAGAAGGTGTAAATTATTATAATCCGGCTTTTGATGTGACTCCAGCAGAATTAATTACAGCAATTATTACAGAAGAGGGTGTATTAGCACCGGCAGATTTAACAAAATATCAAAATAAGCAAATGGTTTAGTTATTGGTTTGAATTTGCTGGCATCTACCTGATAAATAATCGAATTGGAATTTACATTTTTTGTCGTTTTCAGAAGTCGGGTTTTTATGACTATTTTCTGTTATTACAGATATTTATCATTAAAACCCGATTTCTTTAAATCAAATTTAACTTTAATTTAATTTACTTTAATTTAATTTAATTTAAACCAAAATGTTTAGCGAACAGATTTAACTGATAATAGTTTTTTTAGAGCAGAATTGCTCAAGCTAACACAAGCTAAATTTAAAATTGTAAAAATAAAATCAAACTATATATTTTGCTCTTGTTTAATTATGACAAATTGTCATACTAAGTATTTTTTGTGTTCAGATAAAAATACAGAACAAAAATTACTCCACAAATATTAAAATATAATCATTTTTGTGTGATTAAATACAGTGAAGAAACATTACAAAACCTAACATATTATTGCTAATATTGAAGCGCAAGCATTTAGCGACTAGTTTGCTAAAAATGTAAAGAGAAATACAATGTTTGAGAATCTTCTTCCGGCTTTAAACGAGCATAACTTACCTTATCCAGATACCATCCATCCTATCGTGGTGCATTTTGTGATTGCGATGGTTTTGTTTGCTTTCCTGTGCGATGTAATAGGTTATTTTACTAAAAATTATCGACTTTTTGAAGTAAGTTGGTGGAATATGTTTTTTGCGACAATTTCCATCTTTATTGCAATTATTTTTGGTCAGATTGAGGCGGGTTTAGCATTAGCTTATGATGCAGTTGAACCAGTACTAAATTTACATACCATAATAGGTTGGTCACTTTCAGGAATTATTGCTGCAATTACAAGTTGGCGGTATGTAATTCGTTTGCGCGACTCTAAAACAATACCAATTTCTTATTTAGGAGTAGGACTTCTTTTAACAATGTTAGTGTGTGTTCAAGTCTATCTTGGAGACAAGCTAGTTTGGGTTTATGGACTACATACAACTCCAGTGGTAGAAGCTATCAAAGAGGGGATTTTGTAATGAATTCAGAACTTATTCAACAGTTAGATTTAGGAGCAAATGGATTACCTTATACTATCCCAATTCATCCTAATTTAGTGCATCTAACATTGGGATTATTTATTATTGCTATTGCCTTTGATATAGTTGGTGTATTTTTCACATTAGAAAAACCAGTCTTCAAATTTTTAGCAATCAAAGCTACTCGTTCGAGCTTTTTTGATGTGGGCTGGTATAATATGCTGGCTTCGGCAATCATTACATTTTTTACAGTTGCAGCAGGTTTCTACGAAATCATGTTAGCGCAAACCCAAACTGATGTAAAAAGTGCTTGGGGATTGGGAGGAATGGAAACAATGCTTTGGCATGGTGTCGGAGGGGTTGTATTATTAACGCTGATTGTGGGAATGACAGTATGGCGTGGATTTCAGCGTTACAAATGGCGTAAGGATAGGGCTTTACAAGTCCAGTGGAGTTATTTAGCTGTTGGATTATTCATCATGTTTATTATGTACCTCCACGGAACATTAGGAGCGCATATGGCTGGTGAATTTGGTATACATAATACAGCAGATAATTTACTGCGATTGGGACAAGATCCTAATGTTTTATTGAAGTAAATAAATAGGGAATAGGGAATAGGGAATAGGGAGTAGTTACAAATTACCAATTACGAATTACCAATTACCAACTAAGCACTAACCACTATCAACTAACCACTATCAACTAACAACCATCAACTATTTGTTACTTATGAAAAGACGCGAGATTATATCAATAATTATCAGTGCTATTATTCTAGCTATTGTTAGTTTATGGATTGGACAACAAGCTTATTCTTGGCTTCCTCCACAAGCTGCAAGTGAATCTCTATTAATAGATGATTTATTCAGCTTTTTAGTAACAATCGGTGCATTTATCTTTTTGGGAGTTACAGGTGCGCTATTGTATTCGGTTATTTTCAGTCGTGCGAGTAAATATGACGTTAGCGATGGTCCGCCGATTGAAGGTAATATTACTTTAGAAGTTATCTGGACAGCAATTCCATTTGTGTTAGTGATTTGGATTGGAGTTTATAGTTACCAAATTTATGACCAAATGTCAATTCTCGGTCCAATGGAACATCACCATATGTCCATGGGAATGAAATCGGCTAATGCCCAGCCAATTTCACAAGCATCAGAAACAGTTGAAAAGCCTCAAAGAATAGAAGTTACAGCTAAACAATGGGCTTGGATTTTTGACTATCCTCAAGCAAAGATTAGTAGTACCGAATTGCACTTACCAGTCAACGAGCGTGCTTATCTAACACTGCAATCACAGGATGTGATACATGGTTTTTATATTCCTGCATTTCGCGTCAAGCAAGACGTGATCCCCGGTGAAACAATCAACTTTGAATTCACCCCCATCCTCGAAGGTAAATATAGATTGCGGGATTCACAGTATAGTGGTACTTACTTCGCTGCAATGCAGGCTGATGTCGTTGTAGAATCTGCGGAAAAATATCATCAGTGGTTAAAAGAAGCATCAAATCGCCAACCATCTGCCGCATTCAATCAAGCAGCGTCAGAATATACGAGTAAATCAGATAAAGCAATTAATAGTAATTGGCCAACAGTTAAGCCTGCGGAGCCTCCTGTAGTCAATTATCACAGTTAATGGGTAATGGGTAATGGGTAATTGGGCATAGGGTATCGGTAATTGGGCATTACATTAATATATGGCGACAAAAGACGTAGCAATACGCCCCGTCTCTACAAAACTAACTCCTAACTCTGTTAAATCAATCCAAAATTCAAAATCCAAAATCCAAAATTGAAATGACTAGTACTCAAGACAAAAACATCGAAGTTCTTAACGAACATCACCATCATCCTCCAACGACTTGGAGAACTTACTTTACTTTCAGTACCGACCATAAAGTAATTGGTATCCAATATATAGTTACTGCCTTCGTATTTTTCCTGATTGGTGGAGTTTTCGCGATGATTATTCGTGGCGAATTAATTACCCCAGAATCAGACTTGGTAGACCGCACCGTTTATAATGCCATGTTTACCATGCACGGTACCGTAATGCTGTTCATGTGGACGTTTCCGGTACTGGCAGGTTTGGCTAACTACCTCGTACCTTTGATGATTGGAGCCAGAGATATGGCGTTCCCTCGTTTGAATGCTTTTGCCTTCTGGATGGTTCCGGTGTTTGGAATTATACTTATGGCGAGCTTCTTCGTTCCTGGAGGTCCAGCACAATCTGGTTGGTGGTCTTATCCACCTGTAAGTACTCAAAATCCTACGGGTCTTTTATTTAACGGACAGTTTCTGTGGCTGGTAGCTGTGGCATTATCGGGGGTATCTTCGATTTTGGGTGCGGTAAATATTGTTACTACAATTTTCCGAATGAGAGCGCCGGGAATGGGCTTTTTCAAAATGCCTGCTTATGTGTGGACAGTATTGAGCGCTCAGCTGATTCAATTGTTTGGATTGCCTGCATTAACTGCTGGTGCGGTAATGCTGTTGTTCGACCTCAGCGTGGGAACTAGTTTCTTTGACCCAGCTAAGGGTGGCGACCCAGTTTTGTACCAGCATTTTTTCTGGTTTTATTCCCATCCTGCGGTCTACGTAATTATACTGCCTATCTTCGGAATTTTTTCGGAGATATTTCCGGTTTACGCTCGCAAACCACTATTTGGTTACAAGGTGGTAGCCGTTTCATCCTTGATTATCACTGGATTGAGTGCTGTGGTATGGGTTCACCATATGTTTGCTAGCGGTACTCCCGGTTGGATGCGGATGCTGTTCATGTTCTCCACAATGTTGATTTCCGTACCCACAGGAATTAAGGTATTTGCTTGGGTAGCAACTGTTTGGGGAGGTAAGTTACGGCTTGATACACCAATGTTATTCGCATTGGGTGGATTAACGATGTTTGTCTTTGCTGGTATCACTGGTATCATGCTGGCTGCGGTTCCTGTTGACATTCACGTTAATAATACTTACTTCGTTGTCGGACACTTCCATTATGTAATTTATGGTGCAACGGTAATGGGTATTTATGCTGCCTTATACCATTGGTTCCCCAAGATGACTGGAAGGATGTATTACGAAGGTTTGGGTAAGCTGCATTTTTGGTTAACCTTTATTGGTGCAAACCTCAACTTCTTCCCCATGCATCCCTTAGGATTACAAGGAATGCCGCGTCGAGTCGCTTCCTACGATCCAGAATTTGCATTTTGGAATGTGATTGCGAGTATCGGTGGATTTATTTTAGGAATGTCTACGTTACCGTTTTTACTTAATATGATTAGTTCATGGGTTGATGGTAAGAAAGCACCAGATAATCCTTGGAGAGCAATTGGTTTAGAGTGGTTAGTTTCTTCACCGCCACCAGTGGAAAACTTTGAAAAACAGCTACCAATTGTGATTGCTGAACCCTACGGTTATGGAAAATCAACACCTGAAGATTTAGTCGCTAACCCTGCTGATTTGAATTAAATCAGTTAACAGTAAAGAGTTCCCAAATTCTAACTGGAATTCACATCAAGGATAAATTGCGATTAGCAAAGCTAGACGCTGGAGGCGTATCGCGATTAGTTGAGTTCCCAGATTCTAGTAGTTTATTTCATTAATAATGATAGGTTAATCAAAGCTTGTAGTAAGAGTTTCAACTCTTAAATTGAGGTAACAAATCCTCACTACAAACCCCTCAGAATTAATGAAAAAAAACTACTAGTTGGAACTCTTAACAGTCAACACTCAACAAGGAACACTTAGGTTTATTGATTTTTTTCAATTTTCAATATTGAGTCCTATATTATGAATACTACAAACGAGAATATGACACAGGCACAAGATGAATTACAGTTATCAAATAGTGCAATTTTAGCCGCACACGAACATGATGAAGAAGGCAATAGTATGTTTGGCTTCATTGTGTTTCTGCTTTCGGAAAGTGTGATTTTTTTAAGTTTTTTTGTGGGATATATAGTCTACAAAACCACAACTACAGATTGGCTACCAGCAGGAGTTGAAGGGTTAGAGGTTCGAGAACCTGCCATAAATACAGTAATTCTAGTTTCGAGTAGTTTTGTGATTTATTTTGCAGAAAGAGCTTTAAAAAATCATAATGTTTGGCTTTTTCGCCTATTTTGGTTATTAACAATGGCGATGGGAAGTTATTTTCTATATGGGCAAGCTGTTGAATGGAATAGTCTAGAATTTAGTTTTACATCAGGTACATTTGGTGGAACTTTTTACTTGTTAACTGGCTTCCACGGTTTACACGTTTTTAGTGGTGTTTTGTTGCAGTTAACTATGCTGATTCGTTCGTTTATTCCTGGTAATTACGAAAAAGGTCATTTCGGTGTAGATGCAACTTCATTATTTTGGCACTTTGTTGATGTGATTTGGATTATTTTATTTCTACTTCTTTATGTTTGGCAGTAAATAGGTAATCGGTAATCGGTAATCGGTAATCGGGATAATTATTTAACTCCTAACTCCTAATTCCTAATTCCTAATTCCGGTGGTACTAACTCCTAACTCTCAACTCATAACTCTCAACTCTTAACTTTTTATTATGATTATTGATGACGAATATTACGATGTAATAATTATCGGTACTGGTGCTGGTGGAGGGACTTTAGCTCGTAAATTAGCACCTAGTGGAAAGAAAATTCTCGTTTTAGAACAAGGAGAATTTTTAGAAAAAGAAAGTTCGCAATTAGTTGATGCGGAGGTTTTTAAAAAAGAAAATTTCCATGCACCAGAACAATGGTATGAAGAAGAAGGTGACTTTTTCTATCCTCAAACTAGCTATTCAGTTGGTGGTAATACCAAAATTTATAGTGGTGTATTACAACGGATGCGGGAACAGGATTTTGAAAAAGTTCAGCATCAAGATGGTATTTCTCCGGAATGGGAAGTTAAATACAAAGATTTTGAACCTTACTATACAGAAGCTGAAAAACTTTATCAAGTCCACGGTCAAACTGGTGATGACTTAACCGAACCTTCTCGTAGTCAAGGTTTTCCTTTTTCTGTAGTTGATAGCGAACCACAAGTTGAAGATATTTGTAATAGTATCTCCAAACAAGGATTACATCCAGCATACCTTCCGATTGGAATCGGAGAACAAGGACGAACTGATGCAGAAGATACTGGAATTTCTCCTACAATTAAAGCTCATGATAATGTGACGCTGAAAACTTCTGCAAAAGTTGTATGTTTACACACCAATCCTTCAGGAAAAGAAGTTAAAGCTGTAGAAGCAAAAATTGGAGAACAATCTTATTTGTTCATGGGAAATATTATTGTACTTTCTTGTGGTGCAATAAATTCCGCAGCATTACTATTACGTTCTGCTAATGAAAAACATCCCAAAGGACTTGCAAATAGTTCGGATTTAGTAGGACGTAATTTGATGAAACAATTGATGACGGTATTAGTACAGCTTACTAACAATACTAATTCTGGATTGTTTCAAAGAACTCGCTATATTAATGATTTTTATTGGGGTGATGAAAGTTTTGCTTACCCCATGGGTCAGATCCAAAATTCTGGTGGTATTCTTCAAGATGTAATCTTCTCTGAATCACCACCACTTTTATCCGTTGTCGCTAAATTAATGCCAGAATTTGGCTTAAAACAGTTAGCAAAACGTTCTATCGGTTGGTGGTTACAAAGTGAAGATTTACCAACACCAAAAAATCGCGTTCGTGTGGATAATTCCAAATTATATATAGATTATAAAGCGAATAACACCGAAGCACATGACCGTTTAATTTACCGTTGGATTGATGTACTCAAAGCTGTAGATGGAAATAAACAAAATATTTATCCTCGTGGTGAAACACCAATTCAAGTAGTAGCTCATCAGTCGGGAACTTGTCGTTTTGGGGAAGATTCTAGAACTTCAGTTCTCAATCTTAATTGTCGCACTCACGATATAGATAATCTCTACGTTGTCGATAGTAGTTTCTTTCCTTCCATTTCTGCAACTAGTCCCGCTTTAACCGTAATTGCCAATGCTTTACGAGTCGGGGAGCATTTGATTGAAAGGTTAGGATAAGCAAAGGAATGGAGAGGGGGAGAGGGGGAGATGGGGAGACAAGGGGACAAGGGGACAAGGGGAAATAAATAAGAACTGTCAACTGTCAACTGTCAACTGTCAACTTTCATCCAGAATTAGGCTCTCCAAACAAAACCAGCGAACAACTAACTGATGAAAGCACTTTGCTAGTCACGTCGCTAACAGCTAATCCCCCGGCTGTACGACGACGAAAGGAACGCAACATTAACATATCATAGGAACTAGCTTGATTGATAATCACTTTTGCTACGTCATCTTGACGAATCGTTTGAATTAATACTTCTTTACGAGATTTACTTTGATTGAGCAATGAAGAAAGTTCTGATTCAAATAAAGCAATTTCTTTATCAGTAGTTTTTCGTGGACAGACCTGTAATAATGTAACTGCTGCTTCGTTAGTATCGGCAAAAAGTTGAGCAAATTGAATTACACGTAGGATTTGAGGAGTAATATTTCTCACAGGAACAAGGATACGATGAATGTTTATCGGTTTATCGAGTAAGCGCATTACCGCTACTGGACAATGAGCAGACCAAAAAACATTATCGATCAGATTACCAAATAAACGCGCTTGTAAGCTACTATTTGGACTCCAACCCATGACAATTAAATCAGCATTTTGCTCTCTTGCTGCACGACTAATTCCCCGTGCTAAATCATCATCAATCCGAATTAATGGTTGAGCTTGGGCTTGAAATTCTTCACTAATTGTGATCGCTTGTTGCAATAATAGCTTGCTTCGTTTAATGGAAACCTTTAATTCCGGTTCATCCATATAAACGTGTGCTTTCGGAATCGATAAAGGTACTATTACTCCTTTTTCATGATGAGCTAATAATGCCCCCATTTCAATTAAATACCTTGCAGTATTAGGGTTATAAATAGGCACTACTACTTTAAAAAGATTCTTGAAAATAAAATTATCATTATCTAAGTTAAACTCTACATTTTCTGTTTCTACTTCGTGATTTTGAGGATTTTTTCGTAAATTTGTTTGAGGTACAGTTAAATTACGTCCAAATTTTTCGGTTAATACCGGACCTAAAATAGCTGTAACTAACATTAAAACAATGACGGTATTAAATACTGAATCTGTAATGATTCCGGCATTTTTACCTACTAATGCAGCGGCTAAAGTTGCAGCGACTTGAGGTAAAGATAAAGACCACATTGTTAGGGTTTCATTCCAGTTATAGCCATAAAGTAATTTAGCTATAAATGCTGCAAGAAATTTACCGCTAATTAATGCACCGACAATCCCCAAGGTTAAGAATAATTCAGAACTCAGACTAGATACAAACCCTGATAAATTGATTATTAACCCCATATTTACAAAGAAAAAAGGTATAAATAAGGTACTTCCCACAAATTCTACTTTCTCTTCTACCGGGGAATGTCCCACTACATCATTTACTGCTAACCCTGCTAAGAATGCTCCGACAATTCTATCTACATTGACAATCTGCGCTCCTACTGAAGCTAAAAATACTGCTAGTAAAACAAACAAAAATTGATTACTTTGTTCGTCTCCAGTGCGACGAAAATACTCTTTTCCAACCCGATCAAAACCAACTAAAACTATTATTGAATAAACTGCCAGAATAACTAATTGCATGACTACACTAGCAATCGAGAATTCCCCAGCACTAACTGATACACAAATTGCAAGTACTAATAATGCCGCAATATCGGTAAAAATTGTTGCACCAATAGTTACTGTAACGGCTTGATTACTAGTAACTCCCAAACGGGTAACAATGGGAAAACCTAAGAGAGTATGAGAAGCCAGCAGAGAACCAATTAAAATTGAAGCATTCCAACCAAAATTAAAAAACCTTCCTATTGTCATCCCAAAAATTAGCGGAATTAAAAAAGTGGCAATTCCAAAACCCAAGGAACGGTTTTTTGTTCTACGAAAGTCTTCTAAGTCTATTTCTAAACCAGCAACGAACATTAGATAAATTTTACCAATGTCCGATAGCAACTTCATGGTTTCACTTTCTGCATTCAAGACTCCTAAACCATCAGGACCTAAAAATATTCCTGCTGTTAATAATCCAACTAATCCCGGAAGTCTTAAACGTTCAAAAATTGGCGGTACTATCAGAATTACGAGTAAAAGAATCGTAAAAGCGACTATAGGGCCCTTGGGAATCTGTTGTAATATTTGTTCCATTATAAATAATTGATGATTCTAGGTTAGTTTTTTTGATAATATATAGGTCTAATTATTTTTGAATTCTTTATTATCAAAATTTATCTATTAGTCGGCTGTATTCAATACCTGTTTTCGTTTATGTGCGTTTAACTCAACATCAAGGTTTTGGGTTTAATAATATTAACGTACAAAAGTTTAACTATTTTTTGTTCATTTATGACTATTTTTACCCAATCGCCATAAATAAAATTAATTAATTGTAGCGTGAATTCCAGGATAATCACAGAAGTCGGATTTTTACATATTCTATCCGTAATACCACAAAGCAGTCATCAAAACCCGACTTCTTACCCCCACGAATTACTGGAAATTATGTTTTTTGTGGTAAACAATCGCAATAAACTGACAAAAAAAAGCCACCTCAAAGGGTGACTTGGTTATTTATACAAAGCTGAAAAATTTTTAAATTTAATTTTAGCTAGCAGTATCTGCTTCTTCTACAGCACCTTTGGCTGGGTTTTTAAACGCAAAGCGTAAGAAAGGTGGTGCTAAAAACGTCGTTAAAATGACCATAATAATGATCGCTGCTTGCAAAGGTTTATCAAGTGCGCCGCTGGCTGCACCAATTCCCGCAAATACTAGCCCCACTTCACCCCGTGGTACCATCCCTACACCAATCGCTAAGCGATTTATTCCGGGTTTACCGAAGACTGCCCAACCCGTGATTACTTTACCAATAATCGCGACTACAATCAAAAATACCGCCAAAACTAAACCTTGACGATTTTCCGGAACTATCGGATTAAGCACGCTTAAATCAACTCTGGCTCCCACTGTCACGAAGAAAATTGGCACAAGTATATCTGCAATGGGAATTACTTGTTCGTCTAGTTCATTACGTTTATCGGTTTCATCAAGAACTAAACCAGCCGCAAAAGCACCTAAAATTGCTTCTAAGTGGATTGCATTGGCAAGAAAAGACATCAATAATGCAAAGATAAACGCTGGAATTACGATGTTTCCTCTTGTTTTCAAGATTTCGGCACTCAGATTAAACGCTTTATTGAAGAATTTACCGAGTAAAATCGAACCGAATAGAAAAACTGTGGCGCTGATAATCAGGTAAATTACATTGGAAATATCAATTTCACCAGTTTTCGCCAAACTTGCCACTACTGCTAAAACGATAATACCTAAAACATCATCAATTACTGCCGCACCGACAATAATTTGACCTTCTGGTGATTTGAGATATCCTAACTCTGATAAAACTTTTGAGGTGATACCAATACTTGTTGCTGTTAAAGCTGCACCTGCGAACACTGCTGGAATTGTCGGCACGTTAAACAAAAACATCAAACCCGCAGTTCCCGCTGTAAAAGGAGCAACTACTCCCACCACAGCTACAATTGCAGCTTGATAACCAACTTTTTGCAGTTCTCTCAAATCCGATTCCAAACCAATTTCAAACAGCAGCACAATTACGCCTAATTCTGCCAAAATTGAAATTGCTTCACTTTGACTGGCAAAAATTGCCTCTACCGCTTCCGGGCTTGGGTGATCGAAAAATTGTAAAGCAGTCATGATTAGGGAATCGGAAGCACTCGCACCGTTTTCGGGAAACACGATCAAATTTAGTGCAGAAGCACCGACTACCACACCACCGACTAATTCACCCAAAACTGGGGGAAAGTCCAGCATTCTGGACAACTCACCACATAATTTACTAGCAAGATAAATTACAACTAAGCTCAGCAGTACCCCTGCAAGGACAATGGGTGCATTTTCAGCTTCGGCTGTTGCCAGTAAGTGATTTATTGGCGCAATCAGTTCAAGTGGATAATTCATTGATGTATTAATTAATTTTTCGTTTCAAAGGTTTGCTCTGTTTGTTAAGGATAGGCAATTTCGATAATGGTTCTTATTAATTATCCTAATACGATTTGACATTTTGGATTAAATAACCAGTCAAAAAGAAGTATTTAGCTATTTTTGAACACAAATGAAATCGCTGTATTCTATTACTGTTCGCTCTAGTAACGAAATAACTAAATAATTTATTTCACACAACTATTTAGCAACTTTATTTGAAATAAACTTTCTGTTAATTAACCCCCCCGGCTTTTTTTCACTGAACCATACCATATTAGATCATATTTAAACTGTCATCGGACTTGTAGGCTCGGAAATTAATGTTGGAGTACCGCCAAATAACGCTGCAAAAAAGCCGATTAAAATAGCACCGTAAAGTCCCGCCGCAGGCCCAGCACCGGATGCTACCCCGAAAGCCAATGCCATCGGTAAAGCAATAATTGCCGCAGTCAAACCACCAAAGATGTCTCCGCGCAGGTTCCTAAAATGGATCTGATTGGTTATTTGCATCGTAAAAACACCATATTGTGTTATTTTTTTGAATTACTCATTTCGCCTCAATTAAGTAAAACTTTTCCCTACCTGCTCAAGTATCAACACTTGACAAGCAATCATAGAAAATGCCATTGTCTACAACAAATATTCAGTTCACAAAAAGATTTACTACAGGATTCCCTACACCAATAAGTATTATCTTAAATCATAAAGGTTATCATCCGTGATAATGCTTTTTATTAATGTTTTACTTTGAGACCAGACCCTAATGCAGCAAATTACATTGCTAATTAGTCTATATTAATCATGGATTATTATCTTGATGTTTTTTTAATGATTAACATAGATTTAAATCTATGAATTAATCGATTGCTATAACCAATAATACAACGTATGTGTAAAAAGTAAATAAATCAAAGTTTAATATTGCTGATAAAAGTTGAAGTTTTGACTTATCAAAAGATTGTTTATCAGTTATCTGCTTTATTTTTGATCAAGCTGTTGCTGCAAGGTTTGACGCATCACATCTACAGGAACAGTTTCCCGTTGCAGCCAAATCTTCAGAGCCGCAGCACCTTGTTGAACTAACATTTCTAAACCGTCGATCGCAATTACATTTGTTGCTTGTGCATATTGCAAAAATTTAGTCGGGCTGGGAGTGTAAATTAAATCATAAACAATTGCACCTTTTGGTAGATGCGCGAATAATTTTTTATCTAATGGTGAATTTTCAATATGGGGATACATCCCAATAGGAGTAGTATTAATTAACAAATTTGCTCGATCAATTATTTGTGGTAAAGCATCCCATTGATGAATTTGTAAATTAACGACTAACGGTGAATCTTGCCAACTATCGCGGAATTCTACTAACTTTTGTAAATTACGTCCCACCACATCAACCGATGCACAACCTAATTGAGTACAACCTGCAACAACTGCTCTAGCAGCACCACCATTACCCAAAACCACCGCTGTGATTTGACTCCAATCTCTATCTAATAATTGCAAAGGAGCAATAAACCCTTCGGTATCAGTATTTGTACCTATCCATTTGTCGTTTTTACGAACAACGGTATTCACCGCACCCACAGCTTGAGCGATTGGTTCAATTTCTGAAAGTAAAGGTATTATTGCTTGTTTGTGGGGAATTGTAGCGTTAAATCCCACAACACCAATGGCAGCAAAACCATCGAGGGCTTTTGCTAAATTTTGCGGTTCGATAGGAAAGGGAAGATAAACATAATTTAATCCTAACTTCGCCAAAGCTGCATTATGCATCAACGGGGACATAGAATGTTCTACCGGATGTCCGATTACTCCGAGTAATTTAGTTGTACCTGTAATCATGAGTTATTATTTGAGATTTGTTGGTAGAGTAGATTGCCCTGAAAGCGCAATATACTAATAGCAGAGTTTTTCAAAAATTTTAATATTAATAACTACTACTATAGTTAGTATTAACTCATGAAATGTACGTATTAAATATAAATAGTTAAGGTAATCTAATTTAAAAAAAGTCAAACTCTGTATTTTTGAAAATTAGATTTATTTATATTCCTAGTAGTTTGATTATGATAATGGAAAATACACTGTACGATAAAACCTTCCGCGATAGTAACGGCAACATTGTTATTGCTCAACCACCAAATTTACCGATTATTGTTTGGGGTGTAGCGAGTTTACTCAAACTCGTTTTTACACAAGGTGATATAAATACAGGGTTAGATGTAGTCGCTTTCGGCTGTATATTTACCTGGGCTTGGGAAGAATTATTCCAAGGAGTTAATTATTTCCGTCGGGGGTTAGGTTTAGTTGCTCTAATTGGGGTGATTGGTACGAGGATTTTAACACTCATATAGAAAAAATTGAAGTTTGATTTCGTGTCATAAGTTTTGAGGGGTTTGTAGTTGCGATTTATCGCTCAAGCCGAGGGCGGGCATCCCAACTACAAACATTTAAAATTAATGACATGGACTACTACTAGTCCTTTTCATTAGTTTTAATGGGTTAATTAATATAACCTTACTAGTAGTCAGATTTTACCAGA
>JACYMD010000008.1 GCA_015272215.1 Rivularia sp. T60_A2020_040 | reverse complement strand
TTGCTTACAAAGCCAGTTTAGGGTTTATTTGGGCTTAATTTTTGTTTAAGTCCCGCTAATGGTTAAGGTACTCGGCTCATAACCGAGGATATGCGGGTATGTCCTTGCGGACACGCTCCGCGAACAAATCCCGCCACTGCCACTAATGCAGAGATGGTGTAATGGCAACACCACAGTCTCCAAAACTGTTGTTCTGGGTTCAAAACAAGCGTCTCTGCGTTGTGGGCGCTCCGGCAAATTGGTTAAGCCGCCTGTCTTTCAAGCAGGAGATTGCGGGTATGTCCTGACGGACACGCTCCGCTAACAAGCCCCGTCGGCACTACTTTATGGGTCGGCTCGCCTATTGGTGTGGGCAGCTGTCTGTAAAACAGTCCGTTTTGGTTGCTGGTTCAATTCCAGCTCGACCCATTATATGGAGAGGTCGCTATTGGCAGAGCAAGCTGTTTGCCGTCGCAGTCGTGGATGTAAGTTCACTGTGGGTTCAACTCCCTCTCTCTCCGCCTGAGAACGTGGTGTAACTGGATAACATCTCAGACTACGAATCGGCTATGGTGAAGGTTCAAGTCCTTCCGTTCTCGTTGCATGGGAAAGATGCTGGAATGACTGGCTTGAGATGCTGAATTGAACCAGTTCGTTTGATAATATCCATCTTTCCTCTTTTATCCCCCGGTAGCTCAATTGGTAGTAGCGCCTGTTTGAAGCACAGGAGGTAGTCAGTTCGATTCTGACCTGGGGGGCTTTCATTGCCCTATAGCTCAAGCAGGCAGAGCAAGCGGCTGTTAACCGCGAGGTTGTAGGGTTCTCCCTTCGGGAGACGCTGCGCGAACGATTCCTACTGGGGCAGTTGTTGGGAAGTAGGCAAATAGGCAAAGCCGTCGCACTTTGAATGCGAAGTTTTGGGGGTTCGATTCCCTCCTTCCCAGTCTATACTCCTGTAGCCCAATTGGAAGAGGCGACTGTCTCAAAAACAGTTTATGTGTGGGTTCAACTCCCACCGGGAGTATTAGTATGCTGCTGTAGCCCAACTGGAAGAGGCGCTGGTCTTAGAAACCAGAGGTTGTGGGGTTCTCCCTTCGGGAGACGCTAACGCGAACGACTCCCACCAGCAGTATTATCCGGGTGTAGCGCAGTTTGGCAGCGCATCTGTTTTGGGAACAGAGGGTCGCAGGTTCAAATCCTGCCACTCGGACTTGTGGGCGTTTGGCAGAACGGTTATGCTCCTGACTTTTAATCAGGTTGACACAGGTTCAACTCCTGTAGCGCCCATCAAATCAAGCCCCTGTGATGCAATTGGAAGACATGACCCGCTTAAAACGGGTTTTCTACAGGTTCAAGTCCTGTCAGGGGTATTGCGGCGACAAAACTGTCACCGTAAAAGTGCTGGTGTGGCTCAACGGCAGAGCAACTGATTTGTAATCGGCTTTGTTGCAGGTTCAACTCCTGTCACCAGCTTTAATGCGATTGTGGTGTAACGGTCTTCTTATGAGGCTTCCAACCTCTCGGCACGAGTTCAAATCTCGTCAATCGCTTTCATAGTCCCGTAGCTCAGTTGGTAGAGCGCCTTCCTTACAAGCAGGATGTCGCAGGTTCAAAACAATCGGGACTACCAATTTATAGGAGTGTAGCCTAACGGATGAGGCAACCGTCTTCTAAACGGTTTTATGTAGGTTCAAGTCCTACCACTCCTGGTATATGGGGTCATAGCTCAGTTGGTAGATGTAGCGAACTGCAAACATCCGGAGATAAAACTGCAAACAAGCCAATTTTGAAACCACATTAACTGCAAATAAGGGGGGTCTCAAAACCACATTAAATGCAAATGAAACCAGATTAGCTGCAAACAAGCCAATTTTGAAACCACATTAACTGCAAATAGCCTAAAACCTTTACCAGTCGTCAATTTTTAATTTTTCGCGTCAAAACTGTCCAGAAAATACGAACTTTTAAGCTGGACACATATGTACACTAATTGTGGTTTAATTTGAACTATATACGTTCGGTTAAATACAAATCGCGGTTTAAACCGTAACTTGAGTGACAATATGGTTATTTATGCTTATTTGAGAGTATCTACTGACCACCAAGACCTACATAACCAACGGCATGGCATTTTAGAATATGCCAACGTACATGCTTTGAGTCCCATTCAGTTTATAGAGGATACCGTTTCTGGGCGGGAGAAATGGGAGTCGCGGGGCATAGGATTGCTGCTGAGTCAAACGGCTGTTGCCTCCGATATTGTAATTTTTTCAGAAGTCAGTCGCATGGCACGCTCCACCTTACAAGTATTGGAAATGTTGGAGTGCTGTGTGCGCCGTAGAATTAGTGTTCATATTGCGAAACAAGGCATGGTATTAGATGGCTCCATGCAAAGCCGAATTACAGCAACGGTTTTGGGCTTGGCAGCAGAAATTGAGCGGGAATTAATTGTACTCAGAACAACCGAAGCCCTCGCCAAACGCAAAGCTGAAGGTAAAATCCTGGGGCGACCCAAAGGACGACAATCAACACATTTGAAACTGGACACGAGGGAAGCAGAAATTCGTAAGTATTTAGACAAAGGTATCAGTAAGCGTTCCATTGCTAAACTCGTAGATTGCTCCCCTTCTACTCTCTACGACTGGTTAGGGCGTAAGCATCTCCACCCGCGTCACGATGCTCTTGTTACCAGGGGATAATTGATGCCAAAGAAACAAATACCAGCAGAAGCGATAGTAGACCTACGTCGTCGTCTCAACCAACTACCGCCGCGTAGTAAAGAACGTCGAGCCTTAGTCCAGGAAATAGCTCACTTGTATGGTATTTCCGAAGATACAGTGTATCGAGCGTTACGAGAGAATATGCAAGTGCGGTCAGTGCGTCGTGCCGACCGCGATGTCCCCCGCGTAATCCCCCAAGCTGGACTGGAACGCTACTGTGAAATAATTGCTGCCATTAAGATACGTACATCAAACCGCAAAGGTCGCCATTTATCCACCGTACAGGCAATCCGCCTTTTAGAATCTGACGGTATCAATACTCCAGACGGTCATGTCACAGCCCCAGAAGGGCTATTAAAACCAACCACCGTCAATCGTTACCTCAAAAAATGGGGTTACGACCGCGATACCTTGATACGTCAGCCACCTGCTGTCCGCTTCCAAGCCGAATATAGCAACGAATGCTGGCATTTTGACCTTAGCCCAAGCGACCTCAAGCATGTCAAAGCACCAGCATGGATTGAACCGGGACGGGGGCATCCCTTGTTGATGCTTTATAGCGTCGTGGATGACCGTAGTGGTGTTTCCTACCAGGAATACCACGGTGTTTACGGTGAAGACGTAGAAGCAGCACTGCGATTTATGTTTGCTGCCATGTCAAAAAAGGCAGAACCCGATTTCCCCTTTGAAGGCATTCCCAAAATGCTCTATATGGATAACGGTCCCATTGCCAAAAGCTTGGTATTTCAAAAAGTGATGGCAGATTTGGGGATTGATGTACGTACCCATTTACCCAACGGCAAAGATGGACGAAGGGTAACGGCTCGTTCCAAAGGCAAGGTGGAACGACCGTTTCGCACCGTCAAAGAAATGCATGAAACCCTCTACCACTTGCACGAACCGGAGACAGAAGCCGAGGAAGACAGCTTGGTTGATGAAGTTTTTGCTGCATTACAATAGTCGTCCCCATCGCAGCGAATCCCATTCCCGGATTGAAGATTGGTTAGAGAATCAACCCAACGATGGAATTAGGGAAATGTGTCAATGGGAACGTTTCTGTACTTATGCACGCTCACCAGAACGACGCAAAGTAGGAATCGATGCTCGTATCACGGTTGAGGGGGTGGCTTATGAAGTTGAACCCGATTTGGCTGGGGAAACAGTAATTCTTTGGTGGGGTTTGTTCGATAACGAACTATACATAGAACACTCTGAACGCCGCTATGGTCCCTTTCTTCCTGTAGATGGTCCAATTCCCCTACATCGCTATCGTAATTTTAAGAAGACACGGACACAAAAACGGGCTGACCGAATTGAAGAATTGGCTAAACAGCTTTCTTTACCAAGTTCCGCTCGAAATCGAGAGGATGTAGCAGTTTTTGGGAGTAGCACAAAAAAACTCAAGGTTCAACCCTTTGTTGATCCCAACCCTTTCCAAGAATTAACTTTCAGCACAGTTATTGCTGCAAAGCTTGCAATAGCTGAATATTTAGCACGCCCGTTGGCCAAATTAACGTCCGAGCAGATGGCTTATATTGATGCGGTTTGCACCAAAACTTTGGATAAGCGGGAGGTGATGAAACAAGTAAGAGATTTCTTTAACCCCTTATCAGGTACGAACCATGTTGAGTGATGTCATGAATTATTTTGGTCTCAAACGTACCTTAGACCATGTGGGCTTTTTTGAGACTGAAGAACAAACAAATCTTTTTAAAGAACTCAAATCCCAAGTTAGGCAATGTCGATTAATTGCCATAACAGGTGTTGTTGGTTGTGGCAAAACTACTACTTTAAAGCGATTGCAATCAGAATTAGTCTCCGAAAAAGACATTATTATTTCCCGTAGCCTTGCAGTTGATAAAGGTAAGGTTAGCATCATAGTTTTAATGACTGCTTTATTTTGGGACTTAAGTACGGAAAAAGATGCCAAACCACCCACCCAACCAGAACTTAGGGAACGAAAATTATTAGCTTTAATTCAAAAATGTCGCAAAACTGTAGTACTTTTTGTGGATGAAGCTCATGACCTTCAACATAGTACTTTAGTACAAATTAAGCGAATTATTGAATTGGTACGCAACAATGGTGGTACTTTATCTGTGGTTCTGGTAGGGCATCCCAAGCTAAAAAATGATTTACGACGACCATCATTAGAAGAAATTGGTGCTAGAACAAATGTTTTTAGCTTAGAAGGTATTCGAGGACATCAGGCTGAGTATATAAAATGGCTATTAAATGAGTGTATTCACGAGGGTCATCTGCCTGAAGATTTGATTACCGATGAGGCAATTGCTTTTTTGGCAGAACGATTAATGACTCCGTTACAAATCGAACATTACTTACAAAGAGTATTTGAAGATGCTTATAAAGCTGCAACTAAACCTGTAACTATTGAAATGGTTGAAGCAGTATTATCTGTTGGACTTAACGATTTAGAACCTCGTTTAATACGGCATGGCTATAGTGCTAAAGTACTAGCTGAATTATTAAATGTACGGACAAGTGAGATTACCTCTTTTTTACACTCTCAATTACCTCCTGGTCGAACAGAAGATTTAAGAGACCAGATGCTAAAAATTGGAATTCCTTTGTATGCGTCAGAGAGAAATTAAATAAATTAGTCATTAAATTTACAAAAAATGGAAAGAACCACTTATAGAATTTTTCTGTTTTAAAAGTGTCTAATTTATATATAGATAAATGTACATATGTGTCCAGCTTAAAAGTTCGTATTTTCTGGACAGTTTTGACGCGAAAAATTAAAAATTGACGACTGGTAAAGGTTTTAGGCTATTTGCAGTTAATGTGGTTTCAAAATTGGCTTGTTTGCAGCTAATCTGGTTTCATTTGCATTTAATGTGGTTTTGAGACCCCCCTTATTTGCAGTTAATGTGGTTTCAAAATTGGCTTGTTTGCAGTTTTATCTCCGGATGTTTGCAGTTCGCTACAGGTATTCGTTATATTTCAGCAGGTCTTTTTCAATAAAAACTGATTTAATCTCGCTTTCGTTAATTCCTTTATTAATACACCCGTACTTATTCCAAAGTTGTTTTAAATGCTCCAACTCCTTACCAGTCAGCGATATATTGAAGCTATCATACAGAGGTAAATTGGGCGCTTCCCGATTTTTGCTAGCTACTTCTCGGCAAGTTTCTCCATCATGAGCAAAGTGATGTTCCTTTATGCGTCCCTTCTTGGCTGTAAGTTTGCCCCCACAGTACGGACACCTTAGCTGGGTTTTACCCCTGGGGGAATCTTCAATTCTTACAAGATTATTATCTTGGTTAACGCCGTATCTGAGCCACATAGAGCGTACCCTTTATTTGACACACCCGGATTATTTTTATTTTGCCACTAATGTTGGTGTGTGGCGATAAATAATTTTGTTTGGAAGGCTGGTTGTAGTCATCTCATACCAACTAAATTTTATTGATAGAAGAACATTATTCTCGTATACACAGATTTATTGCAATTGCAATAAGCATTATGACACTTTGACAATGTAATAATGTAGTACGTTTATAAATAAGTAAAAAGTAAGAATATTAACTGTCACAGATAGTCACATATGCTTTAACCACAGTATTTATAGAAACCGTTACTGAGCATGAGCAGGGTTCCTGCGAGGCGTTGGTGGGAATGGGGGTGAATTGCTTGTTATACAGGGGTTTGGACACTTGTAGTATTATACCTCGCTTTTTGCTCGGTTTTGGTTTGAAGCAGAATTAATTTTTGGATTAATCTTTTATGTACTAACTTTTTATATATAGATAATCGATGCATATATTTTTAGGATTTAATTATTTCGCTCAACATAATTTAAAGGATAAAGCATAGCTAAATAATAACGTATGCTAACCTTTTACATAATAATAGTTTATATCTAGATTTTTAATATTCGTAAAACCTTTTTGTTTTCGTATATTCGATTCGTACAGAAAATCTCTTTTAACACAGGGAAGGCGGGAGTAGGGAGACGGCACTTGCTTGCTCAATGTTGTTCGATTTTGGGTTGGTCATCTTTACCCATATCGAGAACACATTCATTCCAATTAGGAGAGTAAATTTCTTCTTTTCCTGGTAAGTCTTGTACTGTTCAAGCACTTTGATATAAAGCTTTTCAATTTGCGATCGGCGCAGCCGTGCGGCTGATCGCCACAAACTACCCTCCGGCTTCGATTTGATTCAGTTTAGCCAAAACCTGCTCCAGTACGGAATGTGGAACTGAAACGTCAAAATCAATTGCTTGGGATTTCAGCCAGTCTTCCTTTACTAAATTACTTAGTTCAGATTTGGTATATTCTTCTGTTAATCGACCTTTGGCGATTAATTCTTTTATTACGCTCAACGGAACGCGGAAAGATACTATGGGTGATTCATTGCTCATATGTACTGTATACATTGTACACAACACTTTTATCAATGCTCAACGGCAGTCAGCAAGGGGAATTTACAAAAATTTAGAGAGACTAGGCAATTAAATATTTTCACCTTCTCCTTGTGTCAGTAGACGTGTACACTGTATACGTTAATTGTATTCCAAGTAAGGGGGTGCGATATTTGATTATTATCATTTCTAAGCGAGCAACCACCTCGGAAATTGAGCAGATGCTCAGTGAACATAAATTTTACATAAAAGTGGTAGTGGACATCGAACACCGCATCCTAGCTGGCGGCGGCGAAATGCATTATGATTGCGAACAGGTTTTGTTAGAAAATGGCAGTCAGCAACAAAACCTTTGGGGTGCAGGTTATATGCCCTCAACTGGAAGCGTGACCTACGATTCGTTAATAAATATCCGCCCACGTCAGAACCGCTCGATGGAAATTCTTGACGTTAATATAAGAGAAAATGTAGCTCAAATCGTAACAGAATTACTGGGAAATTCATGAATACAGCAAAATTCGATAAAGAGCATTTTCAACAAAACGATATTTCCACAAGATTAGCCCACTTGGCAGCGCACCTCACTCAAATCCAATCGCTTACTAATAATAAAGCTCCTAAAGACGAAATCGTAGGCAAAATGCGTCAAAGTCTGTATTTTATTGAATGGATTGTTCCATCTTTAGTTGAGATTGATGTTGACCAAGCCGCAGAATTAGTGGATTTGGGGCGTACTATTGCTCGGTGGCAGCATAACTGGAATAAAGTTTGTGCTGAAACGAAAAACGATAGCGAAATTGCCTCTTCTGCCGGTAAGCTGTCAGAGCGAGTCCGGGAAATAAGAGCAGTAGTATAGTCTTTTTGCTACCACGTCACTCCGTGGCAATCGAACACGTTTAACTTCGTGGAGCGGGAACTTATTCCTATAGTAGTGTTGACTCCATATAGAACCCCGGAAGGTATCTTTAGATTCTCCGGTATAATAATCCAAAATGGTGATTACCAAATACACATTCAGTAATGCGATAGCGTTCGCGCCTCTCGTGTCCCCTTGGGACTCAGCGCTGCTGCAAGCAGATCGCCCTGAAAGCACAAGTTGTGGAAGGTGCGAAGCACCTTCCACAACTTGAGTGAATTAAGGAACAATGGGCTATTCAAGCAGTTTGACGGATAAAGAGTGGGAAATTATTGAACCCCTTTTACTATGCGAAAAAGAGAACCAAACCCCCAACTTGGAGTAAGAGAGAAATCTTAGATGGGGTTCTTTATCAGCTAAAGAATGGCTGTAATTGGTGTGATTTGCCTTCATACTTGCCTCCTTACTCGACTGTATTTTGGCATTACAAACAGTGGCGAGAACAAGGAATAATTGAAAAAATACGAGATACTCTGCATGGACAAGTACGACAGCAGGTTAAAAAAAACCATTGTGGACAACCTTAATAATTATTGACTCACAAGCGGTAAAAAATACTTGTAATGCTAGTAAAGAGTCAAAAGGTTTTTGTTTCTACAAATCGACAAATGGTATTAAAAGACACTTAGCTGTAGATACTTTGGGATTTCCTTTTTTTACTCACTGCACCAAAGCATCCGTCTCCGATGACAAGGGACTAATTGAAATGCTCTCAGATAATATTGAGTATTTCAAGTCTAAACCTGTCAATATTCCCAAAATTACCATCCTTCTTGACAACGGATATCATCCTGAAAAATTGGAGGAAGAGTTGAAAAAAGTTTATCCCCAGATAATGACCAAAATTAGATTTAAATTATCACCAAAACCATCCAAAGCCCAAAAAGAGAAAGAAGGAAAAACAGGCTTTGTTCCAATCAAAGCAAGGTGGGTCATAGAAAGAACCAACTCTTGGATGGAGAGATGTAAATCTTGCCACCGGGGAGAATCCCCGTGGCAAAGTTTACGTAAAAGTTTAGTCAAAAATTTTGAAAGAACCCTTAATAATTCTACCACTAAGGTTAATCTTTGTTTTGTCCGACTAATGCTTAAAAGACTGGCAACTGCAATTATAGATCCCGTCAGGGGTTCTATAAAACTGCGGTTCTCCGTTCCAATGATACTTTTACCCTTAATCTTAATATCAGATATTGTAAGGACGGAGAAATGGAAAAAATAAAAATCCGTTTTGATTCTAAAAGCGGTTGGGGCTGCATAAGAGTGAAGACTTTGAAAATGGTTACAAGCGGGTAGTCTACATGGATAAAAATAAAAAAGAATTGTTGAATGTGACTATTCTCGGTTCAACTGTTGCATATAAATTAAAATAATTTGATGGTAATGATGTTGAATGCTAGCGCGTAACTTTTTGTAGAGAAACAGCTTTATCATTATTCCAATCTTCTGCTATTTTCTAAAATAATTAAATTAGAGATTTCTTAGCTTTTAATAAATTAAAATAAGTGCCACGCCCCAACCGAATTAACTGATAGTACGCGGGATTGCGCTACTCCTCTCGTACTCCCTAGATATTCCCCCAATATTACTCGTTCCGCCTACTCCCGAAAGCAATTTCGAGTAGCTTCGTTATAATCGAAGTGGACTCACTTCACTTCTGCGCCCCTGCGGGGTGGGCTACGCCCATCCTCGCTCGCTGTACGCTCTCTCGGACACAGAAGTTACGTGAGTCCTTCGGACACGCTTCGCGAACGCCCTACGGGGGCTTGTTGGCAGATAGTTTTTTGTGGAGCAAGCGATGGTCGGTTTAGCAATCATGCGCGTTGGGAAATTAAAAAGTTTTGGGAATGTGGGCGGTAGTGAAAAACATACAGCCCGTCTCCAAGATACACCAAATGCTGACCCCTATAAAGAAAATATTCGGCTAATTGGAAATAATAATGACCCATCTTTGGAAGAAATAGTAAAAGCTACAATAGCTGATAATACTAAACACAAGCCGCGTAAAGATGCGGTATTATGCAGCGAAATTTTCTTGAGCGCATCCCCGGAATATTTTCGTCCTCATGACCCTTCAAAAGCTGGGGAATGGGATGATAAATTGATGTGGAATTTTACTAATGCTTCAACGAAATGGTTGCAAGATAACTTTGGAGAAAAATGCGTTAGGGCTGAACTACATTTAGATGAATCTACTCCCCACATCCACGCTTATATCGTTCCAGTCAACGACAAAACTAAACAACTAAGCCACAAAGAGATGTTTGGAGGTGATGGCAGACAAGCCAGCATTAAAATGTCCAAACTCCAGGATAGCTATGCCAATTCTTTGGCACATTTGGGAATTGAAAGGGGTGTGAAGGGCAGCAAAGCCACCCACACCAAGGTTAAAGAATATTACCAAGCAGTCAACCAAGAACCTTTAACACTGGAATTAGACCGACTGGCACCCAAACGTGGTGAGACGGCACAGCAATTATTTGAACGCATCAAAGCAAACCCCACAATCCAATCCATCAATCACCAGCTAGCCGACCATAAAAGAATAGTAGAGTTAGAAAAACGGGCATCTCAAAAGGCAGCGGCTTCTGAAAAATTACGGCAAGAGTTAGAAAAGCGCGTAACTGAATTAGAAGCAGAAAACTTTTACTGGAAGCAGCAAGCTGACAAATTAAGGGATTTACCTTTAGAGGAAGTGGCATGGAATTTAGGACTTGATAAAGCGGACATTGGAGAAAATCGTTGGAAGGGCTTGGAACGAGTTATCAGTATTAATGATTCTAAGTGGTACGACTTTACAGAAGAAAAAGGTGGCGGTGGGGCTATTGATTTAGTCATGCACGTTAATAATTTCAACTTTAGGTCTTCTGTGGCTTGGTTACATGACCAATTTGGGGAAGAGGGGATGCTGCGTGCTAGCAAAGCTTTGATAGAAAAACAAGTTACTAAAATTGTCCTTGAAGTTCCCGTACCAACTTTTAAACCACCAACTCCGGATGAATCAAAGTGGCTATCCGTACAAGATTATTTGGTACAAAAACGCGGATTGCCTGAAAACTTTGTCATTGGACTTAAACAAAAGGCATGGCTATACGCTGATGACCAGCAAAATGCCGTGTTTACAATGCGCGAGCTGACAGTAAAAGAAGGAACGCAATACACAAATGCAGAAACTACTTTAAAAGGCGCATTTTTACGGGGAACGCGGGGAGAAAATAATTCGTTTATGGGATACGCGCTCAATTCAAAACGGAGAGAAGGATGGTTTTACTTTCATTTGGGTGGTAAGCCAGGTTCGGAAATCCAAAAAGTAGTACTTTGTAAATCTCCTATTGAAGCGCTCTCATGCGCCAGTATTGGGTTAATGGAACGTGGAAGTATGCCTTCTGAAAGAACCATGTATATGGCGGTGGATAGTCCCAAAAGTCTGCCGTTAGAATTTCTTAGAGAAGTGAGAGCTATTACCGCTGCTTACGATAACGACTCGGCAGGACGCTCTACTGCACAAGCGATAAAAGAATTACTACCGCAGACAACCATAGCGCACCCGAAAGCAGAGGATTGGAATGCGGAACTGGAGCGTTTGCAGCTTCAAAAAGTACAGCAAAAAGAAGCATCTAAGAAAAAGAATCGGGGATTTGAACGCTAGCAGAACTTTCTGGTTTTAGATAAATGGTGTTCTGAACCAATGCTCAACAGCGACATTGGGAAACTGTAGGCTCAAGTACGGGAAGATATCACTCCAGTAAAGGCGAACAATCACTTCCAACGGGAGCAAACGCTTTTGGAGACAATACTACATCGTAGTCCATTCTTCCATCATCTGCTCTACGGACTCAATAGATATGCCCTGCCCTTGTTCAATCTCGTTGAAACCTTCTTTAATGGATGCAATGAAAGCTTGCACAGACTTATTATCTGCTTGAGGCGACCATACTATGGCACTGGTTGAGGCGAGTTGATGTAAAAGTATATTCTCTGCGTCACTGGTTTCTAGGTTACACCCTTCTTCTTTAGCAACAGCCAACAAGAGAAAGTAGATTAGTCGTAGTTTATCTTGATTTGATAGCTGGCTAACTGCGGGTAAAATTTCGCTGAGATTCATGGCTTTTTTAAAGGTAATTTATGTTTAACTCAATCCGAACCCAACACCATTCAGATGACTGTTTGCTTCATGCTAATTCAATACTACCTTGCTCATAAGTTAAAGCTAATACCCTCGGAAAACTATCGCCCATTACTTCATAAATATCATAGTTATATAGATTAACGCTTCTGTAATCAGTTACAACACACTATTCGTGGGGACGCAACTGGAAACCGCTTCGCCGTCTCAGGCGGGGGTAGTCACTGCCACAAAACTTACTCGTGGAATAACACATGGGGCGAGTAGCAGCACCTACCCTTCCGCCAGATTTTTCCAGTTGCTGGTGGGTTGCTTTATTGAGGAAACTTAAAACACAGTACAATTGCATTAGCTCCTGCCGTCGGAGCAAAAACCTGTAGAAAAATACGCCCGTAGTAGAGTATGGCTTTTACCGCAGCAGTTACGGATAAAATCAAGACTTTCAAAGACCTACAAGACCGCTGTAATTTAAACAAAACAAACGATATTAATTTCTTCACTGAATGGGTAGAAGATTTACCGGATTTAACAGACGATGAAAAAACTGAAATTGTTTCGATAAAAGAAATATATGATTACCAAAGATTAGATGGTTTTCTACTGGAAGGGATGATAAATTTGCTAGTTATCTCTCCGCTGTTAAGATTAGCTGGATTCTTTGAACCACCATATAAAATTCGCTCGCCCTATGGCGTGGAATTAGAAATTGACGACCCAGAAGAGACGATTCGCGGTTTTATTGATGCGTTAGTGATAAAAGAACAACTGTGGGTTCTAGTTGTAGAAGGTAAACGCAATGGGATTCCGGTAGCAGCCGCACTACCTCAACTTATCGCTTATATGCTATCGCAGCCGCACCAACGAATAATATATGGATTAGCTACCAACGGCGACGAATTTATATTTATAAAGTTGCAAACTGGAGAAGACGCAAAATACGACTATTCCACTACGTTCTCCTTACTTCCGAGTAGACATGAGCTTGGTCGGGTGCTGCAAATACTGAAGAAGCTTGGTACTATTATTGCTCTGAGCTAGCTTTTGAGTGATACCAAACAACGGGGGATGAGACGTTATTACAGCATCCACCAGGACTGCCAGATAATAGGTAACTACTCCTAGAGCGTGATACCTGTAACCCTCATTTCTTGAAGAAGGGAGGGAGTGAGAGGGGAGAAACTTTCAGCCGGTAATCTTAGAGCGCATTAGGAGTCACGAGGCATTCAAGAATTGGTAGAACGAATTTCACCATGTTGTTCAATATGTTCCACTAACCGCTTGGTTTCCCCACCCGCTCGTTTTAACTCTTCAAGATTACCTACTAAAACAAACAATTCCCTTGCTCTGCTAACGGCAGTATTAAGTAAATTAGGTTTGCGATTCAGGAACCAAAAACTATGCTCTTGGTGGCATTGGTAAGGAGATAATATTATGGCTGCTTTCTCTCCTCCTTGAAAGGTATGAACCGTACCAATATCGTCCCAAGAGAAGTTTCGCCAACGGTTAGAAAGTCGATATTTTAGCGCGTTGGCTTGCCGAGTAAATGGAGACATTACCCCAATTGCCTTATTAGTGTCGTCCGAATTAGTAGAGTAGCCATTCTCTAGTAGGAAAGCGATCGCGTTTTCTACAGCATCAATTTCTTCTGGATTGGTGTTATTTATATGGCTTCCTTGGACGTGGTAAGCCAGTAGGTGCGGCTGTTGTGTAGAACTATCGTAATTTGAAAGGATTTGCAAGCCATCCTTATAGTTGGGACTGCAAAATTGGATTATGGGCGCGACACAGCGATAGTGATTTCTTAAGACAATGCCAGTACCTAAGTCCCCTTCTGTGCCATTAGCGCCAGCAGCGCGATGATAAGCGGTAGCGGTGTATTTGGCTGTGGGAGCATAACGATAATAGTCTTCATTGGTCATCCCTTGTTCCAGAAATGCGGTTTTAAGGTACTGTTTGATGGTGTCGTCGCACAGGTTTATAATTGGCTCAATTTGTTTTGGGTCGCCTGCTACGACTGCTTGCTGGGAACGAATCAGTAAGGGGAATAGTTGATGTATTAAAGTGGTTCCGGCTTCATCAGCAAGAGCTAGCGCAATGCTATTGGAATGAAGGGTGGGTAGCATATTGCGTATTGATTGCAGGCTGGAGCTAATAACGGGGAAAATTAAACTTAAGTCACGGTAGATAGAATCGGGTTCCGTTTCTAGTTTGAGCAATGCATCTCCGTCTCCCGTTAATGCGCTTCCGTAGGTTTCTACTGCCTGCATGACTTTATCTTTACGTCGGAGTGTTTCTTGTTGAAGGAATGAGAAAGCCCGTTGAAATAGCTGTACCTGTTGTGAATGGTAGTCGCGGTAGAAGCGGCTGTAAAAGTCTTCGTCTGGGTAGCTATCGAGTTGTGTTTGGAGTTGTTGCCTCGGACTTTGTTTTGACTCCAGTTGCTGATTTAGATTTGTCAGTTGCGTTTGAATTTCAGCTACTTTTGGATTAAGATTCTGCCATTTTTGTGATAAATCCAGTTTTTGGTTTACGGATGTCTGGGATGCAGCTAATCCTTCTCGATCAAGGGGTAGCTGAAAAGGATGCGCTGTCGCCAAGGTATTTAAAACAGCAGCGTTGATGTGATTCGCTAAACGCTTGAAAACTAGTTTATCGTTCGTAAAATTAATTAAGTTAAAGGCGCGTTTGGTGATTGAGTCGGACTCTTTTGGTAATTCCCGTTCTGCCCTTTGTAACCCCTCTTTGATTTGTTGGTAAGCATCTATTGGGAAATCTGCATAATCTCCCAAACTTGATAGCTGCTCGCTGTCTTCTTCTAACTCCTCATGAATAGCAGCAATTTCGTTATTGAGAGATTGGATTTGGGCATTTAGTTGTGACACCTTTTCTGTATTAACAATTTGTTGGCTCTCGTTAAAACGGTCTTGTTCTATCAGTTGTTGGATTTCATTTTCTGCTGATAATAAATCAAGTTTGGCTTGTTCCCATGTCTCCTGGTTGAATTGAGTAGCTCGCAGCCAGTCTTGTGCCTGTTGCAGTTTTGGTAGTGTTGAACGTCTGATAACTCCTTGACTACCACCGTCTAAATAAAAGTGTTCGGTGGGGAATTTCTCATAAATTCTTTGCTGGAATTTTTGAATAGCACTGTTGTTGGTGCTGGCAAATAACGTTAGATTGCTCGCATCTTCTTCCCCGCGAACAATTCGGAGCGCTCTTTCTACAACTTGCTGCGCTACTAAATGCAAGAATAATTCAGTCTTCCCCGTCCCCGGTGGTCCGTGAACGGCGGTTATAGGATTCTGTTGGGCGTGTTTGAGCGCCGAGGCTTGAAATGAATCGGGTGCGTGAGACGGAAACGCTCCCCAAAACATGACTTCATGTTCTGGTGGTTTGGGCGAATTACATATGTATTCAACAGCGGGATGATTATCAACCAGCCACTTACAATTAAGGAGTGTATCTTGAAATTGCTTTAATATGTCTCGCAGGTCTTGTTTTAACTGAACGTTGTACGGTGAAAAATCGCAGCGCAGTAAATAGGGTTGTCGTCCAGTTTTGTATCTACATAGAGGTAAGTCTACCTGGTCGATAAAGTCATGCAAACTGGGAAATTTTCGTTGCCAAGTATCTTCTAAAAATTTCAATATGCCTTCTGTGACAATCAAAGATTCGGCAACTTCTTCTTCTAACCCGTAGAGTCGCATTAAATTTACGATTACTGGTTGAAACTCGAATTCAGTCAAGTCCCAGCCAGTTTTGCGATACTTACCTCGGAAGATTTGAGAAATATCAATGGTGAAGAGTGGTAGATATTTCAGCTTCTGTTCTTTTCCTCTCCCTTGAACTAAGTATATTTGGGGGAAAGCGGCAGCTATTTGGAATTCGTGTTTGTTATCTCGGTTGACTGCGGCTTGTTGCTGCTCCTGGAATTGTTTGAAGTGTTCGCTACTTAGCAACAGTTTATTGCCGACAAGTCTAACATTATCGCTGAATACGTTTGGAAAGCGTTCTGACCCACGTTCTACTTCACTCTTAGTCAGTTCTTCTAACCTAATGTATGACAACCAAGATTGTACGATTTGGATAAGTTTTTCTGACTCTAGCATGGGAACTCCTACTCAGCTCCGGAAGTGGCGTTGAATCTAAGTTAATCTTTTTTCTTGATTCTTGCCAGTCTGGCGAGAAATACCTTTATGAGTTTTTAAACTTTAATGCAATACCTTTAATCATCACCCGAATCTGCGAATAAAGACGGATAATCTCTATAACCGCTAACTACACGTAAAATTTCAATTCCACTATCCGTAACTCGATAAAAAATAATGTAACCTTCTAAAGATATACCCCGCAAATAATCCTTAATATCTGAATAACTACGTCCCATGTTAGGAAAATTAGCAAGATATCTACATTTTTTATTAAACTCATCAATAAAACGCTCCCCAGCGTCAATATTACGACTGGTAAAATAATCAATAATTTCTGACAAATCCTTATTTGCCTCTGGGGAGATAATATGTTGTTTCATGATTGATTCTCTCTGGCTTTACGTAGCTTCTCCCGCAGTCGTTCAACTACAACTTCCCCATCAATGCCTTCACCTCTTTCCAATTGTTCAACAGCGACTTCTACTTTTTGACGAGTTTCTTCAACCCATTTTTGATAGCCTTTTTCCGACTCGTCTAATAATTTCAATGCTTTACTAATAACTTCTTCCGGATTTTCATATTTACCTCTAGCAATTTGCGCCCTTATAAATTGCTCGTCTTCGGGCTTGAGTTGAATATTCATATTTTTTGATTGTGAATAACAATGGAAGTATTTTTATTATGACGTAATAGCTTTTAGAGGAAAGGAGAACCAGTACGCGGCTCCCTTTCCGCCATAAACGTTAACCGTGGAAGCATCTCAACCTTCCTGCGTCAGCGCTTCCAGTTGTGAGAGCAGTTTTTCTACCTGCTTGCGTTTCTTGGGGTTTGACCAAATACGCGACCTTTTTAGTTTGGTAGTCGCAGTAGCAAAGCGCTCTTTGTAATTATCAGATTCAGTTTCTGTCTTAGAATTTGGGGTTTTATTATCACTAATGCGTTGTTTGATTTCGCTTAAAGACCAATTTTCTTTAATAGCTTGGTTTAAGAAAGCAACGCGCTCAGAAGTATCTTTAATTTGAGCAATGGCTCTGGCTTTGGTGTATTCAAGGGAGCCTTTTCTTAATGCTTCTAAAATGTCTTCTGGAAGATTTAGCAAGGGCAAGCGGTTGTTAGCAAATGATTCCCAGGTCATTAAACCCAAGCCGTTAAACACAACTTCAACAATTTTTAACTCTGGCTTTTCTTGATTGGATGACTCGTTTTTATCCGATTCATCTTTTCCAATAACGTTATTGGAAGAATTATCTAGGTCTAATTCCTGTTCCCCAATAACGCTATTTTCATCATCTAATTTATCCGAATCGTCTTTGAGAATAACATCATCGGCAGCGTCTAAATTATCAGTTTCTTTTTTGACAATAACGTTATTGGAGGATTCTTTGGAGTCTATTTCCTGTTCCTCAGTAACGTTATTATCTGCGTCTAAATTATCATCTTTGTTTTTGACAATAACGTTATTGGAAGATTCTTCAAGAGAAGGCTCTTCTGTGACAATAGCGTTATTGTCAGATTTAGCAGCTTCTTTACGTTCATGTTGTAAGCGGCGTAGCAAGGGAGGAATTTCTTCAACCGCTCTACCTAATCTGATAGCCAGTAGGTGTAAAATGCCTTCTGTTTCTTCTACGGGGTTGAGGTCTTCTCGTTGCAGGTTCTCAATTAATGCTAGTTGGAAGGCTGCTTCGTTACTTAATTCGCGGATAACGACGGGTACATCTTTTAATCCGCATTCTTTGGCGGCACGGTAGCGTCGCTCTCCTGCTACCAATTCGTATCCAGTTTTAGCTCTAGGACGCACCAATAGGGGTTGCAAGATGCCGTGTTGTTTGATGGATTCGGCTAATTCTGAAAGCGCTTTGGGGTCAAAGTAGCGGCGGGGTTGAGTTGGCGCTATATGAATTTGTTTTAATGGTACATTCTGAGTGGAATCGGCTTTGTCGGTAGCTGAAACGTTTGTGGTGTCCCAAGGGATGTCAATTTGACTTTTAAGTGGTTGGCTGCGTTTGCGGTTCATAATGACTCCATATGAATGGCTATTTGTTCAAGTATGGCAATAGCTGGATGCTTTGGCTGATATACGGCTAAGGGCATTCTTTCTTCTGTGGCATCAACAAAGGTGGTAGAACGAGAAATGGGAGGAAGGACTTTTCCGACTCCGGCAAGTTGTTCTTGGATGGCTCCCAAGGTGCGGGTGTCCTGGGAGTTACGGGCATCGTATTTAGTGGGAACAAATCCGCCTATTTCTAAAGAACGGTTGACTCTAGTGCGAACTCTGGCAACGGTTTTAAGGAGTTCGTTTGTGCCTTCAAAGGCTTTGAAGTGGGTTTCTATGGGTACGAGAACGTGAGTTGCTGCGACGAGAGAAACGTAACTTAGCAGCCCTAAGCTGGGAGGACAATCTATCAAGATGAAGTCGTAATCTTCTTGAATTGGTTCAATGGCGTATTTGAGGCGAAAGTCGCGCAAATCGGCATTGACTAACTGCATTTCCGCCGTACTAAGGGTGGTGTTAGTGGGCGCTAAGTCCATGCCGTGAATCCCCTCATATATTGGCAAGGGTTGTTCTTCGACTATGGCATCATACATGGATTTCTCCAATTCTCTGGGAACTAAGCCCATAAAAATGGTTAAGGAGCCTTGTGGGTCCATGTCTATGAGCAGGACGTTGTGTTTGCGGAGTGCCAGGTGGTAGCCCAGGTTTTGGGTTAGGGTGGTTTTAGCTACACCTCCCGCCTGGTTAAAAATTGCGATGATTTTGGTCATAAGTGATTGAGTTGACCTGCCCCATTCTCTCTTAAAGATAGCTGGTTATGCGTCAATTAGTACTGTTAATTGATGAGCGGGGCTGCTGTTTTATTAAATAATATTTATTGTTATGGTTAGCACATTGTAGAGGAAAGAGCGGACTGCCGTTATAAATTTTTTATTTACTGTTCTTAGCTTAGCGGTAAGCAACCAAGAAACACCTGTCTCTACTAGTATCCAACGTAGATAATATCAACTTATATAACTACTGATTTTTTAGGAGTAACTTCAAATATATTTTGAGAGCGATAAAAACAAACATCAAATTCCATAAAAAAATTTGGTCTTCAATATGTTTGTAACCAAGAAACATCCTTCTCTACTGGTATAAATCGCAGCCAATATTAACTTATCGGACTAATTTAACTTCAGGTTTGCATATTTTAAGTCGGCATTACTCAGGTTGATATCACTCAAGTCCACACCACTTAAATTGGCATCACTCAAGTCCGCACCACTCAAGTCCACACCACTTAAATTGGAATAACTCAAATCCGCACCACCCAGGTCTGCATCACTTAGGTTGGCATTACTCAGGTTTGCATATTTTAAGTCGGCATTACTCAGGTTGATATCACTCAAGTCCGCACCACTTAAATTGGCATCACGCAAGTCCGCACCACTCAAATCCACACCATTTAGATTTCGACCTTCGGCTCCTTGAGTAACAATCTCCCAAACCAAAAACCATTTACTATCAATTTTTGTTGTCTTGCTAATTTTGGCACCTTTAAGGTTAGCACCACTCAAGTTAGCATCAATTAAATTGACATTACGTAGGTTGGCATCAATTAGGTTAGCATTAATCAGATTGGCATGAATTAAGTTAGCATTGCGTAGGTCGGCACCACTCAGGTCAGAACCACTCAGGTCTGCACCACTCAGTTCGGCATCAATTAGGTCAGCATTACGTAAATCGGCACCACTCAGGTCTGCATCACTTAGGTCAGTATTATATAGGTCAGCACTACATAAGTCAGCACCACTCAGGTCGGCATCACTTAAGTCGGTATTAATCAAGTTTCGACCTATGGCTCCATTGTTGACAATCTCCCAAACCAAAAGCCATTTACTATCAATTTTTGTTGTCTTGCTAATTTTGGCACCTTTAAGGTTAGCACCTTTAAGGTTGGCACCACTCAAGTCGGCATCGCTCAAGTCAATATTACTTAAGTCAGTATTAATCAAGTTTCGACCTTTAGCTCCATTACTAACAATTTCCCAAGCCAAACGCCATTTACTATCAATTTTTGTTGTCTTGCTAATTTTGGCACCTTTAAGGTTAACACCACTCAGGTCGGCACCACTCAGGTCGGCATCACTTAAGTCGGCACCACTTAAGTCGGCATCACTTAAATCGGCATCATTTAAGTCGGCATCACTTAAATCGGCATCACTCAGGTCGGCATCACTTAAATCGGCATCACTCAGGTCGGCATCACTCAAGTTTCGACCTTTGGCTCCATTGGTAACAATCTCCCAGACCAAACGCCATTTACTATCAATCCTTGTTGACTCGTTAATTTTGGCACCTTTAAGGTTAGCACCACTTAAATCGGCTTCACTTAAATCTGTATCCATCAGGTTAGCACCACTTAAATCAGCATCACTTAAGTCGGCATAACTCAGGTCGGCATAACTCAGGTCGGCATCACTTAAGTCGGCATCACTTAAATCGGCTTCACTTAAATCTGTATCCATCAGGTCAGCACAACTTAAGTTGCTACTAATCAGGTCGATACCACTCAAGTTGGTACCACTCAAGTCGGTACCACTTAAGTTTCGACCTTCGGCTCCGTGATTAGCAATTTCCCAGATAAAACGCCATTTACAATCAATTTTTGTTGCTTCGTTAATTTCGACACACGAAAGACTGAAACCGCTCAGATTGACACCGCTCAGATTGGCACCACTCAGATTGGCTTCACCTAAATCGGCATCCAAAAGGTTGGCACCACTCAGATTGGCACCACTCAGATTGGCTTCACTTAAATCGGCATCCAAAAGGTTGGCACCACTCAGATTGGCTTCACTTAAATCAGCACCCAAAAGGTTGGCACTACTTAGATTAGCATTACTCAGGTCAACACCACTTAGGTTTGCATCACTCAGGTCAACACCACTTAAATTTAAACCGTCGGCTCCATTAGTAACAATCTCCCAGACCAAACGCCATTTAATATCAATTTTTGTTGCTTCGTTAATTTTGGCATCACATAGATTATTGTAGTATAGACGAGCATTAGTAAAATCCGCGCCACTCAGGTCGGCTTCACTTAAGTTCGCATGAATTAAGTTAGCATTATACAAATCAGCGTTATTTAAGTTGGAACTTTTCAGCTTGGTACGACCCAATTCGGCACTACTTAAGTCGGCATCACTTAGGTTTGCATTACTTAAGTCGGTATTATATAAATCTGCACCATACAAATCGGAGCGTTGTAAATTAGCATCTTTCAGGTCTGCATAACTAAGGTTTACAAGACTTAGGTCTACATCACTTAAATCGACACTACTTAAGTTTCGACCTTTGGCTCCGTTGGTAACAATCTCCCAGACCAAACGCCATTTAATATCAATTTTTGTTGCCTCGTTTATTTTGGCATCACGCAGGTAAACACCATTCAATTTTGTTTCACTCAGATTGGCATTACTTAAATCGGCACCACTCAGATTGGCATCACTTAAATCGGCACCACTTAGGTCGGCTTCACTTAAGTTGGCATAGCAAAAGTTGACATCACTTAAGTTAGCATTAGTAAAATTTGTACCTTGGATATCTGCATGGCTAAAGTTTGCACCCGCAAGGTTTTGACCTCTAAAGGAGTGTCCTATGAAATTTTGACCAGAGAAGTTCAGAGACATTGTTGAGTCGAAAGATATATTTACATTTAAACTTAAAAAATATCAAGCAAATATTTATTAAATGCTAGATGCTTGTATATTTGAGGTAATGCTAGAAAAGCAGTCACGAAGTGCCAACACAACTGAAAATATTGTGAACAATAGCTTACAGACATTTAATTTTTAATTATTACAAAATTTTACATAGTCTATGCTTCCACTTGTGTAGACTTTATCCCCTTTTTAGTGCGGAAACTTATACTTTTTGATACCAAAATAATTCAAAATCTAAATAAGTTCTAACCCAAATTAAAATCGGAAATTTTCAATTATTTTGGCACTTCATGGTGGCTTATTTAGTGATACCCCTACGAGGGATAAACAACGTAAAATATATTACGCAGTGGTAAGTTCTTCAGCATTAGTCTTAAAGTGCTTATACCAAGATTGGGCTTCCTCAAAAAATCGGTTTAAGTCATGTTCTGGGGTTGCAATTAATGCTGTTCAAAAATTTGTCCACGGAATAAATCCAAGGAATATGCTTCATATAATGCCCAATCCATTAAAGTCAGTCTTATACCATATTCATCGGTCTCTTTAACTTGCCCTACATAAAAACGCTTTGGAGCAGTATTTTCTCGGAGAACTACAGCAATATAAAAATTTGGTAGTATACACCTGTTTTTACAATCTTCGATTGACATTATTTTTTTGTATTTGATAAGAATACGACTTTTAGTTTTCCCTTAATTTAACCAAAAATAACATCGCAGCATTTTTATTATTGAAGAGTGGCACTTCGTGACAGCTTCTCTAGAATTACCCCTACTTGCAGATCCGCAATTTATTTCAAATCAACTCAACTTCCAGCTTTGAACCTTCTGGAGATTTGAGAACCTTCACTTGAGGTAATCGTTCTCCTAATGCTTTAACATGAGTAATTACCCCAATTAATCTATCCTGTTGGCGTAAAGATTCTAAGATTTGATGAACTGTTTCTAATGTTTCTGCATCTAAAGTACCGAATCCCTCGTCTAAAAATAAGCTGCCTAATTCTTTACCCATAGAGAGTTTTTCTGAAAGTGCTAGTGCCATAGATAAAGATGTAGCAAATGTTTCGCCACCAGAAAGGGTTTGCACTCTCCTTGATTCACCACCATTCCAATTATCCTCAATATAGTAGTCTCCATCTTGAATTGTCAGGACATAGCGGGAATCTGTAAGTTCTTGCAATACATTAGTAGCACGAGTTACTAATTCTGTTTCTAGATGTTCTAAAATATAGGCTTGAAATTCATTAGATTGGAGATTTCGTGAAAGAATGGAATAGGTTTCTGCTTGTTCTTTAACCTTGGATAATTCTACTTTTAATTTTTCAGCTTGTTTTTGTTTAGATTCTAACTCCTTCATCCAAGCTTTTAGATTTGCAAATTTATCTTGTCCTTCTTTAAGTTCTTTCTCAATATCTATCTTGACATTACGTAGAGAATTAATATTTGATTCATCAATCGTGCGATTCTCAATATGAGATTTAACTTCTTCGACTCGTGCTTCTAACTCAACTTTGTTGGTATTGTAATCTGTAATTTGTTTTTGCCAATGTGTTTGTTGTTTAGAGTCAGTCTGTGCCTTCAGAAAACTTTCTTCAGTAAATCCAGTACTGATGAGTGCAGCTTGCCATTTTTTTTCTAATTCTGATTTTTGGTTATATGCTTCTTTAGCAGATTTATTAATTTCTTGCTCTTGCGCTTCATGCTGAATTGATTTTTTCTCAGCAGTTTGATAAGACTTAGTAGCTTCTTGCAATTGTTTTTCTAACTTTTGATTATCTTTTTCTAATTCAGTTTGTAACTCTGTGTAAGTTTTACCATCAGTAAGTTCGTGAAGTTTAATTTCAACTTCCTGTAATTGCTTCTGCCTATTTTCTACTTCTTGGGTAGCAGTTTCATATTCTGATAAAGCTGTTGCATTTTGGTTTTTGGCAGATTCTAAAGCTTGTTCAATTTGGATAACTGATGTTGCTGCATCTTTTTGTTTTATCAATGCTTCGTTATATTTTGTATCATTTTCTTTCAATAAATTCAGTTCTTGGTTTAGTTCATGAACTTTCCAAGTTTCAGTTTGTAAAAGAGTATTAATTTGTTGTCCTAACTCAGCAAGCTTTGTTTGATTTTCTTCTAATTCTTTTTGAGATTCTAATTCATTTTTTTGGAAATTTTCTAAATTACTTTCTGCTTTAGTAAAAGCTCTTTGTGCAATTGTTTGCTCTTTCTCTGCGACTTCTTTTTTAGCTGCTAATTCTGTTACATCTACTAATTCAACTTCAGATAACTGTAGTAATTGACTTACTTTATATGTACCGTTACAAACTGGACAATTATCACCATCATGAAGGCTTGAACGTAAAGTAGCAACATGATTATTTTGAGTTACTAGATTATTAGTACTTTCTGCCTCTAGCAATAATCTCTGCGTCTCCTGTATCGACGATTGTACTTTTTGTAAATTTGCAGTTGCTTCGTGGTAATCCCTTTGAGATTTTTGTTTTTCTAAGGCTATTTTTTCTAGCTTTTCACGGTTTTTTAGAGTTTGTTCGTGTATTAGCTTCCAATTACTTAATAAAGGAGAAACCTGTTGAAGTTGCTTTAGACGCTTACCTCCGGGTGAATATTGTTTAATTTCTGCTTCAGCTTTTTCAGCCTGCTTTTTAGCATCTTGTAATTTTATTTCAGTATTCTCTAGTAATTTATTTTGCTCAACTAAATATTTTTTTCTTTGTAACTGTTTTTGTTGAACTCCTTCTAATTCTGCCTGACATTGTTGTCGTTGCTGTTCGTAATTTTTGGCAGAATTGAGAGCTTCTTCCCGTTTTTTTATTTGAGGTGCGATTTCTTGTTGATAGGCTTTAACTTCATTGAGGTTTCTCTGCTGCTTTTCTAATTCCTGTTTTACTTGATTTAAACTTTCTCTTATTGAGACAACAGCAGCTTGGGCTTTTTTCTCGTTATCTCTCGCAGTTTTTACCAAAGCATAATTATCCTTAATTTGGTCGGCAGCTTGTGCTTGCTGTAACTGCAACATCAAATTTTCAATTTCTACACCTTTGGCATCTAATTTGCTTAAATCATTTTGCAATTGAGACAGACGCTTTATTTTATTGAGAAGTTCTTCTGCTTCATCCATTTTTTTTTGTGCTTTCAGAACTTCTTCATTTAATTTAGGTATTTGTTCTTCAATAATTACTAATTCTTGTTTTTTTTCTGTGATTTCAGAGTTACTAGGTAGTTGTAAATCATTTTGCTGACGTTCTAAAAATTCGTACTCATTGTTAAATATTTTTGCTTGTTCACTAGCTTGCCTTCGCATTCTTTCAAACACTTCAAAACCAGCTAAATCTCGCAAAATTTCCCGACGTTTATCCTTTCTACCTTTGATAAATTCATCAAATTTACCTTGAGGTAGTAAAATCACCCGAGTAAATTTTTCAAAGTCCATCCCTATGATTTCTTCTACTCGCTTCGTGACAGTTCTTTCCCTAGTCTCCAGCTTTTCCCACTTATCATTATTTAGCTTCTCTAAAACAACATCATATTTTTCAGTTTTACTACGTTTACGCCAGGTGCGGGTAATTCTGTACTCAACTCCTCGCACCTCAAATCTAAAACTAACTTTGAGATTATCCTTACCTTGACTTACTATTTGACTTGCTTTCGCATCTTTACCGAAACGAGCTACATTGCCGTAAAGTGCAAAGGTAATAGCATCGAGTAGAGAAGTTTTACCTGCACCAGTGGGTCCGGTAATAGCGAATAAATCTAATTCGGAAAAATTTAGAGTTTGACGAGAACGAAAACTGGTGAAATTTTCTAGTTCTAATTCAAGCGATCGCATCACTCATCTCCTCATGTAATTGTTTAAATGCTGCTAAAACTGCTGGTGGTACTTCTATCCCTTTGCTTTGGGAGTAATAGCTTTGGAATTCTTCAGCAGCATCGAATTGATAGTCTTCTTGAAACTCAACAGGTCTTTTCAGTTCAACTTTTGGATACTTAGGCTCAACTATTAGAGTTTGCGGACAAAGCTTACGTACCATTTCTGCTAAACCTATTTTGGGAACATTTAGTTCCACAACTACTTTTAAAAACCCTGGATGTTCCCGTTCTGCTTCTAAAGTTTCTTCTAAATTAGCTTCATTGCATTGAATAACTTTTAAAGGTTTCTGACAGCGAATAGGTATAAAATCAACTTTAGCTGGACGACCTGCTTCAACTTCTATGAAATTAAACCCTTTGTCTTCTCCTGCTTCCCCAAAATCAACTTGAATTAAAGAACCCGAATAATAAGTTGGTACAGAATTAGAAACTTGCTGAGGTTTATGAATATGACCAAGAGCAATATACTGGGCAACATTCGGCAGCATTTGTCCAGGTATCATGTAAGTGTCTCGCGTGTAAAAATCAACTTCTGAATAAGCACGTTGAACACCTTCAATGGTCATATGTGCCATTACTACGTTAACGCTATCATCTCTAAATTCTTTGGCTAATTGATTCAAAAGTTTTTGTACCTGAAAGCGATAATGCTGACGTTGTTCTAAATCGTCTTTTGACCACAAATCTTCATATTTAAGCAACCTTCTTTCTGAAGCAAATGGCATTGCTGCTATACATAATTTTCCGCTGGGAGTATCTAGTTTAATTACTCCTCCTTTATTTGCTTTTTGAGGTCTACCTAATGCTTGAATTCCTACATAAGTTAGAATTTTAGCCGCACTATCAAAACGTAAATGCGAATCATGATTGCCAGCAATAATTACTGCTGGAATATTAGATTGTTTGAGTTTTGTAAAAAAATTATAAGCAACTTGTTCGGCTTCAGCAGGTGGATTTTGAATATCATAAATATCACCCGCTACTAATACAGCATCGACTTGCAAATTCTTAGCTTGATTGAATAATTCATCGAGTGCATTTTCTATTTCAGGTGTACGATCTTGACCTTTGAGTTTTCTCCCTAAATGCCAATCAGATGTATGAATTAAACGCATAGTTTTTTTTTAATTGCTGAGTTTATATTTTCAAGAATTTGACTAAAATTCAACATCATCATCAGTTTCATCAATTTCATTACTTTCTACTTCGCTTGCACGAGTCGCATAAGGAGGAAAAGGAAAATTAACAAGAATGGGAGAAGGAACTTCTGGCTGATGAATAAACATACTACCGGATTTAAGAAGTAGAGAGCGCTTGCGACAAGCACCTGTAAGAAAGTTATATTCAGGTCTTTCGGCTTCTGCTGAATCGAGTCTACCTACTACACGAATTGCTGCTTGTCCAACAACTCGACGCTCAACTTCCGAAGCTGTTTGTTGTGCGCCAATAAGTATTATTCCTAATGAACGACCTCGTTCTGCAATCTCTACTAATAAGTTTTTTATCGGACTGCGACCTTCCCGAGGAGCATATTTATTTAACTCATCCAATACAATAAAAATTACTGGATATTGCCCTCGTTTCTCTTTTTCATAAAAAAGTTTTTTCAACAACACACCAACGACAAACTTTTGAGCTTTTCCTCTTAATTTATTGATATCAACAATAGTCAATTGATGTGCAGGAGCAAGAGGGTCTAATTTATATTTAGCAATTTGTTCTGGTGGTAAATCTCCGCGAATTAAGTGACCAATTTCGTCACGAATTCCCCACAAGCGACGCATTAAAGCTTCCGCAGTTGCAGGTGCATTTCGCCCTAACCAACTATTGTCTACATTTTCTACTAGTTTGTCTTCTAGAAATTCAATTAAATCTCTAAAAGTTTTTATTTTGGTTTTATTTGTACTACCAAAAGGTTCTACATCTAAATGCACCCCTAAAGCCTTTTTATCATTTTTGTCATTTTTGTCATTCTCTTCTGCTATACGTCCTAACCTTTCTTCAACAATAGATACTAAAAATCCTAAATTACTTCTTTCTAAATCTTCACCTGCAAACAAAAAACTAAAAAGACGTTCCCTGCAAAATTCCCTAATACTCCACAAATAAACTGAAATATCATCAGCGCGTTGGTCTAAATGTGGATCAACATCATGATTAGTTTTTCTGGGTGCAGCACAAAAATGCACATCTTTAAAAGGTTCTGCGGGTATTCCTAATTTTCGATATTGAGCCGAATTATTTTCTGAAAACTTATTATTTGCTTTATCCAAAAAGAATAAGTCTTCACCTTTAACATTAAAAATTAAAGCTTTAGTATTAGCACGATAAGGACCTAGAGCAGCAGAATTGAAAATGGAGTGGAGTAAAAACAAAGCATAAGATGTTTTAGTCGCAACTCCGGAAACCCCAGAGATATTCACATGAGCGCCGTTTGTACCGTTAATAAACTCAAAATTGAGATAAGCAGGACTACCCGAACGCATTATTCCAGCAGAAATGGGTTTTTCCATTCCATCAAAATGCAACGCACATTTTAAGCTTTCATTAACAGCGATTTGTACTTTATCCCCTGGTTGCGGAGGTAAATATTCCTCTGGTTCTATTCGCGTTACCTGAATATGTGCGGCATAAGAAACATTAACTGGCAAACTACCATTTTTTACCAAGAAGGTATCCGTATCAAACTGAATCCCTTCATGCAAAGTACGGACATAATCCACAATGCCGAAAAATTTCACAATTCCATCCCCATCCGGTCGTTGAGACTGAACTTCTACGACATCATCAAGTCGCAAAACATGACCGGGTAGCACTGCAACCCAAAATTCTAAAGGTGTAGCTTCTTGCGTACCAAGAATGTAACCGATGGAAGTCATAATGAAACTCCTGTAGATGCAAGAAAATGCTGCACGCGCCGTTTGATAAGATTCGCATTGCCCATATGTCGCCCTAATTCTCGTTCCAATGCGCCTACGGGTGTTAGATTTTGCGGTGCGCGCGGGTCTTTATATGGATGGGAAGAATATTCGGGAATTAGATAAGTAGTTTGGTCAGCTATCTTTTGGGCTGTTTCCAAAGGAATATCACTAGATAATTCCAAACGCACAATACCGTGTAAATCGTGATAACCCAATTTATTAGAGTAGACTTGGGGATTACCAGATTTAAGATACCAACTCCAGTGAGGTCTATTTTTTTCTTTAATTAAAAAAATCGGAGTTCGCTCACCTGGTTGTAATTCCCATAACACAGATGCATATTTTTCACTCAGATAATTTTTGTGCATTGTTTTAACATAGCCCACAGCAAAACTCGGCGAATTATACGGCAATCGCCCATCACGAATAACTAAAGTGTTTGGTTGCATTGCATACTGCTGTTCTGCCAAAGTTGCTTCTGCCTTGAGCATTGCATTCTGAACAAGATTCTTACGGATTTCAGGACTATTTTCTATGTAAGGTTTGACTGGCTTATAGACTAATTCTGCCCCACTTCCAAAAGGACAAGGAATAGATGTCTCAGGTGCTTCTTGCCCACCCCCAAACCCTAAGATGCGACCAATATAAAAGTTCGTACAGTTGGCAGTGTATGTGATTCTATCTACAATTACCGCACCAACAGCAATGGTGCCAAAAACACCATAATTTATCGTATTTCCACTCCCGCCCACCAAAGCGGCATCCATACGACGACGACCATCAATAAAAATTAATCGTTGTGGTAACTCAGGCTTTACCCTTGTTTTACAGAAATTGCTCCAATCTGTTTCCTCTACACTAGGGTCAACTTCACTCTCAGATGAAGAAAGTTCCTCTATGTCAATTGGAGGTTGGTAATCAGTACTCCAAGGCTCAAGTCGAAAGTTATTTTCTTTCCAGAAATCTAAAGACAAGTTGGTTTTTACCTCTTTTGTAATTCTGAATGTTATACAAGAGCCAAGTCATTTTTAGTGCTTGTTATCTAACAGGGAAGTAATTTAGTTGATTATGACACACGTAAATATACTATAGCCTATTTGCTTGATACATTTGGGAAAGCAGAATATTATTATTGCTAGATAATCTAGTAATTATAAATACATTATTAAATTTTATTCTTATACTAAAAATTTTTTAACTGTAAGTGAAATATAATTACAATTTATTATTCGCTTGTTTTTACTACGTTAATGTTTGTATCAATTGCATTGACACAAAATAATTTGTTAATTCGAGTTAGTAGAGATAAGGCACAAACCTAGTACCACTTATCGTATAGAAGAATATCGCGAATAGACAATCAGTCGTCCCCTCACTGAGTTTGCATTGATTCCGACAACCAATCATAAAATTGAGGTACTACCTCGTCCAACCACCGCAGTTCACTTGGAGCTATGTCCTCCAACAGCAGCACCGCACACCAACGCCGCTCGCAAGTCCAACGGCATATAGTAGCGAGAACTGCTTCCACACCCCCGACAATCGCTTCTCGAAGCATAGTCACGCTGGTTTGAATCTTTTGGCTGTCCCCATCATTCGGTTCCCAATCACCACCGACTTCGTAATATATACGAGAAGAATTATCGCTTTCGTCCAAATTCACCAGTTACAGAGCGTTGACATGGTGACTTGTGCTGTATGCAATCAGCAATTTGAGATGATTCATTATAATCATTTAAAAACTCACAGCTTGACTGTCAAAGAATACAAAAAACTCTATTATACGGTTACTCAAAGTTGGTAAGGCTAATAGTATCCGTAGAATCAAAATTTCTAAGGAACTCTCTAAGCGCTTTAAATTGCATATTTTTGCCAGTTGATTTTATCTGTTGGGTATTGTCTGGTATACAATCATTCCTTGTCTGGCATACAATCATTCCTTGTCTGGCATACAGTCATTCCTTGTCTAGCATACAATCATTCCTTGTCTGGCATACAGTCATTCCTTGTCTGGCATACAGTCTGGTATACAATCATTCTCTATCTGGCATACAATCTGGTCGCTTGTCTGGTCTTAATTACTACTCCTATCCCGCTCGAAAATTACCTACTGAAGTTACTTACGTTTTTTTAGACAAAGAAATCCTGCACGCCAATCAATTGCAATTAGCGTTAAATAAACTGAGCAAAGTAAATTTACCAATTAACTAGAAAATTCACTCAACCACGCATAAAACCTTGGTATCATTTGCTCCAGCTTACGTAACTCATTTTCAGCAACTTCCTCCAACAGCAGCACCGCACACCAACGCCGCTCAGAAGCCCAAGAGCATATAGTAGCTTTTACCGCTTCCACACCCCCGACAATCGCTTCTCTTAGCATTTGGAGGCTGGTTTGAATTGGAGTGCTGTCCCCATCATTGGGTTCCAAATCCTCACCGACTTCATATATACAAGAGGAATTACCAAGAAAGGCAGGGGCAGCAATGCTTGCGGCAGAAGAAATACTGTCCTCTTTATCGCTTTTATCAAAATTCACCCCATTATTTCCCGTAGTATCCACCCCTCCCAATGGGGAATTCCCTATACCATTAGGGGGGGGGTGGATACCGGGTCAGGCGGAGGTGCAACCCCGTACTGGGCTGCTATTCCAGCCTGATATCGCCGCTGTAATTCCGCATCTTGACGCGCTCGTTCCTCTTTTCGCTGACGTTTATTTTCCCGATGCTCAATTACCGAGAGTGCAAATTCCAATTTCTCGGATTTTAAAAAGTGATGTTTAACTTGTTTACCCCTTGCACCAGGTTTATCGTCATCTAACTTTAACCCCAACTGATCGAGTAAAGTCCCCAACAACCATATTGGTTCGCAATTCTCTGGAACAGTAAACCCAAGGATGTCACTTATATGTTGCCCCACTTGTTCGGCAAGTTTGGTCATCCGTAATAATTCTGGGTCTTTGGCAGTAATCCTTTCTCCATCAATCAACCGTCTGAGCATTTTATCCAGCCCCAGGAAGAACCGAGCCTGCCATTTTGCCGAATAATTACCCCAATCCATACATAGCGCGTAATGCAAGCGTTCGGCATGGTCTTTATCGGTCACAATCTTTGGCGGTGCCGGGTGTTGTCTTCCAGTTTTTTCATCAGTAATTACACCATCTGTTTCAGCTAAAATTGCCTCCAAATTAATGATTGACTTGATCAACTTACCTTTATCATCCCTTGCTACTAACTCCTCAGTGATTTCCATCCCGTAAGCATCTTTGATGCGGAATTTCTCGCACGAGAGCATTTCTTCGGGATTGAGATAATCCTTGCTTCTGTAGCTGCGGTATTCACTAGCAGAAATATCCCTAGCTTTGACGACACCAGTGTTATATGCAACATTTAACGCAGCTGCGGCATCTTTTAGGCGTTCAGCGGTTTCTTTATCATCCTCCGCCCCCATTGGGATAATTTGATTGCCCATTTCGGTCAACAATTCGCGTAAATCTGTCCGCAAATTGTTCATCGACTGGTTGCGTTTAGCTTCAATTTTGCAAAATGCTTCCAATGCCCAATCTTTCTCAGCACCACGCTTACCCGTTTCCCGGTCAATTCGGATCAAGAACGCGGTCAATTGATTGGTTTGCAGCAATCGCTCCTTAATTTTATTAGCATTAGTATCTTTGTACCCAAAAGGAGGTCTGGGAGCGACCCAAACATGAAATGGCACCTTGGGACGATAGCGGTAAAGTTGTTGGGCGCATTCCGTAGCAGTTTGAGAAGTCCCGTGAAATGCCCCGTAAACGGCATCAAAATGATAGTTTGGCATATCAACCCCAGTACCCAGGCTAGGAGACACTAGAAGGGCATCTACGTCCTTTATAGAGTTAGTTATGTCCTTGATGAAGGCAACATTTTCTTTACTCCCAGAATTATCCGAGTGAATTGACCAGATGCGTAGAGGAGTTTTATTGTCCGTGTGTCCGTGTGTCCGTGTGTCCGTGTGTCCGTGTTTTCCTTGTCCCTTTGTTCTTCTTGTCTCCTTGTCTCCTTGTCTCCTTGTCTCTTTGTCCCCATCCTCTTCGGAGACGTGACGCACATCAGGGGTGAGCTTTTCATCAGAAGAATTAATTTCTCCCCCTGCTAAGAGCCCCCTGCCCCCTGCCTTCTCCTCCTCGGAAACCTCCACCCGCATGGACATCAAAAGCGATTCTTCAAGTTTCTTAATGAATTTTTTGGAATCGGCAACCACCATGATTTTCTGTCCCGTCATCAGCGCTGCGGAAACTTGGGCTACCAAGGTAGAAGAATTTTTGCCTTCATACCAGTGAATGAAGCGATCGCCATTCTTCCAATCGTTAACAAAAATTAACGGTTCTTCTGCTTTGGGACGCATTGCCCGGAAGAAGTCCACGGTTATGTCATCCATGTGGGCATCCGCAATCACCACCAGGGTTGCGTTGTAGACGATGTATTCGAGTACGTCCAAAATCTGCGCCCGGTATTCCCTACAGGTTTTGCTGTGCAGCAGGTGGGTGAGGTACTGGCAAGCTTGGTTGAGTCGATGCCCGGTATTATCCGGGGCACCTCTCATTTAGATCCGGACGTGCCACTTTCACGGCATCCGGCTCCCGATATTCGACGGGCTAATTGCCCTTGCTCATGTGAATATAATCATGGCAAGACTCGTGTATCGCCACTAGATTTTTTGTTTTCCAGTTGTTATGATTACCGTCAATGTGATGTAAGTGAACTCGCTCTTCGCTTGTAAATTTCAAACCACATTTTGCACATGAATGGTTTTGCCTTTGAAGGGCTTTAGAGGTATGTCCGTCATATAATTTACTGTTGCGTTTGCTCCAGTAGTTTATATCTTTGTCATAGGGAGATTTATTTCCTGTGACATTGACGTGTTTACTTTCGGAGTAAGGAACCTTTGGAAACGCTTTTTCAATTAATTTCTTACTGGAGTAGCGATTCAGATAAGTTTCTTTGTTAAATACCTTAAATGCTCTGTGAGTCATGTGGTATAGCGAAAATCGCGAACCATCCATTTTACAGAACTTGTGGTAATTTCTCCAACCTCTAACTATTGGTGCTAGCTTTTCGGCTTTTACCTTAGAACCATAATTCGAGTTATTGACGATTTTCTTGACCTTCTCACGGAAATTTTTGAAGTTTTCCACTGAGGGAAAACTTTTAAACTTTCCGTTGCTTTGTACTTTGAAGTGCCAGCCTAAAAAGTCAAATCCATCTGTCGCAGCGGTTATCTTTGTTTTCTTTTCACTTACTTTCATTCCTCTGTCAGCTAGGAATTGACTGATTTTATCTAGTATCTCATTCGCATCATCTTCAGGTCTAAGAATTAGTCGGGTAGGTCGGGGATATTGCTATCCCTTTCCCCCCTAAGAACCGGACTTAC
>JACYMD010000010.1 GCA_015272215.1 Rivularia sp. T60_A2020_040 | reverse complement strand
TACTCTCAACTTCCAGACTTTTGATAAAACTCAGATTGTTTCCGTTTAAAGTATAGCGATAAAACTACTTTATAATTCATCAGGATTAATATTTAATTCTCGCAGCTTTGCCGCTAAACGTTCGGCTCGTTGATGTTCTTGTTCGGCTCGCTGATGTTCTTGCTGTAATGGAGTTGGGAGCCAGTTACCTTTATCGTCATACCAACGCAACCACAAACGTTCGATATTTTTATAATTACCTTGCCATAGTCCCAAACCCATTTCTAAACTTGGCATCCAAATACGCGGTTCTTTTAAATTAAGTTCTGTATAGGAATCAGCTTGTAGAATAAAGGCTCGTAAACTATCTGTGTAACGGTCGAATACAATGTAATAAGGAATCCGGAGAATTCGTTCGTAAACTTGCCATTTAGTCGGTGGTTGGTCTGTTTTTACTATACGTAAATTTTGTCCTAAATCTTCTTTCTCGGTTCCTGGAGAAAGTAATTCTACCACTACAAAAGGGTTGACCCCCTCTTGCCAAATTACATAACTTAAACGTAAATCTCTTTGTTCGTAAAATCTGGAAGTTCCAACTACCGCAAACCAATCGGGACGCTTATACCACAAAGGATTGCGGGAATCATAGTAAAGATTTAAATCGGTAGCGACAAAAATTTCATCAGCACCATAAGTTGGTGGACGAAAAGTTTCCTCCAACAATTGTGGTTGATAAATATGAAATTCATCCGGCAACCCAGGCTCCTTTGAGTCTTCACTAGGTAAATCATACATTGTCGGAAGACTTTCTTTTGCAGGAATTGGTGGGTCTGTTTGGTACATATGCGCTACTGTGAATCAGTTAACAGTTAACAGTTAACAGTTATCAGGAGGTTCTCTTCTAATTATCGCATTTTCTATCATCACTAGAAGGAAGTCTGGGATTGAGACTTGCGCCGGTATGACCTGTAATTATCCAAAATATAGAACGAAATACGTCGCGAGAAACGTGTAAAAATGATTCTTTTGGTACTTGCGAAGGAACCGCAATAGGTGTATATGTGATGCCGTGACTGCCTAAAACTACAGTGGCGATCGCGATTGCTCTAGGCAGATGAAATTCAGAAGTGATTATATATAAATGTTTGATATTAAGCTTTTCAAAATCTTTGACTAAGGAAGTAAAATTTGTGACCGTATCTACAGCACGATAATCGAGGTGAATTCGTTCTTTAGCAATACCCGCAGCGCCGAAAATCTTGTTTGCTTTTTTGCAATAAACACCGCTAGAAACCCAAATATCAAGATTTGGGTAGTTTTGAGCGAATTGAGCGGTAAATTTTTCTCGTTCTGAACCACCACCAAGCATGAGAATAGCTTGGGGTTTGGGTGCTTGGTAGGATGCAATGGCTAATTTGATGGGGATTGTTGCTAGGAGAATTAGGAGAAATGTGAATATTGCGATCGTTCCGTATTTAAGGATGGGGTAGAGCCATTTCATTAATTAAGATTAGTTGTGAGAGCGAAGCTTTTTTGATAGTAGATCAGTTATCGCTTGATTGCCAGTTTTGTTGAAGTGAATGGGGTATATTTCAATAATAATAGGAGTCCTACTTGAATAAAGAAGTCGGGTTTTTTAGGATAAATATTGGTAAAACAAAACAATCATTGTAAAAACCCGACTTCTAACCCTAGGAAAAATCCCAGTTCTACGGAACTCAACATAACTGCTTTACATATCGCAGCTTCTGTGCTAATTCAGTTTTAGGTATTTCTAATTATGATATTGTTTTGTAAAGGAGAATATTCATGACGTTACAAGAGATATACAGACAAGTCCTAGAATTACCAATTAATGAACGCTGGCAGCTCGTTCAGTCTGTGCTAACATCAATTCAGCAAGAAACACAGGTGTCTTTTTCTCCAAGTGCGACCTTAGAACCTTTGACTGACCTCGACCCTTGGACTCAAGGTTTGCTGGGTGTGATTCAGCTGCAAGCAGAAAATTCCACAGAAACTTACGTGGATTATTTCGAGGAAAAGTATCGTTGAAGCAGGTTTTGTTTGACAGTGATGTTTTGCTAGATGTATTAGCACATCGCCAACCATTTGTTGTTGAGTTAATTATTTAGTAGATGTTGGGGAAGAGTTTGTTTGTGGATAATTGCAGAATAGACAGAAGACAGATCTTTAGCGATCGTACTCCAAGAATAGTTACTGTGTACAAATTGCCTACCATTTTCGCCTAGCTGTTGTCGTAACTGGGGAAAAGCAAGTAATTTTTCTATGGCTGCGGTAAGAGTATTTACTTGCCCTTCAACAACTAATCCAGCTTCAGCCTCAGCAATTGAAGGCGCGATTTGAATTCCAGGAGTGATAATTACAGGTATTCCTACAGCCATTGCTTCTGCGATCGCAATACCAAAGTTTTCTGAAAAAGAGGGCAGTACAAACATATCTGCACCTTGTAAGAGCAAGTCTTTATCCTCACCAGTAACGAAACCAGCAAAAGATGTACAGGCTGTTAATCCAACTGATGCGACTAAACTTTTCAAATAGTTTATATATTCATATTCCCCAGAACCAGCCAAAATTAAATGAAATTTGTATTTTTGAGCAGTTAATTTTTCTAATGCTTGTATTAGTAAATCTGGACGTTTTTTATAATGGAGACGAGAAAGGAATAACACTATAGGCTTTGTTGTTTCTACTCCATATTTTTGATGTAGTTTTAGCTTTGCTTGAGGATAATTAATCGGCTGATTTACTCCTAAAGGTAAAGTGATGGTAGGAGACTTAATTCCAAATTTTTGTACATCTTTTGCTTCACCTTGAGAAGTGCAATGAATAGCAGCAGCATTATTCAAATTACGTCGTTCAATTAATGATGTATAAACTCTTTTTTTAAACTGACTTTGAGCCAAAGCCCAAGGTGTAAGTTGTCCAATTGTACGAACAGTGTATGGAATACCTTGATGTCTGGCAATTGCTCCAGCGCAGGTAGAGGCATAGGAAAAAAGATAGTGGTTGTGTAAAAGTTGATAATCCCTTATATGTTGCCAAAGCCAGTTAGTCATACCAGCAGAAAAAATAAATTCCTTCATTGGTGGTGAAAAACGTGGTAAAAACCATACAGGAACTTCTCTATAATCAATGCATTGATAAAGAGGTACATCTAGAACTTTTAGTCCATTATCGTTAGTTGTGGCAATTTCAGCTTCAATTCCACTATTCCGCAGTGCTTTAACCATTTGTAAAACAGCCTGAGAAGGACCACCTCTAATATCTGCAATCGAAGGAATTACATGGAGAACTTTCACAATTAATCTTCCGTTATACTATGAATAAATTTGATTTTTAAATGTTAAAAAGCCAACTAACTTAAAAACGTTATATTTATAAATCAAATAATTTTGATTTTTCGATGTAGATACCACAATGATTAACTCAGATTAATCATGGGAACTAACTGCAATGTTAGAATCTAAATGAGTACCAGCATGAATTGATTTAGTGATTGTTGCTTTCCCCGAAAGCAAAGATTGTCTTAAGAATCGCAGTAAATAATTGGGTATATTTTTCAACCGCCACTGGATTCTTGTTGCCCAATCAGATAAGTTAGGCTCTTTTACAAGTTCGCTACGTATTTTCTTTCCTTCAGCTTGCATAAATTGTGATTTTGTCTGGCTAAGCTGATCTGAATGTAGACGAAAACAAGCTACCGAAGCACCAGATAAAAATGTAAATTTTGCTCCTGAGTTTAAAGCTCTAATAAAAAATTCTCTATCACCGACAAAATAATAATCTTCATTAAAACCTGTCAGTTTTTGATAGAGAGAATTTTTAAATATTGCCGATTGTTGAGCAAATCCTAATTCTCCAGTTCGCGAAGTAGCAATTAGTTGATTTGGTTTGGGGGGAGCAAAGGAATACATAAAACGTCCGTAAGCATCGGTATAGTCGCAATTAGCATAAACAACATCTGCATTCGATGAATTTCCCCAAGCAATAAGTCGATTTAAACTATCTGGATAAATCCAATCATCTGAATTAATATAACCGATCCACTCGGTATTACATTCGCGTAAACCAACATTTATTGCACGATACATATTTCCTGGTTCAGCGTATAAAACTTTTACATTCCATCGCTTACATATATCTAAAGTCTTATCTGTAGAGCCACTATCAACAACTATAAAGTTGACATTTACTTTTTTTTGCGAATGTAAACACAATAATGTCATATCTAGTGTAGCTGCACTATTTAAAGTAGGAATAACATAACTAATTTGATTCATAGTAAATTTTTGTCCAACAATGCTTTATATAAAGTTGTTATAGACTGTTTCTGCCATAACTAAACTATCTTTATGTTTTTGTTCCATATCTTTAAAGATTAGTTCTTTTAGAGTATTTTTTTCCGTAGATGGGCGTGAAGATTTTAATATACAATCAAAGCCATTAGAACGAATAGTGAGTTCACGAATTTGAGTAAAAATCTCTTGTTTTTGCTCGGTTGTAGGAGTTATTGCTATAAATGAAGAGCCAAACTTAGCATTAACTTGCTCGATTATTTGAAAATAATTTGCAATCACATCTTCAAACTTTGCTACTATGTATTTAGAATTATATGGTTGAATCAATTTGTAAAACGAAGCATAACTTTTCAAAGCTAAATCCACTGATAAACCAGGATTTCTGAGTACCCACGAAGCTACAGCATCTTTGGGATTTCTAATTAAAATTAAGGTTGGTATTTGCCATTTTATTGCTTGAAAAACTTGAGATGGTATATGTAAATGGTGTGCAATATTAATATCTGGATTTGCATACTTAAACGTAAGTACAGCAAATGTATTCGCGGATCGAGGAAATCCTTCAATTAGAAGCTGCGTATTTTTATTAACTAGTAGTTTACGATTAGTAGACTTTAACCCATAAGTTGCGTAAAATATTTTAGGATATCTCCCGCATACATTTCTGAGCATGAACCTTAAATTAAACTGATTAACTTGCATTTATCCTCCAATTAAGACTTAATATAATTTTGGTGATCAATTCTGTAATTATTTATGTTTTATTTATGGAATGGATAAAATTTTCTTTAATACATAATCCAAATAATAAAGGTGTAATAATATTCCAATAAGTAGGATAATTAAAGAAAGCGTATAGACAACTAGCTATTGCAGCAGAATTAATCATCAAAGTTAAATTATATAATTCTTGAAAATCTCTATTAACTATAGACATAATAAAATTAGCTTTCACATATTCAATCAATTTTAAACTTTGAAATACTCTACACCAGAATATATGTAAGAAAGCTATAGTACCAGCAATCCCAACTTCACTTAATAGTCGTAATAGCATAGAATATGCATCGTGTTGATTGAGACGTGTATTAATTCCTCGCGCTAAAGCTACTGCTTCATATGATTGATTAATATTCCCTAAGCCAACTCCTAAAATATAATTTTTTTGTAGAGAATATACAGTTGCATTCAGACTATTAAGTATAACTTGAACGCTCAAGTTTGTACTGTTATCATATTGCTGAGTTGCAATAAAATCTGATAAGTATTTTATTCTAGTTTGAATAATAGGATGAAAATAATTTTGGAAATTATGAGCGATGAATAATACTGAAATAGTTGTAAATATTAAGGAAATAAATGCAATAATAGCAGTTATTTTTAGTTTTGATTTTCTGAAATCTAAATGTTGATTTATAATAAAAAAACCAGCAATCAAGAATAGCAAAAAGCAGTTAGTAACTGAACGAGTTAAAAAAGTTGCTAAAGTTAGTACAACAATTATCAGACTATGATAAGCTTTACTATTTTTATTCCTAAAAAATATAGATATCAATGATGCAAATGCCGGTATCGTAAATAATCCAACATCTCCGGGTTCAAGGAGAATACCTTTATATCTATCTAAAGAAGTTAAATTTACCCATTTTGTTGTACTGTAAGGTAATAAATCATTTATCTCGTTAATTTGTTCATAGATATAGTTTTTACCTAAAAGTTTTGCTGTCACAAATTCAATAATTACTAATATAGATATAAAGAATGCAACTCTGAGAAAGTCATTGAAGAATATTCGTGATTTATAGAGATTAATATTGAAGGCAGAAATTGAATAATAAATTAATATAAAAACTCCAAGTGATACTAAAACACCTATAGATTTGTATAAAGAGAATGCTTGATTAGCTAAAAAACTTAAAACTGTTGAGATAATTGCAATTGTAAAAAATATCAATATTGCTTCAACAGATTTTGCATTTCCTAGAACAGATTTAAGTTTAACTCCTTTGAACGTAACAAAAAATATTAATGCTAATAAAATAATTGGTAATGCAGGCTGAACAATACCAAATCCTGCTTGCATAAATGCAAAAGGTGTAAATGGTAAAAGATATATTCCTAAACGAATCAGCTTATCTCCAAAATGCAGTTTCATTATTTATCTCACATTATGTATTTGCAAACATTTGATACCAACAGGGGAAACTCTTAATTTTGTGTTTGAAAGATTGAATTTCTAAAACTGAATAAGCCATGCCGTAACTCATTCGTAAAAGATCGGAAGCAATCATATCTAAGTTAGTAGGAACGGTATCAACTTCCTCTAATAAATTTTGTAAATCGTATCCCATCATTAGTAGTTTCTCTTTTCCAATCCAGTTTAAATAATTACGACACCATAATTTGCGGATAGGGTTACTTAAAGTCTGCTTCCATTTTTCTAAAGAATCACAGCGAAGAGATTGGTATTGTGTTTCTCTTAAAGGATCTCCCATTTTACCTTTTAGCTGAACTTGATTAAAATTTGAGAATAGTTCCGGATTAATCTCTAAATCTAAATAGCTAAATAGTTTAGATAATTCGATATCTGGTTGAGAAACTAAATTCTCATATCGTAGACTATAAATTTGGGTAGAAAATTTTTCATGAGCAGTGAGAAGATTGGTTAAACCAACAAAAAGGTCTATTTTCCATCCGTAAAGATTCCATTTTCCTTTACTTCTACCAAAACTTTCTATCATAGAAGCAATTATTGCTAAAGGGTTACGCCATAAAAATATAAATTTAGCTTCGGGAAATAAATTAATAATTTCTTCGACTATTAAATGATATCGCGGAGTTTTATCTAGAAAATATGTAGTATTTTTAGGGGCAGCTTTAGCATATAGTTTAATGATAAAGTCATGTACTTCTGTCAAGTAATCATCTTGTTGATTGGGTAGATTTGTACAGAAATCTTGAATAGCTTTAGTCATTATATTATGCCCATACTCGGCATAAACTCCTTTTTGTTTTAATGTATAAAGATAGGGCAATAAAATCCACGGCTCTGCAACTGTTGCAATTTGATCATGAGAAGCTAAAATTCGTTGAAGTAATGTAGAACCAGAACGGGGAAGTGAAAAAATAAATAGTGGCTTTAAGTTAGAGTTCAAATTAAATTCCTCAGTTTGATAAATATTTCCCAAACAACTATAGCTATATTTTTTCATCAAGTAAATTTAACTTAGTTCAAGCATCTGTTTACAAGATAAATTTAATCTTACTTAATAAGTTATTTTATAAAAAGCCGTAGAATCAATTCCTAATTTATTTCTCACCCAAACAAAACTGATAACATTCCAAACAATCATACTACTTGCCGTAGCTATTGCGGCTCCTTCAATGCCCCATTGAGGTATTAAGAGAATATTCAGAATTACATTTAATATTGCACTAGCTCCTATACTTATGGTTGTATAATTTTCGTTACCAGTCATATTAAGTAATAAAGCAACTGGTCCTACTGCTGCATTCACCAATTGTCCAATACACAAAATGATCAGAGCATTTTTTCCTTGCGTAAAATTTGAACCAAATATTAGTAATAGCCAGTAACTAAAGATAATTAAATTAAGAGTAATAATCAGAGATGCCAGAAAAACTGCACGAGAAGTTTTAGTGACAATATTTTGTAATTTATCAATTTTTCCTTCTGCATAAAGACTTGCAATGTTAGGTGCAAGAATACTATTGGTAGCGGCAAGAACGAAAATTATCAAAGATGATAACCGATTAACAACTACATAAATACCTACTGATTCAGAACTCTTTATTGCTCCTAGCATTAGCACATCAGTTTGAGAGTTAATAATATGCATTGCACCGAGAAACATTAAAGGTAATCCACTACTTACCCATTTCTTTATTTGATATTTAGGAACTGCATCTTTCACTACTTGTGGTAAGGCTTGATTCAATAACTGTGCGCCAATCAAAAATGTAATACTCATTGCTACAACATACATTCCCATTACCCAAGAAGCGCTCAAATCCTCTTTGATAATTAAATATCCGCTTCCAGTTAAAATAATTAACAATATAGGTGCAATCAAGACCTCTGGTAATTGTCCAAGCACTACTTGGTGTAGCCCTTGCATCGCTGAGAGTCTAAGATTTGTGAGGGAAGATATGGGCAAGGAAATTAAAGCTATACCAAAAGTTAATAGCATTTGGGAATCGGTATCTAAGTGCGAATTCCAAGCAATACCTCCTGCGATCAAAACTAATCCAATAGAGACTACTAATACTATCTGATTAGACCAAAGTAGAAGCCCCCTTATCAAATCCCAAGCCGACTGTGTTTGATAAATAGCAATCTCACGTACAATTAACTGAGACAATCCTAACTTTGCCGGAATACTCAGTAAAGCAACCCAAGTCATAGCATAAGCATAAATACCTAATCCATCTGTACCTAACAACCGAGCAAACATTAGGCTTTTAGTAAAAGTCAAACCCGTACCAGCAATCTTTAATCCAAAAGAACCTACCGCACCCTTAATCAAACGACGCTTTAAGCTATCTGCTTTACCCAAATTGATGAATGCAGAAATTCGGTTGAGCATCTTAATTAATAATATTGGAACGATTGGTCATAGTCTTTGAATTTGATGGTCATTTTATGATTGCAAGGAAAAACCCACAACCACCTAAATCTGATACTCAACTACACCCCGAACATAACCCAACTTTTCCAAAGTGCGAATCACCTTCTTAGCACTTTCCTCCACAGTTTCCTCCCCACTCTCACAAACAACTTCTGGATTCAGAGGAACTTCATAAGGGTCATCTATTCCCGTAAAACCCTTGATTTCTCCGCTTCTGGCTTTAGCGTACAAACCTTTAACATCTCGCGCTTCACACAATTCTAAAGGTGCATTTACGTGAACTTCAACAAAATCTTTGTTAATAGCTCGGATTTCATCTCTGATTTCCTGATAAGGACTAATCATTGCAGCAATCACCACGACTCCATTACGACTGAGTAAGTTAGCCACAAATCCTACCCGACGTACATTGATATCCCGGTCTTTTTTACTAAAACCTAATCCTTGAGATAACCAAGTTCTGATTAAGTCACCATCTAAAACCTCAACTTGACAATTGCGAGCTTTAAGTTGCTCTTCGATACATCTAGCAATTGTCGTTTTACCTGCACCACTTAAACCTGTCAACCAAACTGTTACACCTTTATTGTTCATAATTTAACTCGGAAATTTTAATTTACTCGAAATCAATTTACAGCAGTAAATTTACTGACAAATAAAATTTATACTGAAGAATTTATACGTATATTTAATGAATTTTAATTCTGCCCATTGGTAGATGCACTTTTTTCCTTACAAAATCGCTTGCAACAATACATTATAATATTGTTTAGAAATCACTTCGGAAGTAAAATATGACTCTACGTATTTACGCGCAGCTTTACCAGTTCCATGTGTCAAAATACTATCCTGACTCAACTGACGAATATACTCTGCTAAACCATGACTATCTCCATTTTCAAAAGTTTCACCACAATTTCCATCTGCAATCAACTGTTTTAAGTAAGAATGTTCTGGACAGATAACTGCTACTGGTCTTCCTGTCGCTAAAGCCGGATAAAGTTTACTGGGAGCGACTAAACTCTCCATACCCGCATCGACGCTGACTAAGGATAAATCGCAAGCCGTTAAGGAGTAAGGTAAAACAGTTCGTTGTTGATAGGGAAGAAACAAAAAGTTTTTTAAGCCTAATTGTTTTACTTTCTTGACAAGTTGATCGCGCTTTGCACCACCACCAATACAAACAAACTGAATCGGTTCATTTTGTAAATATTTAGCAGCCTCTAACATAGTCTGTATATCATGGCATCGACCCATGTTGCCTGAGTACAGCACTGTAAATTTATTTACAAGCGAGTGTCTCTGTGCAAACCAATTGTCTTCTTTGGCAATCGGTACAATTTTTTGGGTATTTGCCCAACTGTGAATCACGGATATTTTATCGGCTACCTCCGGATAATTTGCTACCACTTGTCGTTTCATTGCAGGGCTAAGAACTATAATTCCGGACGCTTTTCGCAATACTTTTCTATTAACAGCTTGCCATAGTTGAGTTAACCAATGCTTTTTGGGTACTACATCCAGAGCAACCGCAATATCTGGATACAAATCATAGAGGATGCAAATATAGCTCAATCCAAAGAGAATATGAGCTAAATACCCTAAAACAGGCAAGAATGGAGGCGCTGTAGTTAGCAAAACTGTATTGCGATCGCGAGCTGCGGAAACCAAATACAATGCAGAACGTAGGGTAAACAAGACTCCATTTATGGTTTTACCACGAATTCTCTTAGACCAAAGTTGTGTGGTACGGGAGCGTTTGATTTTGACTTTTCCACAAATTTCAACAGCAGGTGCATGATTATTCTCAAAAGCATAACCCGGTTGTCCGGTAAAAACTTCGATATCTACACCTTGTTTATCTAAATGCGTGACTAACTCCTCAATTAACTGTCCCGTGGGAGCGTAATCTGGTGGAAAAAACTGGGTAATTACAGATAGTTTAATTAACTGTCCAATTTTGATAAAATCCGGACTTACATCTGGGAGTTGATCATATTGACTTAGAATAGGTGTTTTTAACCTTTCAAAAGATTTGGTCATCTTATTTTTTTACCAAAAATTATTGGGAACTTAATTTTAATTTGCCCAAAAAAACATAATTTATCACAAAACAACAAAAAGTTTACATATCTTTGTTTCCCTCAAATTCAACTAATGCATTGAGTTTTTAAAAATCCCGTAATAGCTGACTAATAACTGTAAAAAACAAATTTTTTTATCAATAGTAGATAGGATAACTGTGTAAAAGTTCGTAAGTATTAGATTTTTCTTTAACTATTAATAGAGATTGGTTATGAATAATACTTCAGTAAATATACTAATTTTTCACAACAAATAAAAATATTTTCTGAGATTCTACGGTTAAAAAACTGATGCTTTTAATATTCGTTAATATTCGTTAAACAGAGTTAAAAAAATATCAACATTCTTCTCGTCCCCAGGAAGAGCTTGGGGACAAAATTTCCAAGCCAGAGTCTTGGAACAAGTTATTAAACATTAATGAATTTTAAACCCGTGCAGACGGGTGTATAGCTGCGGTTTGAACCGCCGGATACTATTCCCCCCAACCCCCCAACCCTATTCCCGATAAAAAAATCAAAATCTACGTAAATTCAAGGAAGTCATTATCTTAGAGATAAGGTTAATATTTTGCTTTAAAGCACTTGGAATAGCAGTGTTTATGCTCATGTATGGTTTAGATTTTTAGTAAGCGTGAAGAAGCAATGGAGACATATTCTTTTAAACCCTCATCTGGTAATCGAGATACAGACTATGCACCTCAGTTGCTTCAAGCTCAACCTATACCTTGGATGGAAGCTGGGGAAGATGATTGGGATTTGCGTCAATTCTTCACTATTCTCAAGCGACGAAGTTTTGCAATCCTTGGGGTTTCTTGTCTGGTAATGACTGGTGTTGTGGCTTTTACTCTCAATCAACAACCACAATATGAAGCTAAGTTTCAAATTTTAGCCGAACCTGTAAATACGGAAACAAACAATGTTCCCACACTTCTGGAAGGAAGTTTAAGTAAGCCAGGGTTAGATTATGAAACTCAAATTCAGGTGTTGAAAAGTCCTGAATTGATGACAGAAATTATTGAGGAGTTACAAGCTTCTTACAAAGATATTGACTATCAAACGTTACTCGAATCTCTACGGATTATTCGATTAGGTGAGACAAAAATTATCGAAGTAGTTTACCAAGATAACGACAAAGTTAAAATAAAATTTGTATTAGATAAACTCGCTCAAGGTTATTTAAAATATAGTTTAGAACACCGTCAAACTAATTTACGTCAGGGTATTAATTTTGTAGAAACCCAATTACCACCTATTCAAAAGCGCGTAAATAAAATTCAGGAAGAACTGCAATTATTTAGAGAAAAGAACGATTTTTTACAGCCGGAAACTCAATCAGAACAGATTGCTAACCAACTTAAAATATTATCAGAAAAGCGAGTAGTAGCCAATCAAGAATTAGCAAAAGCCTACTCATATTTTAATAGCTTACAAACTCAACAAGGAGCATTAGCAGCATTAAATGATGCACCCGTATATCAACAATTGATTATCCAGTTGCGTCAATTAGAAACTCAGATTGCTGGTGAATCTACACGTTTCCGCGAAGAAAGCATTCCTATTCAAAATTTGCAAGAAAAACGACAAAAACTATTACCTTTACTAAATCAAGAAGCACAACGAGTTTTATATATAAAACGTGCTGAAGCGGCTTCCGAATTACAAAATTTACAACAGCAAAGTCAAGCTCTGAGTACATCAGAACAACTGCTGAATAAAAAAATTGAACAATCTCCCTATATTAATCGGAAATACACCGAATTAAATAGGGAATTGCAAGTAGCAACTGATAGTTTAAGTCGGTTTTTAGCTACTCGTGAAAAACTGCAAATTGAAGCGGCACAAACACAAGTTCCTTGGCAATTAATTCAAGCACCAATTCAACCAGAAATTCCGATATCTCCCAGCATTCCCCGTAATTTAATTTTAGGATTTGTTGCTAGTACTCTTTTAGGAATTGGTAGCGGGCTATTGATTGAAAAGCTAGATAATCGATACCATTCTATAGAAGCTTTTAGAGAAAAAATTAGACTACCACTGCTCGCAAATATTCCTTTTGAAAAACAATTACCATATAGTCAAAAACAACTTATTTCAGAAGAAAATTTTGTTGAAGAAACAGTAAATGTACTTCCTCAAAACAACTCTAATTTTGCGAAAATTGTTCCCCATCGTGAGATAGCTATTGAGCGATATGTTGAATCATCCAGATTTTCTGAAGCATTTCGAGTTCTACATACTAATATTCAATTACTTAGTTCCGATGAAACGATTAATTCTTTAGTTATTAGTTCTGCCATGTCCGGAGACGGTAAATCTACAGTTGCATTTAATTTAGCACAAACCGCTTGTGCAATGGGAAGACGGGTGCTATTAGTAGATGCAGATATGCGACGACCTCAAATTCATGATTTAGCTAATTTAAACAATCTCTGGGGATTAAGTAATTTAATTTCCGGGAATATACCGAGAGAAATGGCTATTCGAGAAATATCTTCTTTAGGTGGATTATCAGTAATTACCGCAGGTTCAAATCCTCCAGACCCCATAAAATTGCTTTCTTCGCAAAAGATGAAGCAAATCATGGAAGATTTACATTCTACCTTTGATTTAGTAATTTATGATACTCCTCCTTTATTAGGATTAGCTGATGCTAATTTACTTGCACCTCATACGAATGGTGTTGTACTTGTAGCTAGAATACATCAAACAGACCGTTCAGCAATGATGCAAGCCATAGAACACTTAGAAATGGCAAGAACCAATGTTTTAGGTATGGTGATTAATGGAGATAAAGCTAGTAAGACTTATGGATATTATTAAAGGTTAAAGGTCAAAGGTTAAAGGCAAGAGGTAAGAGGCAACAGGCAACAGGCAAAGAAATCTGTATCTCAACTGTCCACTGTCAACTGTCCACTGTCAACTAACTTCCACCATTTCACGCACGTTTCCTTTGACTCCACCGACTCCTTGAGTAAAATTACGGTCTTGTTTACGAATAATCATTTTAAGCCCATTTTTAGGTGACATGACAATTACTCCAAAACGGTCTATTGTTTGACTGGGTATGTATTGTAAGCGGTATTTTTGTAATAACATTGCTAATACAATTTTAATTTCCATCATCGCAAAACCTGCACCTATACAGATACGACTTCCGGCGCTAAAAGGATTATACTCAAACATTGTTGGTTCAAATGTCTCCCATCTTGAGGGGTCAAATTTCTCCGGTTGGGAATAAATTTCGGACATATGATGGGTTTGGTAAATACTGACAAAAACTTCCGTTCCTGCTGGTAATTCATAGCCTCCGAGTTTTGTTGTTTGGGAAGTAACGCGAGCATTCCAAGGTACAGGAGTCAACACCCGCATACTTTCTTTAATCACTCTTTCTAATAAAGGCAATCTTTGTAATTGTTCTACGGTTGGGGCTTCTCCTTTTAATACGCTTTGCAGTTCATCAACTACATCTTGGGCTATTTTTGGATGTTGCGACAATAGAAATAGCGTCCAAGTCAGTGCATTTGCACTAGTTTCATGTCCTGCTGCGAAGATAACCCCTGCGTGTCCTAAAAGTTCATCTTCGCTCAACGTCAATCCTGTTTCCGCATCTCGCGCTCGAATTAACATGGAAATGACATCTCCATCATCTTTATTATTAGCACGTTTGCGGCGAATTAGCTGACGCATCTCTTCATCAAGTTGCGCGAATAAGTTGAGTAATCGATGATAAGGTAGCCCTGGAATATCAAAAGGTAAAAGAGCGATCGCTAAGTTTCCATTCAGCCCCAATGCTTGTTGTAAAATTTCACCACTTTTAGCACCTTCTTCACCAACATCGCTACCGAACAAGGTTTTAGTAGCTACACGGAGGGTAAGAAGACGCATTACTTGAGCAATATCAACTGGGTTATCAATAATTAATTGCTCAAGTACCGATTGCGTAATAGCAACCATATCATCACGGTAAGAATCAATACGTTGCTTGTGAAAAGCTGGCATCAAAAGTTGACGGTGTTGACGATGAGTTGCGCCATTTACACCGAATAAACCCACACCAAAATGCTTCAAAGGTTCTGTTCGCGGTGAGTCATTCCGCTTCTTGTACATTTTTGCAGATAACGGATATTTATGATAAATTTCGTGCTGACTAGTGACAGTACGTACATTTTCCGCACCACAAGTAAAAACCGTACCAGGACATTCTGTAAGGGGTGAGTATATATTCGTACCGCCTTCCGCCGTCATCGATACTACAGAACCATAAGTTTCAAATAAACGGCGTGTATATCCGATAGAATCTTTACCAAAGCGTAAAACTAGGGGTAAACGACCTAAAATTCGATTTCCAGGCGGTCCGGGTACATTTAATTTTGGTAGATTAATAGTAGTCATTTAAATAGGTTAAAGGTCAAAGGTCAACTGTCAACTGTCCACTGTCCACTGTCAACTGTCCACTGTCCACTGTCAACTGTCTTATTTACGCCAATTATTTTCAGCTTGGTTTAAAACATAGCTGGCTACAGTTTGAATTTCTGATTCACTTAAACGCTCTTTGTAGGCTGACATATTGTTTTTACCGTAGGTCACAATATCAGAAATAGCCTCTATAGAATCCATATTATATTTTTTTAGAGATTTCATTTGTAAATTTTTACCGCGTCGGATAATATTACCACCATTAATATGACAACCAGCACAATTTGCGGCAAATATTTTTGCTCCATCAGTTGTATCCGCGAAAGCTGGTTGTTGCAAACCAATTATCAATAATAAATACGTTAACAATAAAAACTTGATAACAGCTATCATTTTTATCAAAATTAACTTTAAGTTTAGGTCATATTTAACTTTATCACTTTTCAATTACCAGTTTCCAACTACTAAAGATATCTCTTGGAATAAATATTTGATTTTTACAACCATTTTCTATCTAAAGGATGTACCACTAAAGAAAATGGTACGTCACTATATAGAGGAGACATGATGTCAACAAAAACTTCTAAATTATTTTGCATAGGTATAGAATATGGCTGACAATATCAAAGAGCAAATTCAAACAGATTTACAGCAAGTCAAAGAAACTGGACAACAAAGAATTGATCGAATTCGAGAAATTGTTCGACTTGCCGTTGGTGGAGTTGTTTCTGAATTTAAAGAAGGTTCAGTTGAACTTCGCGTACTTGTCAAAGATGCTGTTTCTGCTGTAGTTGAAAATGTACAAGGTAAAGGTAGCGAAATTAAAGAAGAAGTAACAGCATCTATAGAAGGTGCTGTGGAAGCTATTAATAGTAAACGACGGGAAGCTTTAAATAAAACTCAGACAGAAGTTAAGCAATTACAAGCTCAATTGGATGATGAAGAAGATAAAATTCAGCAAGAAGTTGAAGGCATTTTGACAGAAATTCAAGACACAACTCAAGAAAAATCAACAGAAGCTCAAAGTGCAATTCAATCAGCGGTTGAGAATATAAAAAACAGCGAAGAAGTCTCTTTATTAAAGAAACGTTATGCTCAATTACAAGCACAAATCGCTGTTGTCAAAGCTAATTTAGCTGCACGATATGGTGGAGATTCCGTTGATGTACAAACTTATTTAGATGATGCTAAAACCTGGTATGAAAAAGCTCGTCCCCAAGCAGGAGAGATGATTTCTCAAGTCAAAGAAAAGCATTCTGATATGGAAACTAAACTTGGTGAAGCCGGTACATCCTTTGCCAAAAAAGAACGTCAGTTAAAACAAAAATTAAGAGAGTTACTTTTAACAACTGCTGAATGGTTAAAAGAAAAATAAATAAAAAATTAATTACTGTTTTAGGATGAATATTCATGTAGAGACGTAGCATTGCTACGTCTTTTTAATTTGTAATTCTTAACAGATCAATTTTAATCAAAATATATTGTATTTACTAGCAGATGATATTATTCCATCAAATTATCAACATAAACTAGATATGCGGAGACGTTGCAATGCAACGTCTCTACATAGGTTATTTGTATAGCTAATTAATGGAATAATATCAAATCAAAAGGGTGGACATTATCCACCCCCCCTTTATTAAACACAAAATGTTCACTCACTTAAGATAGCAAACTATAAAGTTCCTTCTCGATTCATTTCGTTACGTTTGGAAATTGCCCATACAGCATGAATGCTTCCGGGAATCCAACCTAATAAAGTTAATCCAATATTAATAAATAAAGTTGGGCCAACTCCATAAGTTAGGAAAATACCAACGGGAGGTAAAAGTATACCAAGTAGAAGTTTCATGTTTTGTTACTCTTTGAATTACAATTGATTGATTTGATTCGAGATAAACCAAAATTTACAACTCTATCTAACTAAAGATATATTTTGGTTTAATTTGGTTTAAAAATTGAAAATTTCTTGCCCTTACTATTAATTAAATTATTAATTAATTAGAAGGTAATTCTGCTTTACTGGTTGTTTCAGTACCTTTAAGAAGATTTCTTTCCACGAAGTAGTTACTGATGAAGGTATTAGCAAAAGACAAAATTACTGGCCCGATGAAGAAAGCAATAATTCCTTTGACTGCAAATCCCGGAGTTAAAACAGCCGCTAACCAGAAACAAAGTCCGTTAACTACAAGGGAAAAAGCTCCCAATGTCACCAAATTTACTGGTAACGAAAGTGTAGATATCACAGGTTTTATTGAACCATTTATTAAACCAATTACCAAACCAGCAATTAAAGCTGATGGAAAATTAGCAATGTTCACACCTGGTACTACTATATCTACAATTAGCAAACTTAATGCTGTTGCTAAGGTGGTTAAAAATATTCCCAACATAATCTCTACCTAAAAACAAAAATCGTTTTTTTGAACTCTTACATATATGGTGAACAATTCAATTTATCCTCACCTCTCTAACAAGATAGATTTGGCTTCTGTCAAAAGATAGGTAATTGGTAATAGGTAATAGGTAATTGGTAATTGGTAACTCAATAATTTTTAACTATTTTTAATTATTATTAAATTATTAGAAGTTTGAGCAACTACTGAGAAGATATTTTAAAAGTCGAATTATATACTTTGCCTCTAACGACTGTAAGTCGCGCGGCAGTCGCTGATGGGGGAGACTCCCTTTTCTGCGCGCTGCCTTGGCTACACAAGCAAAGTCCACGGAAGTAAGCTTAACATAAACCCGTGCAGACAGGTTTCGTTTGTGTAGTAGCGGTAAAAAAGCGCCGGATACTTCAGATAAATGAAGCCCATACATCTATGCGAAACTACTCATTACCCATTAAAATCTATCAAGGTTGGGGTATAAATTAAAAAGTTCCAAAACAAAAACCATTAACTTAACGAATCGCTGTGAAATTTAAATTAAAAAATCTCATTCCATTATTCGATGAAAGCGTATCCAGTTGGGCATTAGAAGCACGGCTGTTACGCTGGTTAACGTTAATTTGGTTATTTGTAGGTTTAGCCATGTTGTTTTCGGCTTCTTACCCAGCCGCTGACATGAAGTATGGTGATGGGCTTTACTTTTTCAAACGTCAACTGACAACTGTATTCTTAGGCTTAATACTCTTTAACATTATTGTTAATTTACCATTCCGCAAAATAATCGGGGTATCCCATTGGTTGCTAATATTGTTTTTGGCATTCATTTTCATAACTTTAGTTCCAGGTTTGGGAACTAGAGGAGTTTACGGTACAAGTCGTTGGTTATCCATTGGAGGATTCCCCATACAACCTTCAGAATTGATTAAACCCTTTTTAGTATTACAAAGTGCGCGAGTATTTGGACATTGGGAAAAACTCAGTTGGGGAATTCGTATCGCTTGGTTAGTGGTTTTTGGTTTCGTATTATTAGGAATTCTGGCACAACCCAACTTGAGTACCACCGCCCTTTGTGGTATGACTATTTGGTTAATTGCCCTTGCTAGTGGTTTACCTTACACATATTTGGGAGGTACTGCTGCTGCTGGGGTAGTATTAGCGCTGTTGAGTGTTACGATTAATAAATATCAACGCTTACGGATTACCTCTTTTTTGAATCCATGGGATGATGCTCAAGGTGCAGGTTATCAATTAGTTCAAAGTTTATTAGCAGTAGGTTCTGGTAATATTTGGGGTTCTGGATTTACATTTTCTCAACAAAAGCTTGGTTGGTTACCAATTCAAGATAGCGACTTTATTTTTGCCGTATTTGCTGAAGAATTCGGCTTTGTTGGTAGTGTGACGCTATTAGTAATGTTAGCTGTATTCGCAACTTTAGGATTAATGGTAGCTCTCAAAGCTAAAAATAGCATATACAGATTATCAGCAATTGGTATTACAACTTTACTTACAGGACAATCGTTTATAAATATCGGTGTTGCCACTGGAGTATTACCCACTACTGGTTTACCATTACCATTTTTTAGTTACGGTGGAAGTTCGATAATTGCTACATTAGTTGCTACAGCTTTATTAATTCGAGTTGCTAGAGAAAGTAATGAAGCTGAAGTAGTTCCATTACGAAGACAATCAATAAAAAATCGACGTGAATCTCGTTTTTTACATAAAAATAAATAAATTTTAGTAGTAAAATTCAACTTTCTTGAATTATTATCAAGAATGGTAATTGGTAACTGTCAACTGTCAACTGTCAACTGTCAACTATTCCCTGATATGTCTTGGTTTTTCTTCGCAATTTCCACAGCTTTTCTAGAGTCAGTCAGAGATATTTTCAATAAAAAGACAATTCGTAAAGTTGACGAATATGTTATTACTTTTTTGTTAAACTTATTAACTGCATTATTTTCTTTACCACTATTATTATTTAACGATATTCCAATTTTAGAAAATAATTTTTGGTATGCTGTAATTGCCATCGGGTTTTTAAATACCATCGCCTTCTTGCTTTTTTTTAAAGCCATCAAAGCTTCTGATTTATCAATCGTTGCTCCAATCACTACATTTAGTCCACTCTTACTTTTAATTACATCTCCATTTCTTGTCGGTGAATTTCCTAACCCTATCGGCATTTTAGGAATATTTATTATTGTAATTGGAGCTTATGTATTAAAATTTCAAGATAAAAGTAGAGGATATCTAGTTCCTTTTAAATCATTATTCAAGGAAACTGGATCGAAATTAATGTTTTTGGTAGTATTAGTTTGGAGTATTACCGCCAATGTTGATAAAATCGGTGTAGAAAATTCCTCTCCAATTATCTGGACAATCGCCGGACATTTGAGTGTAGCTGTATTTAGCTTACCAATACTATTTATTAAATCTAAACCAAATATTCAAAATATTACATCTAATAGTCGAAACTTAATTTTAATTGGTTTAATCAATACGGGAGCAATATTATGTCAAATGACTGCCTTAAAACTGACTCTTGTATCTTATGTAATTGCAGTCAAACGTACCAGCGCTTTATTTAACGTATTATGGGGTTGGTTAATTTTTAAAGAAGTTGGTATTAAAGAAAGAATCGCTGGTTCGATGATTATGATTATTGGAGTTGTTGTTATAACCTTATCGAAAATTAGTTGACAGTTGACAGTTGACAGTTGACAGTTGATAACTGATAACTGTTGTTGCGTTAAAATTGAAGCAGTGTAAGCATTTCCCGTCTTATCTTTTATCTAACTCATGCTCGAAACCCTGGAAACTCAACTTTATCAATTAGAGCAATTCGCTAACACGCTTGTTTCTAACCAATTAACTCACCTCAGTTTAATAAGCATCGGCATAATTTTTTTGGCTGGATTGCTGACTAGTCTTACTCCTTGTATGCTTTCCATGCTACCCATTACTATTGGTTATATCGGCGGTTATGAAGCCAAAAGTCGTATCCAAGCTGCTGCACAATCTACTTGGTTTGCGGCGGGATTAGCAACTACTTTAGCAGCGCTTGGTATTTTAGCAGCAGCGGTAGGAAAAGTCTACGGTCAAATTGGTATAGGTTTACCGATTATTGTCAGCATCATCGCAATTTTGATGGGATTAAATCTACTCGAAGCTTTACCATTACAACTTCCTTCTTGGGGTAGCACAGAATGGATTTCTCAAGAACTACCCCAAGGTGTGAGAGCATATTGTATAGGTTTAAGTTTCGGTTTGGTTGCTTCTCCTTGCAGTACTCCTGTTTTAGCAAGTTTACTCGGATGGGTAGCCAATACCAAAGATTTAATCTTAGGTGCTACTTTGCTGCTTTCCTACACCGCTGGTTACGTTACACCATTAATTTTAGCCGGTACCTTTACTGCTTCAATTAAAAAGATAATCGAAATACGGCGGTTTTCTGGCTGGGTTAATCCCGTCAGCGGTGCTTTATTAGTCGGATTTGGCGTATTTTCATTGATTTCTCGGATTCCCTTGGCAAACTTCTAACAAATTACTCAAAATAAGTTGGATATCAATCCGAGAATTGATCGTAGATATAAAAATACAAAGTTGTATGATTATTTCAAACCCTTACCTTGAGGCATGGGGTTAATCCAAAATCTAAAATCTAAAATCTAAAATCGAATGGCTTTAGAAGAATCATTAAAAACACCATTAACAGCATTTACACGCTTTATCCGTAAAGAATTTCTACCCGTACTCACAGATTTAAGGTTAGCGATAATTCTGCTATTGGCGATCGCCGTATTTAGTATTGCTGGTACAATTATCGAACAAGGACAATCAATCGCTTTCTATCAAGAAAATTATCCCGAAAGTCCGGCTTTATTCGGCTTTCTTACCTGGAAGGTTGTAATAATTCTAGGTTTAGACCATGTTTATCGTACTTGGTGGTTTCTAGCTTTACTAATATTTTTCGGAACTAGTTTAATCGCTTGTACCTTCACCCGACAACTTCCAGCACTTAAAGCTGCACGTCGTTGGAAATTCTATGAAAAACCCCAGCGATTTCAAAAATTAGCCTTAAGTGCGGAATTTGAGATAAATAAAGACAATAAAGACAATTTAACCTCTATTGAAAATATCACAGAAATTCTTCAACAGCGTCGTTATAAAGTTTTTCAAGAAGATACCAACAAACTCTACGCTCGTAAAGGAATTATTGGTAGAATTGGTCCGATAATAGTTCACATCGGTATCGTAGTTATTTTACTTGGCTCAATTTTGGGTGCAATGACGGGATTTACGGCTCAAGAAATGGTTCCCAGCGGTGAAACATTCCAAATTAAGAATATCATAGATGCTGGACCATGGGCAGCACCACAAGTTACCCAAAATTGGGCTGTAAAAGTAAATCGCTTCTGGATTGACTACACATCAAGTGGGGATATCGACCAATTTTACTCGGATATGTCGGTATTAGATAAGCAAGGGAAAGAAATTGACAAAGACACCATTTACGTTAACCATCCCTTACGACACAAAGGAGTTACCCTTTATCAAACAGATTGGGGAATTGCAGCAGTAAAAGTTCGAGTCAACAAAAGCCCGATTTTTAAACTACCCATGGCTCAACTTGACACGAAGGGAAAAGGACGACTTTGGGGAACTTGGATTCCCACCAAACCAGATTTAAGTGAAGGAGTTTCTTTACTAGCTAAAGACCTACAAGGAACCGTAATCATTTACGATACTCAAGGTAAATTAGTAAATACTGTCCGCGAAGGAATGTCCGCTGAAGTAAATGGTGTTACCTTAAAGATTCTAGAAGTAGTTGGTTCTACGGGGTTACAAATTAAAGCAGACCCAGGTATACCAGTAGTTTACGCCGGTTTTGCCATATTAATGGTAGCAGTAGTCATGAGTTATTTTTCTCACTCCCAAGTATGGGTATTGCAGAAAGAAGGTAATTTGTACATTGGTGGTAAAACCAATCGCGCTCAAGTTGCTTTTGAAGGAGAAATGATCGAGATATTTGAGCAGATAAATTCTCAATCCACAGATGAATCTACAAAGTCTTTGGTTTCGAGTTTATAAATTAACCTGAGTACCCCCGAAGGTTCCGTAGAAGTCGGGTTTTTACGATTAATATTCGTCATACCAGAAAACAGTAGTAAAAACCCGACTTCTTAACCCCCGAAAAATTTAGTACTTTTATTAAACACGGTGAAATGTTGTTTTACCCAAAAATTCTTGATACAACCTTTAACCCATAACCTATTTCTGATGATTCACCTCAATTACTGTATGTACATTACCCCGTGGTGTAAAGTCAGCTTTCACGGTAATTTCTAAAGGGTCGCAGGCTGCCACAATATCATCTAAAATTTGATTGGCTGATTCTTCGTGGGAAATATATCTATCCCTATAACTATTGATATAAAGCTTTATTGCCTTCAACTCTACAACCTTCTCATCGGGAACATAAGTTACATAAATCGTCGCAAAATCGGGATAACCAGAAAACGGACACTTACAGGTAAATTCTGGCAAAGTGATACTGATATTATATTTTCTTCCTACACGCGGATTGGGAAAAGTAATTAACTTTCCTTCTGTAATTTCGCGCTCGCCATATTTTACTTCAATATTATTGTTAGTCATTTATGATTAATAATAATTAACAAATTAATTCACAACAAGCAATAGGGAGAAAATCACAAATTCCTGATTATTAAAAGATTTTAATCAAAAATCCAAAACTTGTGCTGAGCTTGCCGAAGTATCTAAAATCTAAAATTTATGATTCTTCTTCCCAATCGGGACAGCTTTGATCTTCCCATCCATGAGGATGTATCCCGCAAACTAATAAATTACCGTTGTAAACTTGTCCGTGGTAGTTACGACAACCGATGCAAGCAGGGTTTGTTTCTGCTGTTGGTTCAACAGGATAAGGAAAATGACTATTTAAATCATCTCCCAAAACATCCTCAAAATCCCAGTAAACTTCCAAAAATGGTTCAGCTAAATCTTGCAAATACTGGTCAACTTCAGAAAGTAACGTACTTTGAACTTGCTCGCTAATTTCTTCAGTTAATTCGATAAAAGTATCTACTACTTCTGTCATACCGATAAAAAAGCGTTCCACTTCTTCTGATACTGATTTGATTGCGTCCGAAAAATCTTTTTGCCACTCATCCATAAAAAATAGTCCTCACTTTCTCAATAATAGGACATTTATTTCAACGCTTTGACTGCGTATTCCGGAGGGTGGCAATTAACGATCGCAACAACTTAGCTTTACAGCAAACATTTCAGTGAATACTTGACGCTAAATGGTTTCAAATACTAAAAGTACACCCCTTGAGGATATTTTAGAAAAATCATCTGGGAATATCTGTTAACCTCTTCTAACCATTACCTCGAAAGACTCGTTAACTATTCGCGCTGTAAACGACGCAATTCCTCTTGCATTCGTCTAACTTGGTCACGTAATTGATCAACATCTTCAGGTGGAGAAGCTTTAGAAGTTGGTTGCTCATCATCGCTTAAAATTTCTATGCGACGGGGTTCTGTCCGGACTGTGGCTTCACCGCTGGCATCGCTCGCTTGGGATTGGGCTTGATTCATCATATCTTCCACAAACCGACGGGCTTCATCAGTTGTCATTTCGCCCTTTGCCACCATTTCATCTGCCAGTTTTTGCACTTGCGATCGCAATTCGGATAAAGTGCCACCTGCTCTTTCGCTAGCGTAAGAAGCTAACCCAACACCGAGGTAAAAAGCTTTTTTTACAATATCTCCAAAGCCAGGCATTACGCGGGGATACTCCTAAAAACAGGGCAGACCCGGAGACTACGCCTACTGTAAGCATCCCGTATTGCTGCTACCTTCCGGTCCTGACAAGGTTTGGGTGTTGCAGTTGCATAGATCCGAGTCCATTAATAGAATAGCACTAAATTATTTAAATGCGTAATGGGGAATTAGAATTTTTAACTATTCAACCACAATTCGCCATTCATATAACTTATAGTTCACACACCCATTTTCAACCAAAGGGTCGCGATCGACAATGGCTTGTGCTTCATCCATAGAAGCGGCTTCAAACAGCAACATTCCGCCACCGAATTGCGCCCAATAACCTGTTTTTGCTTGATGTCCTTTGTTTTTCAACTCTTTCACATAAGCTTTATGAGCGGGGACATATTGATCAAATATAGATTTATCGACTTTACCTTCTTCTATCTTTACAAACCACGGCATTTATTTCTATTTCCTCCTATCTCTAATTTGATTATTGGATTTTAAGCAGGGAGATTCAGCTAGATTTCAATTTCCTACAGCAATTAAATACTTTTATCCGCTGATATCAATTATATTCTGGGGTTTTGCTGCATTAAACCCAATTCCTGTGCTGTTTGTTGCCATTTTTACTAGCCACATTTATATAACACCGGCTTTTTCTCAATAAAAATACGGACTTATGTTTTTTCTCGTGACATTAAATACTTTTATCTATTGTTAATTTCACAATCTATATCTGGAATTTTTGATCAATCTTCTTTTTAAATAAAATAAACTTATATACGTCTAAATACGGTTTTCTAATTACAAAAACAGTAAAAAATAATTGTCTGTCTTAACAAAAGTCAAAATATCTATACTTAAATACATCTTTTTTCAGTATTTTGTAATAAGAATATACAAAACTCGCTTATTTTAAGAACAATTTCATGATTATTGAGAATAAAATCATTTACATAACGAAATTAGGTTGTTTGTTGGACGTGATATAGGTCACATTTTAGTGTAAAATAAAATCTAGATATAATCTGTTTGGACCTATTTTAGTTTTTTCGACTTAAGAATTTTTAACTTAAATATTTTTTCTGATGATTTAATCAGCAAATTTTTTTTAATTCTTCGATTACCAGTTGAGATATAAATATAAAAATAAAAATAAAAAATAAATATAAAAATAAAAACCTATTCGTAGTTGAGACTGTAGGGTAGTAATTTAAAGATAATTTGAACCTAGTAATAGGACTTATAGCGTCACGCACCATAGACCATTTGAATTCGGAGACAATAGGTAAATATTGAACTTGCTGAGAAACAACTTTGCTTGTCAGCAGTAATTCAATTAAGCTTTTTTGCGTCGCTTGAAAGCAGCACCGGATACAACAGCCCCTAGAGCAAGAAATCCTAGGCTAGGTTCGGGTACTGCCTGAGCTTGAGAGAAACGATTCGTCATTGGTGCAGAGGCAAAGGTCATGCGATCGAAGGCAACTATATCATTGGTTCCCTTTTGAGCATCCTTGATATCGAATCGAACTTTTGTGAAATAATCTTCTTGAGAATCAGCTATATAACCCGAATAGAAAGCTGTTCCTCGAATAGTTTCTCCTCTATCCTTATAGGCTTGAGCATCGGTCAGATTGAGATTGACGTACTTTGTGCTGCCATCCACGCGAGTAAACTCAACACCCATCAAAGCACCACGTTCAAAGTCTGTACCATAAAAACCAAAGGCAGATATTGCTTCAGAGAAGCTAAATACCAGATTGCTATCTTTTCCTGCATTGGTATTCAAGAACTGGTTATTCAAACGCTCTTGCTTGGTTAAACCAGCATCGCTGATACCGTAACGACCACCAGCAACGTTTGTATTACTGCCGCCGCTAGTTCGGCCAGTTCTTTGTATTGTTGTGTACAACCCTTGATTATTTTTTTGATTAGGGTCGGAAATATTCATCGTGACAATATTACCGTCAGCTTTTTTCAGGTCATAGTCATAATTGAATGCTTTATTTGTTTGGTTGAGTTGGGTAAAGCCCTCTGACTGTTCAAAATTAACACTTCCAACCGATCTGCCAACAAGGGCTTTCAAAAATAACTGTTCAGCAGCAGAGCTATTTTTTAATGTTGAAAGGTCAGGTGCGTCTGTAACCGTTTTGATGTTGAAATGCTGAAGGTCTTCACCGAAAAATGAGGCTGCTTGAGCAGAAGAAGCGCTGCTACCAATTCCAACCATGGTGACTGTTAAGGAAGCCAAAACCAAACCAATCTCTTTAAACTTCATTTTTTTAATTCCCTTTAAAATACTTTTCTCTTAACCGCTTACTGATGTTTGTTTCCAAACTCAGCGGCGTGTTTTTATCTTATGTACACACTCTAAACAACTCAAATATGAATTGAAAAGACTACTCCCTCAATCTTTACTGCAAGTTCTTTGAGTCTGTTGTTCAGCAGTATTCTCACGGTTAAGAGTTGTTAGAAAGAAGTATATAGTAGAGGATTCGACTCGATATTTTTGGGGAGAAATCAATCTTTTGATGGTGCTACAGTACTGACTTTGGGTGAAATTTCTGAGGATTAGATGAATTAAAGCAGTAATTAAGTTAGATATTGGCTGTTAAAATCTCAGAAAAATTACGGCTTAAATGACAGAGCGGAAGATTGGTAGCATTGTTGAATGTGTAGAACCCTGAGTGCTTGACTACAAAGCCTTTTAGCTAGTAATGTTGGTAGAAATAGAAGATTAAAAACGGATTGATAGTTGAAAATTTGTCAGTTTATTTATTATATTGCTTTACATATGTTTGAGATTTTTATGGGTCAACGAGTGGCTGTTTTTTTAACGCAAAGGAACGCTGAGGTTTGCGCGGAGGGTACTCAGAGGAAGTTATAGAACAAAATAAAGAAAATCATCAATTCAGTCTCTCTTATCTCTCTATATCAATCTATGAGTCTCTATTTCATCGCTTTATTACCACCACAGTCAATTCAAGATGACGCTAACGAGATTAAGCAGTATTTTGCGGATAATTACAACAGCAAGCACGCTCAAAAATCTCCACCACACATTACTTTACAACCTCCTTTTGAATGGGATGGCGATAAACTAACTGATTTAAAAGAATGTTTACAGAAGTTTGTTATGGGGAGAAAGTCTATATCAGTTACTCTTAATGGTTATAATGCATTTGCTCCTCGCGTCATATATATTGATGTAGTTCAAACTCCAGAATTAATGAATTTACAAGCTGATTTAATGGTTTGTTTAGAAAAATATTTGGGGATAGTAGATAAACTTGGTAAATCTCGCGGTTTTACTCCTCACATGACAGTCGCTTTTAAAGATTTAAAGGTAAATCATTTTAAAACAGCTTGGATGGATTTTAAAAATCGGGAATTGCATTTTGAGTTTACTGCGAGGAATTTAACCTTGTTAAAGCATGAAAATCAAAGATGGAATATTACCAAAGAGTTTGATTTCGTATTTTAAATCACATAATTAACAAGATAATCTTAAGGCTGAACTTTCAAAAAAATTAGTTTAATTGTATAAAGAATACATAGAAATATGATTTCGGAATATTTATACTACCACTGCGTAATGTAGTTAACTTTTCAAAAAGAGATAATTTTCATGGAATCAGAAACAAAACAAGCTTACCAAGAACAAGTAAAGGCTCAACTCGATAAGCTTAATGCTCGGTTTCTCTGATGAACAACTTTGGCTAGAAGAAAGATGAACCGCAGCGAGGGGTGAATGCTAATTTCATACCGAGATAAGAGTAAAAGCAAAGTATATTTCCGGAATCTTCAAAGGATAAATGTAGTTATAGGAGCAAAAAAGATACAACAGCAAAGAATACCATGACTACTAACTTTATTGTTCTCGCTGAAGGTGTAACTGGATTAAAAGTAACCAAGTTACAACAAGCTTTAAAACAACTCAATTTATATTTGGGTACAACTGATGGCATTTTTGGTGGTAAAACAAAAGCAGCAGTAATTAAGTTTCAACAACTTTACAATCATCTTTCTAATAATGGAATTGTTGATGCAGAAACCATTTTACAATTGGATGAAGCTGTATGGTTATCGCAACGAGAAACTCTCCGAGAAGGTTCTAGAGGTAATGAAGTTGAGTTATTACAAGGTATGTTGGAGTATGGTAATTTTGGCTCGCTGATTGTAGATGGTGTTTTTGGTGCGAAAACCAAAACAACTGTAATCGATTTTCAAAAAGCGAGAGGACTTCAACCTGATGGTGTTGTCGGAAAAAAAACTTGGAGTTCTTTATATAGTTTAGCTCGGCATGATATACCTGATGAAGATAGAGTTAAAGCTTTCTTTGGTGAGTTAGAGACAGAAAAATTGATTAAATTACCACTGAAAAAGGGTGATGAAGGACAAGATGTTTTGATTGTACAAAAATTCCTCAATTATGTTTCTGGTAGTACAAGTGGTATTTTAGAAGATGGCAATTTTGGACAAGCAACTGAACAAACTGTCAAAAACTTTCAGCAACGTCAAGGTTTAGTGGTTGATGGAGTTGTCGGAATCAAAACTTATCAATTTATGATTTCTCAAGGTTTAAATCAGCAGTTAATAGATGAACTTTTAAGTTACCGTTATGGTAAATTATTCAATTTTACTCAAGGAAAAGAATTTGAAGTTGTAGAAGATGCCGCAATCAGAGGTGAAACAGTTATTCACAGACTTGAAGTAGCACCAGAACAAAATTTTCTGATTGGAATTACTTCTGTAGAAGGTAATGCAGTATTTGAATTATTTCGAGTTGGAGATGGTAAAGTTTATCTAACTGAAGCTAGCAATTCTCAGGTTTTCCTGGAAGCTGGTAAATATTCGATTAATGTAAGTGCAACTCGCGGTAATACTACCTATCAATTAAAGGTAGAATCGATAGTTGCTTGTTAACTTGAAAAAATTATTTACTAATAAAGGGAGTAAGGAATAAGGAGTATTTAATAGTTAAGTGTACTGCCTTTATTTCAGTTTTCAAGATTGAGTCTTATATTCTACAAATAGTACAATGAAGCATCCTATAAAAAAGTTAGCGATTGCATCTATTTTGATAGCAACTCCATTATTATGGTTGTTGAATAATCAAGTTTTTGCAACTTCAAAAAGAACGATTCCTGAATCTATTTATTCTCAGAATACCCAGCCAAAAGATAAATGGCTGCGAATGAGTCAAAAAGATGAGATAAATCAAATAAAATCGCTAATTGATAGTCGTATGGGTGTTGCTGCTCTCAATCAGTTAGCCTTAGAAGGTTTTATTGGTTTTGATTGTAATCGCAGCTTTTATATTAATGAACCCTATGGTGGTTTTCAAACTTTAATGCGGGTGAAATGTAAAACTCCTAGAGGTGCTTCGACTGCAATCGGTTATGACGAAATTCGAGTTGTTTTCAATCGCTTTGAAAGCAATATTGAGAATTTTAATATTGAAAGAGTTTCCCAAGAAACTGGCCCTGGAAAGATTAAGTTACCCGATTAATTTTTTCTATAGTTAAACTATTTCTCTCCATCAATAAATTGAAATCATTGCACCATTTTTATTGAAATTTCAAGACTGATAACTGTTAACTGATTTGATAATTCACCCGAACAAATTGTTGTCAATAACGTTTTTGGATTGGTTTAATTAATAGTTTATACCAAAGGTGATAAAATCTCCTGTAGCGGTTTGTTGTAGGAATTCTACACACATTTTGGAGACGTAGCAGTGCTACGTCTCTACATTGTTATTTGATTATTTGTGAACAAGTTTACCATTCGGACGTTGAACCATGATTTCTCTTAACCGTCGTTTGGCTTGAGGTTCAATTCCGAGAATACGCACATAATCGTTGTTATGTTCGACTAAACACGCTTCTAATGTTGCGATCGCGTCTGCCATATCTTCTATTTGATGTCCAGCAAAACTTTTCCATGAACCTGTGTAGAATCGACGCTGGTCTACATATTCTATACCGATATGGTTCCCTGAAGCCAAAATTTCCCGCATTTGTTCTAAAATTTCTAGTTCTACATGGGCTGTAGATATCCCTGGATTATATTGATTAGCATCTTTTAAGGTGCGGTTTTCTCCAGATTGAGAAGCTGTATGGGGAGCAGGGAAGGGAGTCACTGTAGTAGTGGGTGGATAACGGAAAGTTGAATCGCTACTTTGTTTGTTCTCATATTGAGTAGGTGTAGGTGGATAATGGAAAGTTGAATCGTTGTGATGTTGAGTAGTAGCTGGATAATGGAAAGTTGAATCGTTTTGATGTTGAGTAGTAGGTGGATAATGGAAAGTTGAATCGCTACTTAGTTCTTCCTGATGTTGAGTAGTAGGTGGATAATGGAAAGTTGAATCGCTACTTAGTTGTTTCTGATGTTGAGTAGTAGGTGGATAACGGAAACTTGAATCGCTACTTTGTTCGTTGTCATATTGAGTAGGTTTAGGTGGATAATGGAAACTCGAATCGCTACTTAGTTGTTTCTGATGTTGAGTAGGTGGATAATGAAAACTCGAATCGCTACTTAGTTGTTTCTGATGTTGAGTAGTAGTTGGATAACGGAAAGTTGAATCGCTACTTAATTCATTGTGATGTTGAGTCGGTGGATAACGGAAAGTCGAACCGCTATTTTTTTCATTAGGATTTTGAATTATGGTTTCCATGACTGGCAGCTTGGTTTTGTAATCGATTCCAGCAACCCTGACATAATCTTGATTATGACTAACTAAACATCGTTCCAAATCTCCAATAGCATCAGCCATATCATCTATTTCGTGATTTGAAAACCGTTGCCAATCACCCTTGCCTTTGCTGTCTTTATCTGCATATTCTATGCTCAAATGGTTTCCCGATGCCAAAATTTTCTGCATATAGCTGAGTATTTCAGGCCCAACATGGGTAGTTGCAATTTGCATATCTTTAATCGTAGGGTTTCTACTTTGATTTCCAGATTGATGAGCAGATGGAAGTTGGGGAATTTTAACAGCTTGTGCTTGTGCTTGATAACTTATTCTCGCTTGATAAGTTGGGATTGGTTCTCCATCAAAATTGGCAGTTGGTCTGGCATGATAAGTTGGGATTGGTTCTCCATCAAAATTGGCAGTTGGTCTGGCTTCATAAACGGGTGTTTGTGCAGCAGTTGGGATAAAATGCTTTTGATGCCTTAATGCACCACGATTGTATTCTTCAACCAACCGCGAATCATCGACCCTTTTTTGTTCATCAACCATTAAATTAGCCATCTCCATCAAATCTGATAACCCGAAATTGGGTTTTTTGAATGATGGAACATCGTTGCTGTTAACAACCCGTGAAGATACCTTGTCTATTCCAGCATTGTGGATAAAGTGCTGAATTTGTTGATCGTAAATTCGCGATCGCAATGCACTATAAAAATCAACAGCAGCAAAGGGAAAATTATCTACCAGTTTTTCTACATCTCGCTGTGATAAACCATCTTCGCTAAAAATTCCCCCTACAATCCCAATTTTATCATCTCTATTGGGTTCCCAATAAAACTTATCCATCCTTCCATCACGAATCAATGGTGCATACAAAGTGGAAAAATCGTTTCCTGTAACTATAATGGGAACGCGATGTAAAGGAGTAGAATCATAACTACCGGGTAACTGTACATCAGTAGGATTATCGGCAATATTCATCAATGTAGCGTTAACCAATTGAGTATTCACCGTATACTGAGTACCTTCATCAAAACGTCCAGCACCGGCATCCAAATCGTTAATCATCAACACACACATTTTACCGCGCACCTTGATTAATTCGGCAGTTTCGCGATAGCGTAACCGAATCAAACGTGCTGGATCTCCAGCATCCGGACTTTCTAATTCACCACCAGAAATATGAGTAACCTCAACACCCATTTTCTCAAAAACTAATTCACATTGAAAGGATTTTCCTTCACCCTTACGTCCATGAATACCCAAAATCACAGGTACTCGTACATTCGGAAGGTCGAGATAGTTTTTAGTAATGTGAACGGCAAGTTTATCTTCAAAACGCGGAGAAATATAGTAGCTCATGTAATAAAATCAAAAATTTAACACTATACAACACCATGGTAATTTTTTATGGCTACTATTGTTCATGTATTTTTGTGTGGTAAATCCTCTTTCTACTTATAATTCCCATATTTTTATCAGATATATGGATGCAAATAGAAAACAAATTATCCGAGCATCTTGCCGTGGCGATGGGATATGTGTTATATACAATAAAGTTTCGGACGTATAGCTCAGTTGGTTAGAGCGCTACGTTGACATCGTAGAGGTCACTGGTTCGAATCCAGTTACGTCCATTTTTTAATCAGTTAACATTCCTGTCCGGTTTCAGTGGGGGGGATTGTCAGTTGCGACATTATTTGACTGCGTTGACCGACTTCCTGGGAGTAAGAAGAAGCGAGGAGGAGTTGGCAGGAATCAAAATTAAGATGAGTGGGTATTTGCATGAAGGAGATGAGCATCGGGAAAGTTTTCTAACCAGAGAGTGACTTACTCTAAGAGAGTTGTTGATGGCACAATATTGAAGAAAGGACTACACTTCTACAATAAACAATACAGGTTTTCAACAGATGAAAATTATCTCTTTTAGCGAGGCAAACAATAGCTTAAAAACGGTTTTAGATCAGGTGACGGAAGATGCTGATTATACAATTATTACCAGAGGGGACGCTGATGATGCAGTGGTGATGTCGTTGGAGTTTTTTAAAAGTTTAATGGAGACTGTGCATTTATTGAAGTCTCCTGCAAATGCAGCCCATTTAGAGCGTTCTATTGCTCAATTTAAACAGGGGAAAGTGATGCAGCGAGATTTGCTAGATGACTAGAATGTTGGCATGGACTGATGAGGCTTGGGCTAATTATATTTACTGGCAAGGGCAAGATAAAAAAACACTCAAAAGAATTAATAAACTGATTGAGGAGACGATGCGGATGCCCTTTGAAGGTATTGGTAAGCCAGAGCCTCTAAAGGAAAATTTAGCCGGATTTTGGTCACGGCGAATTGATGATACAAATCGGTTAGTTTATGCTGTTGATGATGTTCATTTAACTATTATTTCTTGCCGATATCATTATTAGTTTTGCTACAAATCGCACCACATTAATTTAAATCCTGCGATCGCAAAACTCTTGGCATTGAAATAAGCCTACTGTGTGTCACGCAGCAACCACCGATTGTACTCAGGCTATTCCTGATTATTTATAAAATTCTTGAATCGGAACTTCATTTAACAGAAGTTGCTCTGAGAAAAAACTTTGAAAAATTTTGCCTCTATATTTTTTTATTTAATCATAATCAATTTGTTGATTCTCAAAAAAAAAGGCAGATGTCAAGAGTATAAAGAGTGAAATATTCATCTTTTTTTCGAGTTTAGCATTCACAAATAACTAAATTCCAACAAATAATTATCTGCTTATCGCCATTAAAGTAATAAGTAGTTGTTAATTATTAATCAATTGTGCAAATTGTGATTAAAAATTGATATATACTGATTTTATTTTTAACTAAGTTTTAAGTAGTAACGCGCAAAATAGAGCAACAAAAAATGCAGTATTTTACTTCAGTGTAAAGATAGATAAATCGCTGTATTCAGCTTGTATAGATGTTTTGCAGTTTGATTCTCAATTAGAATTATCAAGTTAATAAAAACTTGGAAAAAATGTGGCTAAATTTCACAAATTTGTTAACATCAAATAGCTGCTGTGCGGCGGCATTACATAAATGCATTTAAAGGCTCTTAACAACCTTCGTTAAGTAAATAAAATGTCAATCAGTATGGAATGTCGCGATTATTAGTGGTTAAAAATTGAAAGTTAAAGAAAATGCTTTTAGAAGAAGCAATAAAACTCTTTACTTTCTACTCAAGCTAGTATCTATGATGGTACTTGCTGATTTTTATGTTCGATTGTTTTTTAAACATTCGCTCATAAACACAACACACTTACTTATTTATTTAGTTGCTTCATCTGGCTCTAATAGGAGATTCAAATGAAAAAGTTTATTACTTTTCTAATCGGCGGTATTTTATTAACAAGTGCAGTTGGTTGTGGTGAAGAAGCCGCTAAAACTGATTCAGAAAATCCCAGCGCTACAAATGGGGTTGTACAACCCGCAGCAAGAGAAGCTAGCGAAACACAAGGTTTAAATCAACCTTTAAATCAGCCTGGAGAGGCTGCTGATGGAGAAACTACATCTGTTCCTCCAACTGGTGCTGCTAACCTAGAAAGTCCGCTAGAAAGCGATTTATCAAAAGAAGTTAGTAAAAAACTCAAAGAAAACTTACCAACTAGCGAATTAGAAGTAAAAGAAGCTGAAGGGGTTGTTAGTGTTGGTGGTACAGTTTCTTCTCAAGAAGAGCTCCAGCAAATTGAACCTTTGACTAAGGGTGTTAAAGGTGTTAAAGGAGTGAATGTAGAAGCTAATGTTACAGGTGCTAATCCAGCAGAAGGTACTACTAATCCTGAGTAAATAGTGAACAGTTGACAGTGGACAGTTGCCAGTGAACAGTTGAGATGCTTTCTATCTGAATGAACACTATACACTACTGCGGCGACTGATAACTGATAACTTTAATTAAGGGAGATATCCGGGACTTACAGTTAGTTAAGTCCTGTTTTTTGCTGTGTTGAATTATTAAATGTTTTTATAACTATTTTCTATTACTACACACATTTATCCTAAAAACCCGACTTCTGTGATAGTCGTCGAATTCACTTTCTTTAATTAAAATTTCTTAATACTTCTACTAATTTCTTAATATGACTTGGTTGATGAGTTGCCATTAAGGAAATACGAATTCGACTAGTGGGAACTGTCGGGGGACGAATTGCTGGTGCAAAAATTCCCGATATTTTGAGATAATTGCCGATTTTTAATGCTTCTGCTGCACTTGCTACTTCAAAACAAATAATTGCTGATTCTGATGGTAATATTCTTAAATTTGGTAGATGTTGCTCTATTAAGCTTTTTAGATAATTGACATTTTCCCACAATTGACGACGACGAGTAGATTCTTCTTTAACAATCTTAATTGCTGATAAAGCCGCAGCAGTATCACCGGGTGATAATGCAGTACTATAAATCCAAGTCGGAGCGCGATTTCGTAAGAAGTCAATTAAATTTTTACTTCCCGCAACATAACCACCCAAACTACCCAAAGCTTTACTTAAAGTACCAACTTGAATTAACTCCCTATCGGTACAATCAAAATGTTCCACACAACCAGCACCAGTTTTTCCTAATACTCCAGTACCATGGGCTTCATCGACTAATAACATACAGCCAAATTCCGAGGCAATATCTAATAATTTTCTTAATGGACATAAATCACCATCCATGCTAAATACACTATCGGTAATTATCAAGCAACGTCGATAATTTTGGCGAACTTCTTGCAACTTACTTTTTAAAACCGTAACATCGCAATGGGGATATTCAATAACCGCAGCACCACTGAGAATTGCCCCATTTTTCAAACTTGAATGATTGTACTCATCAGATAAAATTAAATCACGTTTACCAACTACAGCAGTAATTGCACCCAAATTTGCTAAATATCCCGAACTGAAAACCAAAGCATCCTCTGTTTTTTTCAGTGATGCGATCGCCATTTCCAATTCTAAGTGTAATTCCCGATTGCCGCTGAGTAATCTAGAACCAGTACTACCAGTTCCGAAATGTTGAATAGCAGTAGTTGCAGCCTGAATTAAACGTTCATCCCCAGCCAAACCGAGATAATCATTACTGGCAAAATTAATTACCTCGCATCCTTGTAAAATGACAGTAGCACCAGTAGCACCGTGGATAGATTGTACCGAGCGGTACCAATCAGCGCGGTGAATAGTTGTTAAAGATTGCTCTAGCCAAGCATAAGGATGCATTCGGAAGGTTAAAGGTGAAAGGTGAAAAAATCTTAACTGTCAACTGTCAACTGTCAACTGTTAACTGACTCAGTGCTGCTGAGATGTGCGATTGCTTGTTTAATCCAATCTTCGACAAAAGCATCTTTGGGTAATCCAATATCTTCGCCGACGACGTGGAGAGCATAGCTGACTTCGTTCGCAGTATAACCTAAAGCGAGTAAAGTCATTTGCACTTCTTCGAGAATTCCAGGTGCTGGGCCACCTGTAGCCACAAAGAAACCGGCATTTTTCCGCCAATCGATCAATTTGTTCTTCAATTCCAAACAAATGCGTTCAGCGGTTTTTTTGCCTACACCGGGAGCTTGAATTAATAATTGTACATTAGCAGCGATAATTGACTGGACTAACTCTGGTAATTCCAAAGTGTCGAGCAAAGCAATAGCTAAAGCACTACCAATTCCACTCACACCGATTAAAAAGCGAAACAAATCCCGTTCGGCTGGAGTGCTAAATCCATAAAGTAACGGCACCTCTTCCCGAATTTGATAATGGGTAAAGACTTGTACTTCACCCCCAGATTCCGGTAATTGCTGAGCCAATTTTGCGGGAATTTGTAAATCGTACCCGATACCGTTCACTTCCAAAGTGAGAATATGACGATTAGCGCTATTTTTCTGAATAGCAGCGACGATTCCTTTGAGATAACTAATCATAAGAAACCAAAATATTTTAAACCTTCAATAATTCCACCTGCACATACATTTTTCGCCAGGTAACGGTAGTCAGCAGGATTTTCCTCATGCCATTGAAGTAATTCGGGACGAGCGTTTCCCACAAGGATACCTCGTTCCTCTCCAACTGCAAATAAAGCAATATCATTGCCCGAATCTCCACAAGCTACTGTTCTTTCTGCTACAAAGTTCCACTTTTGGCGGAGAAATTGCATTGCCTGACCTTTATCGCTGTTACTGGGTACAATGTCAAGGTCAATACCACTGCTGTAGATTAATTTGACATCTAAACCACTGGTTTTCAACATAGATTCCAATTGTGGTAAAACCCTTGTTGCTACAGGTTGTTCAATAAAAAAACTCACCTTGAATTCACCTTGTTCTGTATCTGGTTGTGGTTGTAACTCGGAGAAATTAGCAGTTTTAGATAATACCACTTCTCGGTTCCATTTTTGAGAAAGTTTTTCTGCCCAGCTAGAATCGGGAGTATCGCTTTTGTCTAAATAAATTTCCGTTCCTACGGATAAGACTAAAGCATCCGGTTCCATCAAATTTCTTTCATTTTTAAGTTCTTGATATAAAACTGGCGATCGCCCTGTAGCATATACAATTTTAGTGCTATGTTCTTGGCGATGTTGGCTTAATAGTTGTGATAATTCTTTAAGTGCGTCATCATCACCGACAAAGGTATTGTCTAAGTCCGTTACGAAGAGAAATCTAGCCACGTTTCTATCGTCCCTTGGTTTACAGCTTTATCATCTGCATAGTTTATGCTGTTTTGGACATCAGATGTAATATAAAATTTAAGATTTTTGGTTGGGTTAGGGTAATTACCAATTACCAATTACGAATTACCTATTACCTAATTAATTTAATCGCTTCTAAGGCTTCTACAGCGGATTTGTAGCGTTCGGAAGCATGATAGCTGACCATTTTATCCAAGATGGCTGCTAGTTTATCGCTGACTTGCGCCCATTCGTGCCATTCTGGGCTACCTGTATCGGAGTGCGATCGCAATTCATGAGGATTTAAGCCGGTTAATGCTTGAATGGCAATCATCCCTAGGGCATAAATATCGCTGCTGAGACGGGGATGTCCGGCAAATTGTTCTGGTGGTGTATAACCGCGTGTACCAATGGCTATAGTAGCTAGTTCTGTTTGTTCTTTTGATTGTGGTTGGATTAATTTCACGGCACCAAAATCAATCAGTACTAAGCGATTATCTTGATTACATCTAATAATATTTCCCGGTTTAATATCACGATGAATTACTTGACGCTGGTGAATAAATGCCAAAATTTCTAATAGTTCTATGAGCATATTAATCACATAAGTTTCATCTTTTATCTCTTGATGAGGAGGTAATTCTTCGGTTAAAGGATATCCGGGAATAAATTGCTGTACTAAATAAAATTCTTGTTCTTCTTCAAAAAATGCGTATAATTCTGGTATTTGAGAATGTTTTCCTAATAGTTCGAGAATTTCTGCTTCTGAATCAAACAATCTTCTGGCAACTTGTAAAAATCTAGTATCTCTTCTCGCTGGCATTAATTGTTTAACTACACAAGTTGGTGAACCGGGACGTTGGGTATCTTTAGCTAAATAAGTACAGCCAAAACCACCTTGAGCAAGAACTCTAGTAATTTTATAACGATTACTAAGTAAGGAAGAAGAAGCAGTAGGAATTGCAGCGCGAGGGGCTACAATTTGTTTTCGAGGTGCGTCTTGAATACCTGTAGTTTCATTTAAAAGTGTATTTAATTGTTCTATTGCTTCTCTCTGTTTTTCAACTTCTAAAATAATCACTTTTGTCTGTAATTCCGTTCGATAACTAGTATAACCGAGGACTCCAATACTAGTAAAAACCAAGGCAAGAGCAGAAGGTACAACGGGAACCCAAACAGCTTGTAAAATCAATAAATAACAAATTCCTACCAAACCAGTTACAGTTACACCGGATACTAGTAGTAATAAAATAGGTCGTCGCACGTACCACGCCAAAATACCACCAAAGAAAGACCAAATGCCTATCCACAGGTATTCTAACCATTCGGGTAAATACCAAATTATAGGTCTACCATCTAACACAGTACTGATGATTTGACTCGTCATCTGTGCGTGAATAAACAGAGGAGGAACTCCCGACAATTGGTCTTCTGATATACTACTATAAGGAGTAAGTACACCCCGGTCAAGACTACGAGCGCTAGTACCAATAATCACCAAACGGTCTTTAATTAAATTAGAATTTACTTTATCTGTTAAAACCTGCGTTAAAGTAACAGTATCGGCAATATTATCTGGATTACGGTAATTAATTAGAATTTGAGAACCTTCATTATCAAGGTTTATATATCCACCAGATTTTTTTTTCAAATGAGGAATTGGCACTTGATTAAAATAAAGGATATTATCAGTACCAGAAAAACCGTGTTGAATACCTTGTTGTTCTAAATAATCTACTGCAAGTCTACTAGCAAAAGAATATTTGATATTACATTTACTATTTGAAAAAGGTGTTTGAAACAATAAACCTCGACGGACAATATTATCAATTTTATTATCGGGAATTAAATCAGTAAAACCGATATTATCTTCAGCAAAATTGGGTGGTGGAGGTATTTCTGTTGCTGTTTCGTCTTTTGCTGTTTCGTCTTTAAATACACAACCAACAATAATATTATCCTTGGGTATTCCTGCTGCTAAATTAGTTTTTTGGATATTTTTAATATATAAACTAGTATGTAAACCAATCAAACGCGGTTGATAGGATTGAATTTTGTTTAATAGTTGATTAATCGTTTCATCGGAAAGGGCATTTTTTTGCTGCTGTAAATCTTTATCAGTAACAGTCACCAATAAAATTCGCTTATCAGGTGGTTGTGAGAAGCGCAAAACCATCATTTCGTCATAAGCACGTAATTCCCATCGCTGTAACCATTTTAATTCCCGTGCTAACAATACTAAAACGGTAACACCCAAACTAGTCACCAAAATTGTTCGCAACCAATTATTAGGAGTCGAATCTTGAATAGAAATATTGCGGGTGCTATCTACAACTTGAGGAAGTTGTGTGTTATCTCTTACCGACAAAGTACCCGGTTGATTATTTAAAAACGCAGCACGGAAATTAGATAAAAGTCTCCTAATCACAGTAAATATGGTGTCATTTGATTTTGGATACATTCACGAGGCAACGTACAAGCTTTGGATTACTCCCATGTCTGAAACCAGAGGTTTGAAATATTAATAATACGCACTGTTAGATGTATTTTAATATAATTGAGAATGAAAAATGAAGGAAAATATTCAGTTAAGAGTTATACAATTTTACAAAAATCTTGATTAAAGTTTTTTCAACAGAAAAAAGTTTTAATTATTCACCCAATTTTCGATACAAATAGAAACGGAGACGTTGCAAAACACCCCGTCTCTACACAATTTATGTGTATCATCATTAATGTGAAACGGTATAACTCCTTTTTCCTGAATCTAAAATCTCAAATTAATAAATGCATCAAACTTCCGGACGTTGGCGTTTAGGGCTAGGATTATCCTTGCTGACAGTTATCTTATGGGGTGTTTTACCGATTTCCTTGTCAATTGTACTACAGGGTTTAGATGTTTACACCTTAACTTGGTTTCGCTTCTTGGTATCTTTTTGTTTACTAGTTGGTTATTTAAAATGGCGCGGCAATTTACCAACTTTTTCACAATTACGTTCTACATCCCCGAAGCTGGTATTTATTGCAACTATCTGTCTAGGGATAAACAACATCTTATTTGTCCAAGGTTTAGCTCTTACCACTCCTGCAAATGCTGAAGTTTTAATCCAGTTAGCACCGTTGTTGATGGGTTTGGGAGGTTTGGTAATTTTTAAAGAACGCTATACCTTACCTTACTTGATTGGTATAAGTATTCTTATTATCGGCTTTGTTTTATTCTTTCACGAACAATTATCAAATTTAATTACCGCACAATCAACATATCTACTTGGTAGTGGTTTAATTGTACTAGCTGCGATTAGTTGGTCTATTTATGCTTTAGCTCAAAAACAGCTTTTGCAAAGTTTATCTTCTGCTCATATTATGGTGATTATTTATGGCGGATGTGCTTTATTATTCACACTATTTGCTAATCCGAAAATCATTTTTACACTGAATTTATTGCAGGGTGGAATGTTGATTTTTTGTGCTTTAAATACTTTAATTGCTTATGGCGCTTTTGCCGAAGCATTAGAACATTGGGAAGCATCACGAGTCAGTGCAGTACTGGCTTTAGCTCCTGTTGTAACATTAGTATCATCTTGGTTTGTATCAGAACTTTCACCAAATTTAATTCCCACTGAGCATTTTACATTACTAGGAATAGTTGGAGCGGTTTTAGTTGTATGTGGTTCTACGGCAATTGCATTAGGAAAAAGATCATAAGTTTCAACTTTTTAACCGTGCTTTCACTGGTAATAAAAATCAAATTAATCATTACTTAAAAGTTTAACTTTATCTACTGAAGCAGATGTTTCTTTTATCTGCTATCATGTCATGGTGAACATAAAGAAATCAATTCAATCTGTTTACTAGTAAGTAATTTGACTTACTTATAAACACGATTGAAAATTAAAATAGCATTCTACCTACCTAGTTTTGCTTAATTGAATTAATCGATTATTATTAGGGCAAATAATATTTAAAAGTTATTATTAGTTATCAATTATCAGTTAACCGCGATCGCTGATAACTGTTAACTGTTAACTGTTAACTGATTTAATCCCATCCAGGGTGTCTGAGCTACCAAATATGTCTAGTTAAAGCACATTTTTTGGCAAAGCACGAGTGATGAACAGCTTGTTTGGTAAATGGACTGACAACGTGAGAAAATCTTGGTTGTTGTTAGTTCTATCTGTGCTGATATCGGTTTTTGGTATCAGTAATTATGCTCGAACTGCGGAGCGAATTTATGCATCTTATTCAGCTTTTCAACGTTCTATTTCTATAACTGCGTTAGAAAAATTTGCCGAAAATGGCGAACTTACCGAAGATTTGGCAGTGTATGCTAAATATTTGCAACCGGAACAAATTACTGAGTTGCGGCAAGTTTTAACAAGTCAGATAAAAGTTCATCCTGTAGCGGTTTCCCAGTTTCTGTATACCTCCCAAGGTGAATTCATGTTACAACGATTGGGAGAAGTAATTAGAACTAAATCCGGTGAAAGTAAACCGGGATTTCATGCTTTACGTTCAGCTTTAATTTTAGCTGCTGATCAACCCGGAGGTTTAACGTTATTAAATATATTACGCTCCTATCCCAACTCCAGCATTAATATTGATTTAGCGCGAACTTTGCAAATATCGGCAGAATTAGAAAGATTAGTAAATCAAACCAATAAGGCTGTTGCAGCAGTTTCTGCTAAGTCTGATACGGAAGCTGCAAATGTCGAAGTTAATAATCTACCTACATTAAATCGTAGGGGAAAGTTTATTGCTAAAAAGCAAACGCTAAAGTTTTTTGACGTTATTCGCGGAAGATTGTTAACAACTGACATTTATCTTCCCAATATTCGCTCCTCCGTACCTGTAATAGTGATTTCTCACGGTATCGGTACCGACAGTAGCAACTTTCGATATTTAGCCGATTATTTAACTACATACGGCTTTGCTGTAGTTGTTCCCAATCATCCCGGTAGTGACACCAAACAAATACAATCTTTGTTGAATGGAAGCGCTTCTGACATATCACAGCCGGAGGAATTTGTCAATCGTCCTTTAGACGTTAAGTTTATCCTCGATCAATTAGAGAAACTTAACAAAACCGATGCTCGTTTTCAGAAACGTCTAGATTTACAGCAAGTCGGAGTATTCGGACAATCTTTCGGTGGTTATACGGCTTTAGCTTTAGCTGGTGCAAAAATTAATTTAGAGAAAATAGACAAAAATTGCAACCAAGAGACATTAAAACAAACCTGGAATATGTCTTTACTGTTGCAATGTCGAATCCAGGAGCTACAAGTAAAGCAACCAGTTAACCAATATAACTTATACGATGCAAGAGTAAAAGCTGTAATTGCAGTTAACCCAATTACCAGCAGCATATTTGGTAAAACTGGCTTGAATGAAATCAAAACCCCAGTAATGATGGTAACAAGCAGCGAAGATACCATTGCACCGGCTTTATACGAACAAATTCTCCCTTTTTCCTGGATTGCAAATCCGCACAAATATCTAGTACAAATGGAGAGTGCAACTCATTTTTCTACTATTGGAGATGGAAAAGCAGGTGCCGAAGCAGTTGGATTACCCTCGAAATTGATTGGAGATAATCCCAAACAAGCACAGAGTTACATGAAACTTTTGAGTTTACCTTTCTTCCAAACTCATGTATCCGACAATTCCCAATACAATGATTATCTCACCGCAGCTTATGCCAAAAGCATATCTACAAACTCTATGAATTTGAGTCTGATTCAGAATTTAACTACTACTGAGGTTGCCAAAGCGGTAAACATTCAACAGTAAACAGTTAACAGTTAATAGTTGACTGATTTGTTTGGTTGTATAGCAATCCTGAATTATGCACGCTCAATTACGGAATTAGCTTTAGGTATCTATTAAGGCTTTTATATAACTTTATCGCTGTAAAACTTGAAAAATTACCAAACTAAGCGTTAAATACTTAACTTAGTTTTAAAAATAAAGCACCGTAGTTTCTCACATTTCATCTTAGATTGCGATACAAATACAATAAATATTGATAATTTGTTAATATTCACTGATAACTGTTCACTATTAACTGTTAACTGATTTGTTTGGTTTCTTAAATCTCGATAAACCCTTTGATTGGACTTCTCACGATTGCGTAGCGAAAACACGCAAACTCTTGCGTATCAAAAAAATCGGACACGCGGGAACTTTAGATCCAGCTGCTACGGGTGTTTTACCAATAGCGATAGGTAAAGCAACTCGGTTGTTACAATTTCTTCCTACTGATAAAGCTTACAAAGCTACGATTCGCTTGGGGATACAAACAACGACTGATGATTTACAAGGGGAAATTATTACTCAAAAGTCTGCATCTGACTTAGATTTAGCAGCCTTAAAAACCGCTTTATTGCAGTTTAAAGGTAAAATTGAGCAAATTCCTCCAAATTACAGCGCGATTCAAGTTGATGGAAAACGACTTTACGATTTAGCCCGCAAAGGTGAGAAAATTCAAGCACCAGTACGGAATGTAGAAGTATTTAATATTGATATTTTAGATTGGCGAGTAAGTGAATTCCCTGAATTAGATGTAAATATAGTCTGCGGTGGTGGAACTTATATTAGGGCGATCGCCCGTGATTTGGGTATGATATTGGAAACGGGGGGAACTCTCGCAGCTTTGCAACGTACCGCAAGTAGTGGTTTTAACTTAATTGATAGTGTTAATTTTAATCAGTTGGAAGCAAAATTGGAAGCCGGAACTTTTCAACCAATGGCTGCTGACGCACCTTTGCAGCATCTTAATGAAATAACTTTAGCTGAAACAGAAGCACTGAGATGGTGCCAAGGACAGAAAATTTACTTAGATGAGCAAGTATCACAAATAGCAAGAGTTTACAACGAGCAAAAGCTTTTTCTAGGAATTGGTGAATCAAAAGAAGGTTTATTGATTCCGCGAATGGTATTGGAAGGAGTTTGTTGAATCAGCCCCAAATCTCTAGTTAAAAGTCCTCTGAAAGAGGACTCAGTAAGTAATTACACGGAAGTTTTTCAACTTAAATGACTAATAAATTATGATCTACGATCAATGTTCAGGTCTTTGAATGATGGTTTCTAGAACTCGCCGTTTTGCATTTGGATCAATTCCAAACAGACGGACATATTCATTATTATGTTCTGACAAACAAGCTTCCAAAGCCGCAATCGCCTCTTTTTCATCTTGAGTTTGAACTGTCGCACAGCTAGCCCAGGAACCTGTACGGAAACGGCGCTGATCTACGTGTTCCAAACCGATGCGGTAGCCTTGAACTAACATTCCTCTTACTTGAGAGAGCACATCTTGACTAATGTTTGTCTCTACAGCTTTGCCATTACCATTACCGTTAATTTCTTGACGTGTTTCACTGCGATCAACTTGCTGAGGTTTGGCAGAACCATTTTCAGATTTGCGGGAAATAGTAGGTGCAGGAGCCGATTTCTCAATTTTGGTCATTTCAGACTCGGAAATAGCGCGATTATACTTAGAAGCTAGTCGCATTTCTTCCAGTTGTTGCTGTTCGGCTACCATTAAATCACCTTGTGCGATTAAGTGCGATAAATTAAAGTCTGGTTTTTGGAAAGTAGGCTTTTCTTTGCTATTGATTACTTGCGCTCCTACACGATTAAACCCAACTTTTTGGATAAACGAGAGAATTTGTTCATCGTAAATTTGCGATCGCAACGCGCCAAAAAAGTCAACTGACTGATTTGCAAACCGATCTACCAATTTATCAATATCAGCTTTTGAGAAACCATCCGGCTCAAAAATGCCCTTAACAATGCCGATTTTGTCTTCCCGATTCGGCTGCCAATAAAATTTATCCATCCGCCCATCTCGCACTAGTGGGGCATATAGAGTACCAAAATCATTACCCGTCACAATGATTGGTATACGGGGTAAAGGTTCACTGTCATAACTACCGGGTAGCTGTACATTAGTCGGGTTATCGGCAATATTCATTAAAGTGGCGTTAATCAATTGAGTATTGACTGTATACTGAGTTGCCCCGTCTACCCTACCGGCTCCAGCATCCAAGTCGTTAATCATCAACACAGCCATCTTACCGTGGGTGCGAATTAAATCTGCCGCCTCTCGGTATCGTAAACGAATCATCCGTGCTGGATCTCCTGCATCTGGACTTTCCAGTTCACCAGCAGATACATGAATAGGTTCTACACCCATCAAGTCAAATACCAGTTCACATTGAAACGATTTACCTTCACCTTTATGCCCGTGAATACCCAGAATCAAAGGTACACGAACTCCGGGTAGATCCAAAAAGTTTTTGGTAATGTGAACTGAGAGTTTATGGAGAAAGCGAGGAGCAATATAATAGGTCATCGATTTGGTAAATACTAGGTTTTAACTGGGTTACAAAAAGGCGATCGCGTTTTTAAAAGACTAATCTATCAGTTTCACAAAAAAACTCTGTGTCCCTTTGCGCTAGCCTCGGCGTGCCTCTGCGTTGAAAAAAAAACAATCATTTTAAGCTTTCTCACTTGTCGGAGGTAATGCAATTGGACTTAACTCCACCTCTGGATGTTCTCCCATAATTTGATCTAAATTCCACTGGTTTTTAAACAATAATACCGGACGCTCTCAACGTTTTTTGACTACAAACCTGTTAAACAAACTACGTACTTGTTCTAGAACAGCCCAACCGAACGTTATCCACCGCGCTAGTGATTTTTTTTCAGGCGACAGTTACTCACGGATCAAAGGTCAAAACTAGTTGCAAGGCAAGGTATTTATGTAATTGTATAACTGAAGTTGCTACTTATGAAAGATGACGCTAACTTTTCTACACTTGAGAATGAGTAAATTTGTATAAATTCTAATTAGCATCTGTCTGAAGGAGTAAAATTTGCGGCTTAAACAACTCAAATAAATATAACTTTTTTGCGATCGCTTGAGCCGCCTGAAAAACTCAGCGTTCCTCAGCGTGTATCTTTGCGTACCTTTGCGTTGAAAAAAATTTGATATAAATTCTACCTAATAAATTAAACAGAGGTATCAAAATTGAAGTGGACTGAAAAATTCCAATCTTTATTGGTGATTGCGGCTATTTTTATTGGGTTGGCATTGGGACAAATTACTTGGTTTGCGGAAAATGCTGTTTATTTAATTGTCCCTGCTCTGATGTTGATGCTGTATGGAGTATTTCTAAATACTCCGCTGAATCACTTAGGTAATGCCTTACAAAACTATAAAGTGACGGGATTGAGTCTAGGGATAAACTTTCTCTGGACTCCTATATTTGCTTGGGGATTGGGAGCAATTTTCCTTAGAGATACTCCCGATTTATGGGTAGGACTGATTATGCTAATGGTTACACCTTGTACGGATTGGTATTTGATTTTTACCAGTATATCTCAAGGGGATGTGACTCTTGCCACTGCTTTACTTCCGTGGAATTTGCTTTTACAAGTAATGTTATTGCCAATTTACTTACTAATATTTGCTGGAAAATTAGTCAATATTAATATATTTATTTTGCTCGAAAACGTGGTATTGGTTTTAGTAATTCCCTTAATTTTAGCGTTGATTTCTAAAAGGTTAATTCAACAAAATAATCCTATTGGACAGCAAATTCTGCGGAAGCTAGCCGCAAATCAAACGGTATTTCTCGCTATAGCCATCGCAGCCATGTTTGCTTCACAAGGGCAGATTTTGATGCAACGACCAGATTTACTCTTGAAAATGCTGATGCCTATATTGATTTTCTTTGGTGTTAATTTTTGCTTAGGTCAATTAATTGGACACCTAGCTAAATTTAGCTATGAAGAAGTTGCTTGCTTTAACTGCACAACCCTTGCTCGCAACTCACCCATTGCCTTAGCGATCGCCACTTCTACTTTTAGAGAACGTCCTTTAATTGCCCTCGCCTTAGTCATCGGCCCTTTGATTGAACTTCCTGTAATGGTTTTAGTTTCTCAGTCGTTACTGCGGCTACGTCATCGTTACGTTGTTAAATAATCCGATAAATCAGCTACAGCATTATATTATAAAACTTTTGTGGGATAGGCATCCCCGTCCGTCCGCATCTGCTTCATAAAAATGCGGGCGGGCTTTGTCTTGTAGAGCCATCGCCATAGGCAAATCAAGGTCAAAACAATTCGTAGTTACTAATTCGTAATTCGTAATTAATACCCCATAGATAAATCTAGGGGCTTGAAATATGAAGCTCGCCATTTTTTGTTTATCCATGATTGAAATCAGGGGCTTGCAACCTAAATGAATTAATTATTAATTTTGTCCGTAATTACGAATTACGGTCTTCGCAGCGTGTCCCGGAGGGACATATTACGAATTACGAATTACGAATTATTTCGGTCACTTATAACTGAAGAACTCTATCTCAGGTTATAAGAGAACATAGATATTCACCAAATTTACTTACGTAAGATAGATGTAAAGAAAAGTAAACTGGATATACTCTTAGGTGTTGAAGAACAGGATTGGCTTTCTTATTAAGCAAATTTTTGTTTAAGTCCACGATTTGGACTAAAAATCTAAATTTACGAAAAAAAGCACCGATTAAGTGAGACTATAGTTGAGCAAGAACCGATTTTTCCAGGTTTTTAGATTTCTATCGTCTACCCATTTCAACATCAAAACAGATAAGAAGGAGTATTATGTTTCTCTCAGATTCTACTTTTGAATCTCTTACTAACAGGGTTATTAAAACCTTCTCAGATTCAACTTTTAAAACTTTAAATGAGAAGATTTTGTTTCCCATCAGAATCCACTATCTTACTCAGATACTAGTTCCCTATTTATCAGAAAGTCGGATGATTTTGGATTTGGGTACATCTAATGGTTCCTTAGCAGCTAACATCAAAAAAGTCTTAGCTAAAGGCTCTTGTACACCACAATTTACTGGTTGTGATACCCATATTCAACCAGAAACCTTTATTCCCATAGTCCATTATGATGGTTATAATCTTCCTTTCCCAGATAACCACTTCGATAATGTGATGATTATTGATGTCTTTCACCACGCAGACAATCCTCAAAGGTTATTAGAAGAAGCTAAACGAGTTTCTAGAAAAGATATTTTAATTAAGGATCACTACTGGAAAAGCTCTAAAGATTTTACTAGTTTAAAATTTGCAGACTACATCGGGAATCAACCTTACGGAATTGATTTACCTTATTCCTTTTTGAGTGAAAAAAAATGGTATGACATGATTGGTAAAGTTAAATTAAATATTTTAGAGTCTCGCAAATTTAGATATAATCCTGTCGATCCTTGTAGACATATTCTATTCAAACTCAAGGTAAGCTAAATTTCTAGATATTTTCGTTTGAGTAAGTATTGATTACAGCACTTAGGCACCAGCGAAAGGTTCGTAGTAGGGCTTCAGCGCTTTCTTAAGTTAAAGCCCGACTACGAACCAGAAAAAGTTTCCGTAGTGAATTTTTAGGAACTAATAACTAACTTTAAATTAAACAATACTGTCAATCTTGATGACAATATCGTTAAAATCTTTGTCACCACCGTTGGGTAAATCTTCAAAGCCGAAAGTGTTGCTATCCAACAACTTAATGTGGTCGAAATTATCCTTATTAGTATTAGCACCCAAGTATGAGAAGTAAACCTCTGCTGTACCGTTGAGGGCTTGAGTTAAATCACCATCAGCAATAATCAGAGGAACTACTATAGAGCCAGCCTCAATCTCAACACTTCCGCTTTCTGTCTTGTCATCGCGAGTAGAGAATACAGGAGAAACCAGATTGTTCAAAGCAGCTTCTAGATAACCGCTCTCTCCAACTGCGACACCACCAACAGTACCAGTAATATTATCAACCTTGTAGAAGTAAATTTGATTATTGAAATCAGCTTCTCTGCTGATGGTGTAATCGACAGTGACTTTATCGGTAGCGAAACCAGTTAAGTCAATCGCTTCAACTGTAGTTCCATTGATATCTGTGGTGAAGATGGGATTAGGATTTCCAACTAGTTGCTGTAGAACTTTATCCGCTTGAATTAAACCAAATCCACTCGCATTATCAAAACCTGTATCAAAACCTGGAGTAGATGGATCGTCCATATCCAGAGCTGTATTTTCCAGGGCTGTATAAATATCAGCAGGGCTTGTACCAGGAGCCGCTTCAAGCATTAAAGCCGCTACTGCTGCTGCATGAGGAGCCGCTGCTGATGTACCAAAGAAGTTAGGGAAACCATCTCCATCTGTATCTGACTGAAAGAATGTAGTATTAGTCCCATCTGGAGCTACAATTTCAGGTTTTTGGCGTAGTTCATTGGTTGGTGTACCATCAGTTTTAAACAAGATGGGTGTAGGTCCGGATGCAGAAAAATCCTCTAAGATAGGTGGATTAGTACCAAATCTTGGCGTGTCTTGATAAGATGCTGCTCCAACAGCCTGAGCGCCATTGGCATTGGCATGACCGTAAAGTGTTCCACTGGCAGTATCAAACTCGTTAATGGTAGTGCTGCTACCCAACACCACATATTTCATCAAATTAGGATTGGGACCATTGAAATTAGAGATAGCAATGTTGAACTGGTCTGTCCCATAGCTTCCATCGTTGAAAAATGAGAATACTTCTAAGGGGTCGCCACTAATATTAGGGTCATCACTACCATCTAATACAAAACGTCCAGTACTATCAAATACAAAAATGTCTAAATCGTTAGGAGAACCAGCACCACCACTAACTGAGAAGAAAGGTGAATCCCACTGAAAGGAGATACTAAATCTACTTCCTTGAGGAACTGTGATGCTTTGCAAGGTATCAACATCTGCACCAGGGTCAAAATCGTGAAACTCACCAAATCCGTCTAATCTAAAACCACTAGGATTAAAAGCACTTTCATAGGCATTACGACCATAGTTTCCAGCAGCAGAGAAGTAGGAGACTCCATTAGCCACTACAGTATCTACAGCCTGAGCGATAATCCCATCCTGGAACATGGGCTCAGCAAAGTAAATGATATCGTCCACGATCACATCAGATCCAGCGACATTGGCTAGTTCAAGAATGCCATTAGCAAAATCAGCTTGACCTAAGAAAGCTGTACGAAATGCTAATTCAGCACCAGGTGCTACATCATGGACAAGTTGCAACATGGCACGACCTTCATCACTAGCATCCTCATTTAGATAATCTTGAAGTACTTTAACTGGTTTTGTATAACGAGGATTACCAACACCGGGAAGGTCACCGCTAGCAACATCGGCAGCAGCTCCACCTAAGTAATCATAACTATCAGACAGTACACCCACGGTGACTCCGGTACCATCTACACCAAAAACACTACGAGCAATATCAGCATTCATCGCTGCATCAGCTTGACTGGTAGTAGCCCCGACATTAGTTATAGCAATAGCTGGCTTAGCAAATTTGAGGCTGTCTAAACTAGCTAATTGTTCAATAGATTCAATCGGGAATAAGCCTGAAACAATAGAACCAAAACTAGATGCATTTTGCATTCCTAACTTTTGTAAATCAGCAAGTAAGGTCTCAATATCCCCACTAGCGACTGCATCAATGACGACTAAATTGTTCTCCATTACCGGCAATGATAGATTGCTCGATTGTAAGAAAGCTTCATCGTCATTGTCTTGCTTCAAACTCGATTCATATTCTTCTTGAAGCGAAATTAAATCAAAGCCTAACTTTTTGACTTTTGGATCTTCTTTATCACTTAAACGGAACGAATCTCCTAAAATTTGTGGATTGAAGGAAATGGAGTTAGAATTATTTGTTGCCATTTGTATTTATTCCTAAATTTGATGTACTCAATCGCGTAAATGAATTAGCTCCCTCGGATATCACTAAACTTGAGCATCACAACATAGCAATTCCCTCAAATAGAATCGCTTCACTGACATAAACTGTCACGAAATAATGCTCTTTTAATGTTTAGATAAAAGCTAAATTTTCCGACTAAAAAGCTTACAAGTTAACAGATTAAACAAACATCAGAAACTAAAACAATCGAACCCAAATGTTTGTAAATACTTCGCACTTTGTCAACAAGTTTTTATTTCAATACCTGATTAACAAATCGCTGGCATTCATAACACTTAATACAGAAAAATGATCCAGCATCAAAATGTTATAAACATTTAAGTAAAAATACGTATGCAATCTAGCAATGAATATAGAATATCGAAAACTAATAATCTCACAGCTGATGTTCTTAACCAAGAGTATATTAGTCAGATAACCTCCTTTATTTTCTTCATTCAGAACTAGTTTTTCCCTCCGAATACTAAACATCATAGTGTAATGGCTCGAAGCTGCAAGTATTAAATAAGACATTTATCTTTTATTTATTTTAGACTCCGAAAGCCTCCGATTTAGTTTGTTGTTGCGATAGGCGAAGCCGCACCTGCGGTGAACGCAAACTTCAAACCAGTCAAATTAAACTCCGAATATCAGAAATTAGCTTTTCCAAGAGTGAGTATTTTTTGCTACATATAAAACAATATTGCAGCAAGGTTGAATAATTGCGATAAGAATTTCCAAATAATTTTTGTCATATAAACTACATTTGTGAGAAACAATTATCAGTTGATTGTTTCTACAAAACTATAGATGAATGGAAAATAATCATGTTTAGACGTTTCAGAAACCATCCGATACCATTAGCATCTGTATTTCTATGTGTTTTGTGCCTAACTTTAATCTATGGATGCTTACCCGATTCACAACCCGTTGCTGAAGCTTCATCGCTGTTAACGGAACCTTTTTTACAATTACCAACCGAAAATTCTGTCAAAGTTGTGTGGTTTACGGAGTTTCCTGGTCAAAAAAATACAGTTACTTACGGAGAAAACCTCAAACAAAGTACCGAAGCTACAACCATTAAATTAAGTCATACTAGGGAAGATCAACAATCTAAAGTTGGAAATCAAACTAAAGATAAACAAGTGTATCAACAACCAGTTAACCGCGATATTTGGAGACATGAAGCGGAAATTACTGGGTTAAATTCTAGTCAAAAAGTTGACTATCAAGTAATTAGTAAACCTGAAAATGGTGGGGATGCAATGAGTAAAGTTTATCAACTGATATCTGCACCTCAACCGGGTAAACCGTTAAAAATTCTCTTAACTTCCGATCATCAGCTTAAACCAATGACTGCGGTAAATTTACAAAAAGTAAAAGAAACAGTCGGCGATATTGATGCAGTTTTCATGGCTGGGGATTTAGTTAATATACCAGATAGAGCCAGTGAATGGTTTGATGATAATCGTGGTGTAGCATTTTTCCCGGCTTTACAAGGTAGAGCTAATTATGAAATAGATACTAATGGAGTGAAAACAGTTTATACTGGCGGTGAAATTATTCAAAATGCTCCTATTTTTACTGCACTCGGCAATCATGAAGTGATGGGAAGAAGAGGAAAGAGTGATAGTTTGGGTGGTGAATATAACGATACAATTCCCCGCGCAGTAGCTAAAAATTTCTATGGTGAATCATCTTTGTCGGCTAATTCTTTTAATAGCGATACTTATGAAGAAATTTTTAGTTTACCTGAAAGTAAAACTGGGGGAGAAAATTATTATGCAACAACTTTTGGTGATGTACGATTAGTAGTACTTTATGCTACGAATATTTGGCGAGTTCCGAGTTTAGAACCGGATGCCAAAGGTAAATATCGCGAAAGAGAAGCCGATTTTAATAATCCCAAAAATTGGGGTTACGGACAGCATATTTTTGAACCAATTGATCAAGGTAGTCCTCAATATAATTGGTTAATTGAAGAACTTAATAGTGAGGAATTTAAACAAGCAAAATACAAAATAGTCATGTTACATCATCCGGTTCATTCGTTAGGAGATAATATTGTTCCGGCTTATACAAATCCAGTCCAAACTATTGAAAAAGATGATAAAGGTAAAATCACAAATATCAGTTATGAATATCCCCTGGAACAAGATTATTTAATTCGGGATATTGTACCTTTATTAGAAAAGAATAATGTGCAATTGGTATTTTATGGACATTCCCATTTGTGGAATCGTTTCCGTAGTGAATCGGGAATAAATTTTTTAGAATCATCAAATGTTGGTAATAATTACGGTGCTTTTTTCGGAGATAAAAAACGTAATGTACCCCAAGGATTGAAAGAAAAATATATTGAAGTTGGTGACCCAAATGGTTTAGAACCGATAATACCATCAATTCAACCATTAACTGGTGAAGATGGGAAACCGATACCTTATATTGCAAGTAATGAAATTACCGTATTTAGTATTTTAGATACAGGGAACGGAGAAGTTAGTAGTTATTACTTTGATACGACTAAACCTGGAGATAAAGTAGTTAAATTTGATGAATTTCAATTGAAATCATAGTAATTTGTTGAGTAAAAAATAAATAATGTAGAGACGTAGCAGTGCTACGTCTCCCTGGATTTGGAAGTAACCATCAAAAATGTGCTAGGTACGTAGGTTGGTTTTTCCCTAGACTTTGGGAGACGTTATGTATAACGTCTCTACAATCCATCCTCATGATTGAAATACACTAACACTAACTGGTAAGACCGCTAAATAAACCCTTCGCAGCAGCAATTCCATCTTCAACAGCAGCCCAAACACTGGTATCGGGTTCTTTACCAACTAATTCGCGAGTACCCAAAGCGTAAATAATTGCTTTTAATTGTTCTTGGTGAGCGCGATTTTTGAAATTAACCTTGTTGATGGGGTCAATTGCTTCTTGCCAATCTCCACCAGCAGCTTGAGCGCACTTGTGTACCAGCATACCAGTCATGACTAACTGATGCTTCATTCCTTCATGCTGCAATGCTTTTTCGTAAAGTTGTAATTCGCTACCACCCATCATTTTGTCAAGGGTTTGAGCGAAACTCTTTACTTTTTCTTGGGGTTGAGATGAAGTACCAAATTTAGCGATCGCCGCTTCGATAGTTCCCAAACTTTCTTGGTCATCCTTGAGCATATCTTGGAGACGCTTTGTAATCTCCCCATCGCTGATAGCCGAGATTAACTTCTGTTCGCTAGCAATCATCTGGTTTTGCAGCACTTTCATGTCTGCTAACTTCATCGCGATCGCTTGACGTTGAGTGTCAGTAAATGTTGCTGCCATAATGATGTTTTTTCCTAATTAAATTCCTCTCCTAGTGTCACTAACAGAAGAGTTAGCTTCATCCTTCGTTCGATTTAAAAAACATCATTAAAATGGTTATTTTTTTGTAGTCATGAATACTACTTAAGATAGGAGACAAGGGGATGGGGAGAAATAAATATCAACTAACAACTGTCAACTGTCAACTGTCAACTGTCCACTGTCCACTGTCAACTATCAACCTATTTCCACTTAACTTGGACAAAATAAGCTTTACGTCCCATTGCATCATATTGCTGAGTAATATTTTCAATTCCGAGGTTAAAAGGAATTGCAGTGGTAATATAACGTTGAAAAAAAGCACCGACATCGGGAGTCAGTTCGGTTGCGGTTGTTGTGGCTAAACCCAAACCAATTAATTGTTCAATCGGTCCTCGTGGTAATAATAAATGCATTCCCATAGCTAATCCTGCTGTTAATAACATCGCGACTGATGCATTTGTACCGCAGCGAGGATGTATGGCTAAATTCCATTCTCCAGTGGTGAGTCTTTGGAGAGCAAGATTTACAGCCCGTCGCAAATTGCTGATGTTGACTTCACCATAAAGAAAAAATCCCGATTCTGTAGATAAGCCAGTGTGAAGTTGATTATCGATACCAACATTTTCACGGCTGACTTGGGGAGTTAATGCTGAATAGGATTCGCTTAAAATCCATACTGTAGCGTGTTCTAAAGCGTGAACCTGACGCAACATCAAAATTTCTTTTAGCCCAGGAATAAAGGATAACCGAGCGAGTAAATCCTCATCTTGTGTGGGAGAGGGTGAAATTAAATCCAAATTCAAAAAATCAAAGGAATTGTCGCTATCTTTGGCAAAAGTTGAAGTATTCATCCCAACATTGCTCCCCCACCTGACGCGGGCAAAATGTATTCCACTATCAATGTAGCAAGCAGCAAAAGGAATTATTACTAATTTTTGTTGATTATTAAATTTATTTGAAAGAAATTTTAAATTTAGATAGGGAAGAGGGAAGAGGGAAGAGGGAAGAGGGAAGAGGGAATTGGGAATAGTTTTATAACTGAGTGGTAATTATATAAATAATCAAGGCTTGACTACTTAGTTATCAAAAATTTGAGCTTTTTAATAGCGATTAACTTAAACGGCTTTAACCATAAATAAAAAATAAATAAATAAATAAATAAATAAATAAATAAATAAATGAAAGTGTACCCGTCCGTTGCTAGTCGGACGGGGATTGATTGCTGCTAATAATAGAGCGCGTAGTAGACCAATACCCTGTAATTACTGCGCGTCAAGAAAAAAACAACCATAAATAAGTGAAGCGTGAGGAGAACAACTAGCAGCAATCAATCAAGACTGACAAATAACCGTTTATAATGCTGTTTAATCTTTCCGAGGAGGAATAGGACAGCAATTAACATCATTTAAACAGACCTTACCCCAGTGCAAAGCCCAACGGACAAGAGCTACTCGGTTTTCAGTTCCGGTCTTTGTAAGAACATTGCTGATATGGTTATCAACAGTACGCTTACTTATTTCTAGTTTGACTGCAATTTGTTGGTTAGTTAAGCCAGTGGCCACTAAGTCGATAATTTGCAGTTCTCGGTCTGACAGACTAACAGGGGTCTGAGACTCGCCACCAGCCATTTTAAATTCATCCTCCCGATTAGTGGTAAATGTACTTAATTGCTCTTTCCCATTGTAGAAGATTGTATGAAAGGTAGGCGTTTCAAGTGTTTAATGCAATACGATTGTCTATATTTTCTTTATGTTTTAGGTAGACCGCGATACAGTATTTTATATAAGTATTTATTTTAACTACATATAACAAATAAAAATAACGCGATCGCCCTTAAAAGCATCTGGGACAAGAGCAATAGAACACAATTATGAATGAATTTTGCTGTTTAATTGTATGAACCATTGCCAAATGAATGGTAAATATTATTGTAGGTTTTAGGCAGAATTTAACTTTAAAAATCAAATGAAATGAGCAATCCCCGTGTTTTATGTTTGGGTGAAATATTATATGATATGCTTGCCGATCAGTTAGGGCGATCGCCTTCTGAAGTCGAGTCGTGGACTGCTTATCCGGGAGGTGCGCCTGCTAATGTTGCTTGTGGTTTAGTAAAGCTGGGAACACCATCAGCATTTATCGGTGTAGTCGGTGAAGACGAAGCTGGAAACAACTTACAAGCGCTTTTAGAGGAAATTGGTGTAGATACAACCGGGGTACAGCGTCATCCTCAAGCACCGACTCGTCAAGTTTTAGTGGTGCGGAAACAAAATGGCGATCGCGTTTTTGCCGGATTCAAGGATTACGACACCACTGAATTTGCTGACACTCGTCTCAAGGCTGGAGAATTACCGGAAAAATTATTTGCCGGGGCTGATTTTTTGGTTTTAGGAACTTTAGAATTAGCTTATCCCGATAGTGGTGCAGCAGTTCACCGCGCTTTGGAATTAGCTTCCCAATACGATGTGAAGATTTTGCTCGATGTTAACTGGCGCTCGGTATTCTGGACTAATCCCGATGCTGCTCCCGATCAAATTCGCGAACTAATTAAAAAAGTCGATTTTCTCAAACTCGCTAAGGAAGAGGCAGAATTATTATTTGATACTCATGATGCTGGGGCAATTACTTATCGTCTCAATTCTGTGGAAGGGGTATTAGTCACAGATGGAGACAAAGGTTGTGCTTATTGTTTGGGTGAAAACGAAGATAAATTCCCTGCTTATTCTGTACCCGTAGTTGATACAACTGGTGCAGGGGATAGTTTTGTCGCAGGCTTTGTTCATCAATTATTAGATCATGGTGTACAAAATTTAAACAACCCAGAAATTGCCAAAAAAATTATCGCTTACGCTTGTGCTGCGGGAGCTTTAACTACACTTAAACCAGGTGCCATCGCTTCCCAACCTACAGCTTCGGAAATAGAAAGTTTTCTCAAAGAACATCAAATTTAGTTTTTTAATTTCATCATGTAGAGACGTTGCAATGCAACGTCTTTATTATTTGAATTATTTGAATTATTTGAATTATTTGAATTATTTGAAATTGTTTACTTGTTCTCATCGGCTTGCTGATCACAAACTTTCTCTAATCTCTTGGACAATAGCATCAAGAGGTTCTGAAATATCTACTACAATTACGTCTGTTGGTTCTTCAAGGATATCGAATTGACTTTTAAGAAGTTTTTCACTCATAAAATGATTCAGACGTTCTTGTAGGCGTTTTTGAATTAATTTAAAAGAACCTTTGAGATAAACTAATTTTACTAATTCTTTGTTTACCAAAAGCATCTGACGGTAATTTTCCTTCAAAGCCGAACAGCTTAAAACTAAATTTTTATTTTCTGATAAATACTCTTTGATTACATCTTGAATTGCTTGCAGCCAAGGAAATCTATCCGCATCATCTAAAGCGATACCGTGCAGCATTTTCTCAACATTTTCCTGGGAATGGAAATCGTCAGCGTCGCGGAATTCCCAACCTAAAGATTCCGCAAGTTTCTTCCCAACGGTAGTTTTTCCCGAACCCGAAACACCCATTACCAAAATAATCATCTATATTTATCTATCTTTACTTTCTTTCTTTCTTTCTTTTTCAAAATATAATTAATTTTCGTTTTCCACAATCTTAATTTAGAAGATTTTCCAGCCTTGTTAACATAAATTCTCAACTGATTCTCAACTTAAATTCATTTAACTAATCAGAAAAAGCTTTAAATTGTCGTTAAAGTCAAAACCAAAGACTTTAAATGTGAAATTCAAAAATCTTGCTTTTATTAATGAAATTAAATCACCATGAGTAGCTTTAAAACCAAAGATTTGCCAAAAAACCTACTCACAGCCATGACTGATCATAATTTAGCTGATGGTGAAATACTTTTTGATCAAAATGAAGTTGCCAATGCTATTTTTGTTGTTGATTATAGCTTCGCCATCGCAATAGACTCGTATCCCAAACCAGCCAAAAAAAATGCCAGGGGTTTAATCCCCAGGGCAAAATTACAACTAAATTTTACAACACACAACCACACAAAACTCGTGAGGTCTATAACCATGTTAAATAAATTCCACCAAAATGGTGTATTAGTTAGGACTTTTATTTGATCAGTCTTGGTTTAAATCATATTTAAATCAGATTAATTTCCAAAAAATCAAAAAATATGATGGTGATAGCTTCCCTTGCACTACGCGATCGCCATAATGTTATAAAATTTATGCATGATAATTATTGATGGTGCATTATCAGGGTAAAATTTCCATGGCTCAAGTATTTCCTGGTGAAGTTTTCGCTCAAACTACCGATTTTGATGCTGGTATTCGTCAACTGTTACCAAACTATGACGAAATGCTCGCAGCCGTTGCTCACTGTGTTCCTGTTAGCTCTCGTCGGATTTTAGAATTGGGTTGCGGTACGGGTGAACTTAGTCTGAAAATACTCAATCGTTGTCCGGATGCTCAAATTATCGCTGTGGATTATTCCCCCAGGATGATTGAATTTGCTCGAACCAAAATGGCTGAAGCTGGATATCAGCGATGGAATGGTATAGAAGCTGATTTTGGAGAATGGACAAATAATCCCGAAAAATTTGATATTGGTACGGAATTTGATGCTTGTGTCTCATCACTGGCAATTCATCATCTCAGTGACGAAATGAAAGCAAAGTTATTTCAACGCATTGCTAAAAGTCTTAAGAGCGGTGGTTGTTTTTGGAATGCAGATCCGATTTTACCAGAATCACCAACATTAGCAGAAATTTACAACGCTGCAAGGGAAGAATGGACTGAAAAACAAGGAACTACTATACAAGAAGTTCGTTCTCGTTTAGCAAGCAATAGCGACTCTGTAGATTATTCTGTTAGCTACGGTTATTCTAGTCAAGATCAATTAGCAACCTTAGATGCACAGTTACAAATGCTGGTCAAAGCTGGATTTAATACTGTAGCAGTACCTTGGAAATATTATGGTTTGGCAGTGTTTGGAGGAATTGTTTAACAGTTATCAGTTATCAGTTAAATTCCTGAATTTAAGTAATTGATACAGGCGACTAAAATCATCGGCTTGTATCCGTGAATCAATAATTAAGTAGTTAGGCTTGCATTATTTACATAATTACTCGTGAGTTATATAAGCCCTGACTCTTCCCTCTTCCCTCTTCCCCCTTCCCTCTTCCCTTTTCCCAACGAAATGTTTAAGTTATTTTGCACAAGTACTTAACAATTGAAAACAATATGGCTCGAAAAAAGCACAAAAAATTACATGGTTTCGGGTATAAACATTCACTTGATTACAGATGCCCGATTTGCTGTATTATCCCACCTCATATGTTGGAAAAGGTGGCAGTAAACGGTACGCCAACACAGCGAGAATGGGCTTTTGAGACTTTAAACCTTTCAGCGCAAATTCGGGGAAGACGGATTAATTTGGGCGGTATCGAATTAACGTCTCAAGCAGGGGAGAAAGTCCGTACTATATATGATGCGAAAAATACTCAAAACCTTCCAGGAGAATTAGTACGCACTGAAGGTGATGCTCCGACAGAAGACGAAGCTGTAAACGAAGCTTATGACGCATCTGGTGCCACTTACGACTTTTTCCAAGAAATTTACAATCGCAATTCTATTGATGACAAAGGTTTGCGTTTGGATTCTACCGTACATTACGGTGAAAAGTACGAAAATGCCTTTTGGAACGGTACTCAAATGGTTTACGGTGACGGTGACGGGGAACTATTTAACCGTTTTACCAAGTCGGTTGATGTCATTGGACATGAATTAACTCACGGTATTACCCAGTATGAAGCGGATTTAATCTATTTTGGCGAATCCGGTGCGCTCAATGAATCTTTTTCTGATGTATTTGGTTCCTTGGTGAAACAGCGAATCAAAAATCAAACCGCCGAAAAAGCAGACTGGTTAATTGGTGTAGGATTATTTACCGAAAAAGTCAAAGGTGAAGGAATTCGCTCAATGAAAGCGCCAGGAACAGCTTACGACGACTCCGTACTTGGTAAAGACCCCCAACCAGCACATATGAAAGACCTCTATACTGGTGCCAAAGATAACGGCGGAGTGCATATAAATTCGGGTATACCCAACCGTGCCTTTTATTTAGCAGCAACAGAAATAGGAGGTTATGCTTGGGAGAAAGCAGGAAAAATTTGGTACATTAGTTTATGCAAAAGACTGCGTTCAAAAGCAAACTTTAAACAAGCCGCAGAACTAACTATTACAGTAGCGGAAGAACTTTACGGTGAAGCAAGCAGCGAACAAAAAGCCGTAATCAATGCTTGGAAAGAAGTGGGAGTCAGTTAGAAATTTTGGATTTTAGATTTTAAATTTTGGATTGAGAGTTAGTACCACCGGAGTTGTGAGTTAGGATTTAATAATTATTCTCCCCCTCTCCCTCTCTCCCCATCAGCCAATGCCCACTGCCCAATCAAAATGTTAATATCCCTAGAGCGTAGCGGTGGTTTTACTGGAATAGGTAAAGTAATAACGATTGATACGAGCAAAATACCCCAAAATCAAGCCGAGCAATTACCCATATTATTAGAATCTGCAAATTTCTTTAATTTACCCGCATACATAGCCGCTGATTCTACTCCGAATCGCGATCGCTTTCAATATACAATAACGGTAGAAGATAAAAATAAACAACACTCAGTCACTGTCAGCGAGAGTTTGATACCCGGAACTTTAAGACCTTTAATTGACTGGATAAATTGTAATTATAAATAAATAATCTATATATCAGTGAGGGTGTAGTTTAATTGCCGATTTTCCAGACGGTTGAAAAATAACTACATCTTAATAATCCTAAAGTTAGGAGTTAAATTGATAGCTCCTAACTCAATACAAAGCATTACATATCGCCACCGCGAAATGCTAATACAAAAATTACCGCAGGTCCAGCTAACATGATCAATGCTACAGACGTTAGCTGAAAAATAACTTCCCAATTGAGGTTAGCTAAAGCTTCCATTAATTCCTCCTAGTTGCCTTAAAAAATCAAAAAATGAATGAGTGAGAAAATTCTTTCCTAGATATAGATCATATCCGGCAATCAATGCTCAATTTTAATTTACTTAACAAAATTATAGAAAAATACATAAAAAAACTTAAAAAATGAAATTGATTTTAAGAACCTAGAGTGTTTGATAATTGAGACAAGCAGAGAAAGCATCCCAGATAACTGGTAATCTGACTCTCGTACTATTTGTTACTTATTATTAAATCAAAGAAAACAATGGCAACTTGGCAATGTGTAAAGCAATGTGGAGCCTGCTGCTATCTTGAGCCAGCAGAACGTCCTGATTTAGAAGAATATTTATCATCCCAAGAATTAGCAGAATATCTCAGTATGGTAGGAGAAGATGGATGGTGCATAAATTACGACCATGGTCAGCGAGAATGCAGTATTTATACTGAGCGTCCGCGTTTTTGCCGTGTAGAGCCAGAAGTATTTAAAGACTTATTTGGGATTGAACCCGAAGAATTAAACGACTTTGCCATCGAATGTTGTCATCAGCAGATAGAATCGATATATGGCGATCGCAGTTTGGAAATGTTGCGATTTGATCGAGCAGTGGGAATTTGAATTGGTAATGGGTAATTAGTAATGGGTAATGGGGTAGATTTTTAATCCAAAATCCAAAATCTAAAATCTAAAATTCCATAACTCATAACTCCTAACTGGAATAACGGACGGCAACTACACCCTACAGCTTACGGCTCTCCCCACTGCCACTGTATCTGAAATAAAGATACATTATCCTTAAGAAAAGTAGACAAATGTTCAGAAAAAAGTGAATTTAATTTCACTGTTAACCGTTCAGCGAGGGAGCAAGAACCCATTATGTTTGAACACTTTACTTCCGAAGCAATTAAAGTAGTAATGCTCGCCCAGGAGGAGGCACGTCGCCTGGGACACAATTTTGTAGGCACGGAACAAATTCTCTTGGGATTGCTGGGAGAAGAAACGGGTGTTGCTGCTAAGGTGCTGACGGATATGGGTGTGACTCTTCGAGATGCACGCCGCGAAGTTGAAAAAATTATTGGTAGAGGTTCTGGTTTTGTTCCACCAGAAATTCCTTTTACTCCTAAAGTTAAAACTCTATTTGAGCAGTCTTTTAAGGAAGCTCGTTCCCTAGGACACAATTATATTGGTACGGAACACTTACTTCTAGGCTTAACTGAAGCTGGAGAAGGTGTTGCTGCTAAAGTACTACAGAATTTAGATGTCGATTTGAAGCAACTTCGTACTGCTGTGATTCGCCGTTTGGGTGAGGTTGCATCTGTTGGGGCTGGTATGGGTGGTGGTAGTACCAGACGCAATCAATCGACAACTTTAGAAGAATTTGGTAGAAATCTGACTAAATTAGCTGCTGAAGGCAAATTAGACCCTGTAGTTGGTCGCGAAAAAGAAATCGAGCGTACTGTTCAAGTTTTAGGACGACGGACTAAAAATAACCCCGTGCTAATTGGCGAACCTGGAGTTGGTAAAACTGCGATCGCCGAAGGTTTAGCGCAGCGAATTTTCAATCAGGATGTACCCGATATCTTGCAAGACAAGCAAGTTATCAGTCTTGATATGGGTTCGATAGTAGCGGGTACTCGTTTCCGTGGTGATTTTGAAGAACGCATTAAAAAAATCATCCAGGAAATCCGCTCGGCAGGAAATATCATTATTGTGATTGATGAAATTCACACTTTAGTGGGTGCAGGGGGAATGGAAGGTGGTATGGATGCCGCTAATATCCTCAAACCAGCATTAGCTAGAGGTGAACTTCAGTGTATTGGAGCAACTACACTGGATGAATACCGCAAGCACATCGAGCGGGATGCGGCTTTGGAACGCCGTTTCCAACCGATTAAAATTGGTGAGCCTTCGGTACAAGAAACCGTTGAGATTTTACAGGGCTTGCGTGGTGCTTACGAGCAGCATCACAACTTGACCATATCCGATGATGCATTGGTTGCAGCAGCTGAGCTTAGCGATCGTTATATTTCTGACCGTTTTTTACCGGATAAAGCGATCGATTTGATTGATGAAGCTGGCTCTCGCGTGCGTTTGCGTAACTCGATGATTTCAGAGAATCGGGATTTAAAACGTCAAATTGTTGCGGCTGCGAAACAGAAAAACGAAGCGGTTAAATTACAAAATTTTGACAGAGCCGCCGAACTGCGCGACAAAGAGTTAGAGCTTGAAGCACAATTACAAGAAGCACAAGCAGGTGAAGCTGTCAATAGACCTGTAGTAAACGAAGAAGATATTGCTCAAATCGTCTCTTCTTGGACTGGTGTACCCGTTAATAAGCTTACCGAATCCGAATCTGAGGTGTTGCTGCATTTAGAAGATACGTTGCACCAAAGGTTGATTGGACAAGAGCAAGCAGTCACCGCAGTTGCCAAAGCAATTCGCCGCGCTCGTGTTGGCTTGAAAAATCCCGATCGTCCGATTGCTAGCTTTATTTTCTCAGGTCCTACAGGAGTTGGTAAAACAGAATTAGCGAAATCCTTGGCTTCCTACTTCTTCGGTTCCGAAGAATCGATGATTCGTTTGGATATGTCCGAATACATGGAACGTCACACCGTCAGCAAGCTGATTGGTTCACCTCCGGGTTTTGTCGGCTACGATGAAGGGGGACAATTAACCGAAGCCGTGCGCCGCAAACCTTATTCAGTAATACTTTTCGACGAAATCGAGAAAGCGCACCCCGATATATTCAATATGCTGCTGCAAATGTTGGATGATGGTCATCTTACCGATGCCAAAGGTCGGAAAGTAGACTTCAAGAATACTTTGATTATCTTGACTTCCAATATTGGTTCGCGAGTTATTGAGAAAGGTGGTGGTGGTTTGGGCTTCGATTTGGAAAACGAAGCAGAAGCTAATTACAACCGCATCAAAATGCTGGTTAATGAAGAACTCAAAAACTACTTCCGTCCAGAGTTTCTTAACCGTCTCGATGAGATTATCGTCTTTACTCAACTCAAGAAAGAAGAAATCAAAGAAATCGCCGAAATCTTGCTCAAAGAAGTTACTAGCCGTTTAGCTGAGAAGGAAATCAGCTTGCAAATCAGCGAAAGCTTCAAAGATTTAGTCGTACAACAAGGGTATAATCCCAGCTACGGTGCCAGACCATTACGTAGAGCAATTATGAATCTTTTAGAGGATTCATTAGCAGAAGCAATGCTCTCCGGTCAAGTTGTCCAAGGTGATACAGCGGTTGTAGACGTTGACGACGACGGAAAAGTCAGAGTAGTTAAATCCGAAAAATCCGCATTAGAATTGATGAACATTGGATAAAATTTATACCCAAATTTAATTTGGTGGTAATATTCGGATAACACCCCTAGTAGCGATACTAGGGGATTTTTATTAGGAGCTAAGAAGTCTTTTAAGCTAAAAAGCAGCTATAGGCGGGCAGGGATGCCCACCCCACAAGATTAGAATAATTTAGTTAAAAACCCGACTTCTGTAGTTGTGATTATGGGGATTTACCTATTCTCTATTCCCTATTACCTATTACCAATTACCTATTACCTATTCCCTATTACCTAAATATGCAAACCTTGCTTACTTACCAACATTTGTTCAAAATCAAAACTTGACAAAGGTTGAGTGAACAAATAACCTTGCATAGCATAACATCTGAGTTCGCGCAAAATCTTGAGTTCGCTAACAGTTTCTACTCCCTTAGCGACAACCTTCAAATTGAGATTTTGTCCCATTTGAATTAAAGCTTTAGTAATTGCTAATTTTTGACAATCTTGAGAGAGATTATATATAAAATATTTGTCGATTTTGATAGTATGTATTGGGATTTTTTTCAAATAAATTAAAGAAGAATTACCAGTACCAAAATCATCCATTGTAATTTTGACACCTAATGATTTTAATTGTTGCAAAATATCAATAGTTTTATTTATATCTTGCATGATTGTAGTTTCAGTAAATTCTAATTCTAAATAATGGGGTGCTAAATTATAAATTGATAGTATATTTGCAACTTTTTCAACGAAATTAGGTTGAATAAATTGACTTGTGGATATATTAACGCAGCTTGGTAAAATATCTAAACCATTATCTAACCAAGTGCGTGTTTGTTTACAAACAGTTTCTAAAATCCAATCGCTTAAAGGTATAATTAAACCCGTAGATTCGGCTAATGGAATCAACTCCGCAGGAGACACTAAACCCAATTTATGACTCCACCAACGTATCAAACTTTCCACTGCAATCATCTCACCAGATTTAATATCGACAATGGGTTGATAGTACATTTGAAATTCGCGAAATTTCCCTTCTTCGATAGTGCGACGTAAAGCATTTTCGATAATTCGCATTTCTTTAGGGTGTGCTTTAACTTCTGCATGAGAAGGTGGATTTTTGAGAATTGCCGCTTGTCGTTGTAACCTCACAGAAATTGCAGTTAACAATTCTGCACGGGTAAATGGTTTCGTTAAATAATCATCAGCACCTAATTCCATGCCTTGACGAACATCTACTTTTGCCGAGCGGGCAGTTAGAAAGATAAAAGGTACAGCAGAAGTGCTAAATTTTTCGCGCAATAAGGCTAAAACAGCAAAACCATTGATTTCCGGTATCATTAAATCACACAAAATCAAATCTGGTGACTCACTGAGCGCTAAATCAACCCCTAATCTACCGTTGGCAGCAGCAACAACCTGATAATCTTCCGCTTCTAACAAATCTAAAATATTTTCCCGTACTGATTCTTCGTCTTCGATTACTAAAATCTTAGTCATTGCTAACCTCTGATTGTAAAAAATAAGTTAATATCAAAGCGATTGCGTAGTGCAAGCTCGTTGCGATCGCAAAATCTTTTCCTTGAACAACTTTGATGAAAACTATAATTTCGCTTTGATAGATACTTATATACCGTTTTACAATCGCTAACCTAAAATATCTATCAGTAATAATACTAAGATTGCCTATTTGAAATTTTTTAAAAATACCTTTTTTCAGATTTTATCAAACACCATCCAATAAGATGGAGCTAAGAAATTACTCCCTTTCCACTCTAAAATTAGCCTTCTCTATAAAATCTCTTTCCTCTGTGTTCTCTGCGTCTAGTAAGGTTTTTTTTCAATAATCTTTCAGCGGAAAACGAGTAATTAACTTGCAAAAGGTTTCAAGATTAAAACCCAATCTTTAATTACAACAATTACAACATTAGAAAAATGGCAAATTTTACAACCCAGCAAACCACTCATAACCTTGGTCTTCCCAATAGCCTTGATATCGCGATAAACGACTAACTAAAGTAACTCTAGTAACCCATTTACTCTGCTTGTAACCAAGTTTAATTGGGGAAGCCAAACGTAAAGGTGCGCCATTTTCAACAGGTAAAGAAGCGCCGTTTTTTTGATAAGCTAATAAAGTTTGAGGATGCAAAGTAGAAGCAATATCCCAACTTGAATAATAACCATCGGCTGATTGAAAATAAGCATATTTAACGCTGTTTTTGGGTTGTGCTAAAGCCACAAGTTCCCGCAAAGAAATGCCACCCCATTGAACAATTGCAGCCCAACCTTCTACACATACATGACGAATGATCATAGAAGTTAAGGGCAAGCTTTTAATATCTTCCATACTCAAACTGAGAGGATTTTCCACCTCACCATCAATAATTAAATGATATTTTTCTTGGTCAATATTTGGGGTAAATCGATATGTATTAACTATCAATTTTTGCGGTTCTATTTCATCTAACGCAAATTCTGGTACTAGTGTTTGAGGTTTTAATAATAAAGCTTGAAATCTTTGATTTAAAGGTTCCGAAACCGTACCCACCACATCTTCAAATATCGGAGTACCGCAGCCACCTAAAAGTAAACTGATACTTGATAAACCAGAAATTTGTAAGAATTTACGGCGTGTTAAATCAAAATTAGGTTGTTGTGAAAAATTCATCTTTCTTACTCAATAAATAACTCCAAAACTCCGCGTTACTTCGCGCTACTCTGCATTACAAAACAAAAAATATAATTAATTCTAAAATAATTCCGTACTTTATCGTTAAAATAAAATTGCCAGTTTTATAATTGTAAACTAAATCATCAATTAATATGCAAATACCAATATCCCAACGCAACAGTAATAATCATACTGCTATAGTTATCGGTAGCAGCATGGCTGGACTTTTGAGTGCAAGAGTTTTAGCAGATTATTTTACTCAAGTCATTGTGGTCGATCGCGATACTTTACCAGAACAACCACAAACCCGTATGGGTGTTCCCCAAGCAAATCACGCTCATGTAATGCTTGCTCAAGGATACAGAATTTTAGAAGAATTATTCCCTGGGATAGATGCAGAATTAAGTAAAGCTGGTGCGCCGAGAGTAGATTGGGCTAAGGAATATACATTGTTTGGTTTTTGGGGTTTTCATCCTCACATTGCATCGGATTTAATTACCCATACTTGTAGTCGTGCGTTTTTAGAATGGTTGGTACATCGTCGTCTTTTGGGCTTTGAGAATATAAAATTTCGGCAAAAAACTCAAGTACATGGATTATTAACTAATAATCAAAATTCTCAAGTTAGAGGAGTTAAACTTTATAATTCGGATGAAAATAAACAAGAAGAATTGATTGCAGATTTGGTTGTGGATGCTTCTGGACGTAATTCTCAAGTACCTAATTGGCTAAAGTCAATGGGTTATCCAGCACCAGAACAAACCGTGATTAATTCGTTTCTAGGATATAGTACCCGTTGGTATGAACTTCCTCAAGATTTACAACTAGATTGGAAAGCGCTCGCAGTTTTATATAAACCTCCTCACAACAAGCATGGGGGAGTATTGCTGCCTGTAGAAGGTAATCGTTGGGCTGTAACTTTGGCAGGTATTGCTAAAGACTATCCACCTACTGATAATGATGGTTTTTTAGAATGTGCGCGTAATTTACGAAATTCGGCAATTTATGATGCAATTAAAGACGCTAAACCTATCTCCAAGGTGTATAGTTATCGTCGTACAGAAAATTGCTGGCACCATTATGAAAAATTAAAGCGTTTACCATCTGGTTTAGTCATAATTGGGGATGCAGTTTGTGCTTTTAATCCTGTATATGGACAAGGAATGACATCTGCGGCTTTAAGCGCTTTAACGTTACAAAAATGTTTGCTTATTCAATTGAATAGTTCCGCTGATACAATAACAAAATGGAATCAAAACTTTCAGAAACAATTAGCTAAAGTGTTAAAAAATCCTTGGTTAATGGCGACGAGCGATGATTTTCGTTGGGAAACTACCGAGGGTGGAAAACCAGATAAAGTTACTCGATTTATGCACAAATATATGGATGAAGTAATTTTATTATCAGTGCATCAACCCCAAGTATATAAAGTTTTCTCTGAAGTCATACACATGGTGAAACCTCCTACAGCCTTGTTTGCACCTGGAATTATTTTCGGAGTTTTAAAACAAATGATTGATCCGAAAATTAATCATAACTCGCAAGAGGTTTTGGATAATTCTATCAAAGTAGTTTCTTAGGAATATTTAGAGATTAATTACATCCAACAATTGTTAAATTACACCATATTTTTTAAACCAATTTTGTAACAGCAACCAACCGTTTTCTGCTGCTTCTTTGCGGTAACTCGGACGATAATCGGCGTGGAATCCGTGGGGTGCATTAGGGTAAACTATTATCTGAGTTGGTGTTTTATTTTGTTTCAAAGCTTCTCGGATTTTTTCCACATCACTAACAGGAATATTTTTGTCTTCACCAGCGTAAAGTCCTAGTACTGGTGCTTTAATCAAAGGTGCGATATCAATGGGATACTGTGGCTGTAAAGGATTGCTATCACCCGTTAATCTTCCATACCAAGCTACACCTGCTTTTAATTGCGGGCTGTGTGCTGCGTACAACCAAACGATTCTACCACCCCAACAAAAACCTGTAATACCGAGTTTATCTACATCGGCTTTTCCAGTATTTTTCGCCCAAATTACCGTTGCATCTAAATCTGAAAGTACTTGTGTATCGGGAACTTTGGAAACAACCTTACTGATAATTTCCTGAGTATCATTTAATTTAGAAACATCACCATAACGCGCAAACATTTGAGGTGCGATTGCCATATATCCGAGCTGAGCAAAACGCCGACAAACGTCTTGAATATATTCATGTACACCGAATATTTCTTGCACTACCAACACTACTGGAAAGTTAGCACCTAACCTTGGCATAGCACGATAAGCGGGGATTACTCCGTCAGCAACGGGAATTTTCACTTCACCCGCAACTAATCCTCTTGTTTTTGTGTTGATAACTTGAGCATAAATCGGCTCTACCGCCATTGCAAATCCTGCTGTCAAGCTAGCGAGAAGTAATTCCCGTCTACCGAAGTTGTTTTGTGTCATTTTCAGTAAAATTATCAATACTAAGCATTAAAATATTCTATATTTAATATGGACATAATAATCAAAGATTCCCATGTATTTGAAATGTGAAGACATTCACGCAAGCGCCCTTCTACAGTAAAACCTTCTGATTCATAAAGCTTTTTAGCACGGAGGTTATTTTCTTTTACATCCAGCCACAAACGATGTGCTGATAACTCTTCAAAAGACAGCTTTTTGATTAATTTCAGAGTTTCTCTACCGTATCCTTTTCCTTTATCTGTAATTACAATTCGTCGCAATTCTATGCTTTGATAAAAGTTCATTAAGTCTGCTAATATCGCGTATCCCACAGGAGAATTATCTGTAGTTCTTTCAATAATAAAGTGAGCTATATTACTATTTGATAAAGATTCACGGTGCTGTTGTTTTGTCCATGAATTCACAAAAGAACGATTTTGTTGATTTTGTTCTGCTTGCAATACAAAATTAAGGTCGTTATCAACTGTCGGTTTTAAACGAATATTTTCCATTTTTTCATATTTGTTCAAGTTAATAAGAAACACAAATCAAGGTTTGTATAAATTACGAAGAGCAATACTGAACCTTAACTATGAATTATGAAGGTTAAACCTTTGAGTGGAAACTAATAAAAATTTAATTCATCAAAATTTAATATAATTGTCCTAAATATGAATTTTCAGTAAAGCTTGTTTAATTAAAGTGAATATGGTATCAGTAAAAATACCAAATTTATTGCATTTTTTAAGAGAATATTAATTCAATATGAATCGTAAATTAACGTTGAGCTTCATTTTACCTTTTCTATTTTCTGTAGCAATCCCTGCCACAGCGCAATCTCGATTATTGGATAAAAATACAGCTTTACAAACTGTTGCTGCACGCATCTTAAATGATAGTCAATATCGTAATGTCCAGATGAATTGTCTTTCTTTTGTCACTGTTAATTCTAATGCATCGTTTTTCGATTTTATTGTGCATGAAAAACACGGTTCGGGATGTCCTAGTGTTTCCAATTCTCAACTGATATTCGAGCGTTTCCGAATCAATCGTAATAATTCACGAATTGAACAATTTGATAAAATTGGTAATCGTTGGATAGCGGAAAATAAAGTTGAATTGAACAAAACAAACGTTCCGATATTTATTGGGGAATTGAATAAAAATCCCTTAGCGTTTAATAATTTTATGCAAGATAATATCGGTAAAACAGTTTATTTAGAAATAGTTTTTGGTGACACAATACCACAAGGTTATCGTTCCCAAGAAAGTGTACCTTTTTTTGAAGTTAGTGAAACACCAAGAAAACAAAATTCAAAGTTTAACACTTACTTTATGCAGCAAGCCGGAAATGGTTATAACTGGGGTAAAGTTACCAATTATGACGAAAAAAATCGCAAATTATCCGGCTTTTTTAAAGTTGGAACACCAAAGAAAATAAATGACAAATGGACTTCTTTTGATATTACTTTTATATCGCAGTAGAAGAAGGGAGTTAGTACCACCGGAGTTAGGAATTAATTGTAGAGACTGTTGGCACAAGTACTTACCATACAATTGATAAATCCAAAATAAATCCCGGTAATACATCTTCTCCGGATAAACTTGTAGGAGAATCCAATACTTCTACTGCTTGCCCTTGACGATAGATTTCTACTCGACGATTTTTACGGTTAAAAAGCCAGCCTAATTTGACACCCGCAGCCATATACTCAAGCATTTTTTCTTGAACATCGCTTAATTGATCTGAAGGTGACATCAATTCTAATACAAAATCTGGGGCGATAGGAGGAAACTTTTCTCGCTGTTGTTCGTTAAGTGTATTCCACCTGTCTAATTGTATCCAAGATACATCAGGAGAACGGTTGGAACCATTGGGGAGTTTAAAGCAGGTAGAAGAATCGAATACTTTACCAAGTAAAAATTTGCGGTTCCAAAATACAAATTCCGCATTTAATTCTGAGTTACGGTTTCCTGTTTCTCCTCCCGTTGGTGGCATTACGATTAATTCTCCCCATTGATTGCGTTCTAATTTGACATCGGGATTATCCTGACATAGTTGGTAAAATTGGTCGTCAGTAAGTTTGACGACGTTGTTAAAGTTGATGGTGATGGCAGTCATCACTATTTATACCTCTTTGTTAACTGTTGATTGTTAACTGTTAACCGACAAATTATCGATTAAATAATAATAATATCGTTTGAAATGAGCCCACCAATAAACCTAAAACACCACCTAAACTGACAATAGCTTGTAATTCATTTTTAACGATACCTTCAATGGCATTTTCTAAATCAGCGGGTGATGTTGATTTAATTCTATCGATAATTACTTGATCTATTGATAAAATGGGAATTGTTTGAGCAACAAGATTTTCTAAATCTTTTTCCAAATAACGTTCTAAAAGTAATGCTAATTCTTTACTAACTACTTCTAAAGATGAACTCATTACTTGGGAATTACTCAAACGATTTAACAATAAACTTGCTATTTTTTCCCAATCTAAGGATTTACTGAAACCTTCTAGTAACTCACCACCCCGTGTTTGGACATAATGACGAACACTGTCTCCCGTAGTTTTTCGTAACTGACGAACTGTACCCATCGGTAAGTTTTGTAACGAGACATTTTGCACGATTTTACGAATGCGATCGCGAACTTGTAAATCTTGAGTTAATTCTGTGATTCTAGCGTTGGTTGCGTCTTTTTCGTCCAAGCAATAGGTACGTAAACGAGTTAAGCTGTTGCGTAAACCGAAGAGGTTTGCTACTACCCAGTATGTACCGCTGGTTCTTTCACGGAAACTTTCATCGATGGTTTGAATTGTCCGGTCTGTGAGAAAATCAATTATGGCTAAACGAATAGTATCTGCTGGTAAAACTACTTGTAATAACCAGTCAGCTAAACGGTAAGCTTGAACCTCACTAAGTTGAAATTCTAATAATATTTGGTCGAATATCTGATCTATTTGTGCTTCTAAAAAATCTTCCCGTCGTGCTAAAACTTTGAGTAGACGAGGTAAGGATTCTCCGAGTAAATCTTTGAGAATTCCTGCTAGGATTTTATTCGTTTTCTGCTCTCTATCATCTTTAATTTGATTGATAGCCATTTGCAGCAGCCAGAGAATTCCTGACTCTACTCGTTCTCTTTCTAACAAGCGTCGTGCCAATTTTTGCAACTCTTCTGGTGTTAACAAAGACTGCATTATAGTTTTAGAAACGTTCTTAGCTAAACGCTCTTGATTACGGGGTATTAATCCAGGTGTAAATGGAATCCTTTTTCCACCGATATAAATTGCTCGGTAAGGACGAAATAACATTTTTATCGCTAAATCATTGGTGAAATAGCCGATAATTGCACCTGCTACGGGGGGGGTAATATATAACCAGAGATTAGATAAATCCACGATAGGAGTTAGGAGTTGGGAGTTGGGAGTTAGGAGTTAGGAATTAGTACCACCGGAATTGTAGAGACGTAGCAATACGCCCCGTCTGTACCGGAGTTAGGAGTTAGGAGTTAATTAAAAGAGTAATTGAATTGAATAATTAGGGAATTTATCGCATGATTATTTAATTAAAATTTGATTTCTATCAAATTTTTAATTTGCTAAAATAATTTATCTAATAAAAAACGAATTATATATTATTTAAGTTGTAAATTCCCAATTTTTCAATACTAAAAACTCCTAATTATTAATTCTTAACTCCTAACTCCATATGCTGATGGAGGTACAGACGGGGCGTATTGCTACGTCTCTACAATTCCGGTGGTACTAACTCCGGTGGTACTAACTCCTAACTCTTTGTTAGTACTAGCACTCCCATCATACCGTTTGCAATGGGATAGTGTACCGCAGAAGCGAAACCAACTTGATTAGCTATCTTAATTTGCTCTTTACCTGATGGGAAGCGTTCTAAACTGGGATTAATATAAGCGTATTCTTCCTTTAAACCCATTTGACTGGCTGCGGGAACTACGAGATGATCTAAATACCATTGCTGAAAGCTACGCATTACAGGATTTTCGGGACGATGAAAGTCTAATATTGCAGCTTTTGCTTTTGGTTGTAAAACTCGATGTAATTCGCTCAAACAACGAGGAATATCTGTAACATTTCTTAATCCATAACCCATTGTAGCGGCGTTAAATTGATTATCATCGAAAGGTAATTCTAGGACATCAGCTTCAATCCAAGTAATGGCAGGAATAGAATAATATTCCTGATAACGTTGTTTAGCTACTTCTAATAACTCTGGAGAAAAGTCTACAGCCTCTACCTTGCCACTTTTTCCGACTTTACGAGCGATACGAAAAGCTAAATCACCGCTACCGCAACACAAATCCAGACAGGTGTCTCCCGTCTTGGCTGCGCTCCATTTAACCGTCATTTCCTTCCATATGCGATGTTGTCCGAAACTCAACCAATCATTCAATTGATCGTAAACAGGTGCAATGCGGTTAAAAATGGAGCGAATTTCAGCAGAAGACATATTAATTATCAACTATCAACTATCAACTATCAACTATCAACTATCAATTATCACGCATTTAGCGTTTGCTGATCATCTGAGAAGTCGGGTTTTTTATACGGGTTGTGTTGTGTTAAAGATATTTATCCTAAAAACCCGACTTCTGTTCAATCCTTCAAAGTTAATTAACCGTAATGAGCGCAATTAAGTATAAGTGCTAAGACTTGTCCGGAAAGGTGAATCAATTTTAATTCATCTTCTTGTAAGGTACAGGGTTTTTTCCATTGTAACGATAGTACTGCGGTAACTTGATTTGCGTGAACGACGGGAATAGTCAAATGTGCTTGTGTATTTGTATCTGAATAATGAGCTAGGTCTTTGAGTTGCTCTGATGTAAGTACATTTACGCAAACTTTCATTTTCTTAGTTGCAATAGTTTCCTTGATTAAAGGGTCTCGATCCAACCAATTGTCTAATATTCCGTCTTGACTAAAAGTACCATTAATAGAAGTCAAATTGTCGTTTTCTACTAATTGCAGAATACAACCATCAGCAGCAAAAGTTTCTCCATAGATGGCGGCAATTGGTGCTAAACTTTCCTCTACACTGGAAACAGTTTGGCTAATCTGTACCGATGAAGTTAATAATGCCATTTGGGAATTGGCGCGACGTAATTCTTCAGTACGCTGTTTGAGCAAATCGTAGGTTTCAGCAGCCCTTTGCACAACTCCTTTGAGTTCTTCTGGGTCCCAAGGCTTGGTAATATATCTGTAAACTTGTCCAGCGTTAATCGCGTCTACAAGGTCTTCAATATCGGTAAAACCAGTTAAAATGATGCGTACCGTATCGGGAAATTGAGGTAAAGTTTTGCTCAGAAATTCAGTTCCCTTCATTTCTGGCATTCTTTGATCGGAGATAATTACAGCAACTTCTCCTTCCTCAGCTAATACTTTTAAAGCACTAGTACCGCTATCTGCTTTCAAAACTTGGAAGTCACGACGAAAGGTTCGATACAACAAATCCAAATTATCTGGTTCGTCGTCTACTACTAAGATTTTTTGTTTTTTACGTCTTTCTGGAGTCATTAATTTACCCTGAATATTATTTAGTTCGACTGGAAGATTTTTCATTATATTTATTTTTTTACATTCCTTTACATCATCATATGTGCTTTTTTATATTTGATACAAATCTATCTTGACAGTTGACAGTGGACAGTTGACAGTTGACAGTGGACAGTGGACAGTGGACAGTTGACAGTGGACAGTGGACAGTGGACAGTTGACAGTTGACAGTGGACAATTTACTGCTTTAAAAGGACTATTTTCTAATTAAAGTCGAGCAACATTATCCGAAAAAACACGTAGTTAAAATTAGTATGCGATACTAAATAATTCTTTGATAACTCATAATTTTAACTAGCGGTAGAGTATTCACCCCAAGATTGAAGTTGATTTTTTTTACTTGCGTGAGAAAATTTACAGTCATGAGTTTTGTTTAGTTACGCCGTTAGATCATAAAATTGTGTTTACTACCGTGAATTTTCCTATCCCCAGTTATGACAGATTTCCCATCCCCAATTCAAAATACTGAAAATCAATCAAACCCGGAAGTAGTCCAAGAATTACTACAAAAACTCAGACAAAAAGAAGGAAACTGGGTGGAATGGGGACAAGGTTGTGCTTATTTGCAAAAAGTCGGTTATAATCCTCAAGACATTTTTGAAGCTACTGGTTTTGAACCGATTCAGCAGAATCAAATTATTGTTGGTTCTCAAGTTTATAATTCTTTGAAAAAAGGTGGTGCGCCGCAGGAAGTACAATCATATTATTCCCAACGAGGAAGCGATATCTTGTATGAGTTGCGTTTGCTCACTGAAGAAGAACGTGCAAGTGCTGCTGAGCTTACCTTTGAGCATAAAGTTGATGCGGATGAAGTTAAAGAAGTCGCTAGAGCAATTAAAGATTTTTCCCGCTTGCGTCATTTACCTGAAGGGTTTTCTGCACATCCCGGAGATGCAGTGGCTTATCAAACTTGGAAACAAGCCAGACAAAAATCAGATTTACAATTGCGATCGCGTTTTATTGCTAAAGGTTTAAAATTTGCTCATACTGAGTCAGCACGTAAAAAAATCGAACAGTTATTAACAGATTTTACGGTTGTTCCCCAACGTCCCGCACCGCTGTTACCCTTTTACCGTCTGGAATCGGATGCGGAAATGTCTCGTGTAGTTCCGGTGGTGGGTGAGTTACCATTGACACCGAGCGATTTGCAAGCGGTTCCGATAGTGGAAGAAAATGGACCATTTAATATGGTGAAATTTGCAGGTGAGGGTGCCTGGGTACCTTTACCAGGTTGGCAAGTGGTGTTAGCTGCCCAAGACCCTGTGGTAATATTGTGTAACAGCGACAGATTTCCTAATCAAGACCAAAGTACTCCACAACCAGTAATGGTAGCCATAGATCGTTCTCAAAGGAAATGGGATTCTGGTAGTTATTTTGTCGTAGAAAATTCTGGAGAATTAGATTTTCAGTGGTTTGAAACTGAACCAGAAGTAGACTTATTAGGCAGAGTAATTGTCATCGTCAAGCCGAAGCGAATTTTGGATGAAGAATTTACCAAAGATTCTTGGCAAATTGATGAGTAGGGAGTCAGTTGACAGTTGACAGTTGACAGTTGATAGTTAACAGTTGACAGTTGACAGTTGACAGTTGACAGTTAGAGATTAAAAGTCGTCACTCGTAATTGCTAATTCTGGTGGTACGGTAGAGATGTCGCATTGTTACGTCTCTACAATTCATAACTTTACTGTTGTGGAACTTTAACAAAATCACAACTAGGCTGCAATATTTTAGTGTCGCATTTTACTTGGACTAGTACGCCAATTTGATTATCTTTGATGCGGCGATCGCCATTTTCAAATTCTACTGTTCCGGCTACGCTTTTTGCTGAGAAATTCTCTGCCGATAAAATCTGTTTGAGTGCTTCGCGAGTTGGATTGTTACCCATCCGTCGCAAACCTTCAGCAATTACCATAGTCGCATCATATGACATAGCGGTACGTCCATTGATTTGGGCTTTCCAAAGTGCTAGAGCATCGCTTTCAAATTGACTGGGGTTCTTTTCATTTCGATGCCAGTAAAAAGCTGTCACCAGATTTTCTGCGAATTTTCCCTTTTTCCGAATGATATCGCTATACATGGAAGTTCCACCGAATAAAAATAATTTCTTCGGATTGTTAGAATTAGCGTCGAAAATTTGTAGAGCTTTATAAAAGGTATTTTCATTAATTTCAGGCAATAACAACATTACCTCGGCTTCTTTTTTGATAGCATTTTCTAAACAATTTTCTGCGATAAAGTTACCATTAAGTTCGCATTTATAAACAATTTCACCACCTTTTGATGTCAAATATTTTTTAAATTCTTCGTAGGTAGAATTGCTCCAAGCACGACTACGAACGTAAACAACGGCGGCTTTTTTATAACCTTTTTTATCTACCATATACTCAACTAATTTTTTAACACCGCTGGGAGGTGTGCGGAATACCCATTTACTAAAATCTAATCCATTTGGGTTAATTGTTGACTTTCTAAAAGCATTACTAGTAGGAGAAACGGCGACTATTTTACCGTCGTATATTTTGCCTGCTTCTAAAGTTGAAGTACTAGAATAATGACCAACTATTCCTAAAATATTGGGAATTTTTACTAATTTATTAGCAACTTCTTTAACTACAGAGAAATTCTCTTCGTCATCAATTATCATCACTTGTAATAGTTTGCCATTAATTCCACCTGTACAATTTATTTCATTTTGAGCTTGTGCAACTCCTCTTAATAAATCTCGTGCAATATGAGCATCGGCATTAATAGGAATAGGAGCAGCAATTTTCAAAATTTGAGCAGAATTATTTCTCAAATAACAGGTATTTAAATCAGATTTTAAACTTTCAGGAACAGGAAGAAGATTAATTTTAGAAGTCTGTTTTACAACGGCATTATTTAGATAAATTAATGTTTCTGGGTCATTAGGTTGTTTCTTTAAAGATTTATGGAAATATTCAATAGCTTGATTAAAATTATTACTTTTAAAAGCTTGGATTCCAGCATCTTTATCATCATTTAAATCGGAAGTAATTAATAAATTTTCTCCCCAGCTAGAGCGATTTTCTATATTTTCTAAAGCATCTCCCGAACCTGCTATTCCCACTTGTTCTTGTGGAGGAATATTTTTGTTAACAATTTCAATTTTAGGTATTCTAAATAAAATTAAATAACTTAAAAAAACTCCGAATATTACTCCTGTGAAAACTGCTATTTTCTTAACCGAAATTGATTTTTTAGCCCAAATTAAAGGACGAGCAGCGGGGTTTTGACAAATCACAGGTAACGAAGAAGCACAAGGAAATTTATCTTCCATAAATTCCAGACGTTCACGTGCATTTCTTACCGCTAAATACAAAGAATGTCCTTGGGAAAAATCTTCTAAAAAGTATTGTAAAAACTGCCGCGCTACCTCATCAGGTACAGGTTCACGCATTACAATCATTTGTGGAACTTTCACACCACTCAATTCATCCGCTAAACCCAAACCATCACAAGAATTAAAAATTGCTAATTTTAAACCATTTTTAACCGCAGTTCTTAAGGCATTTCTCAACCTAGTTAATGAAAGACTTTCACTGTCATTAATTTGAATTTCTCCGCTGTTACATTCCTCTTTAGAAGAACTATGTCCCGCAAAAAATAGAATATCCCAATGTTGCTCCCACAAACTATGACTAAGTTGTTTTATTTGAGGTTTTTCTAAAAAAGTAACTTTCGCTCCCCGCTTGCGTAAATTTATTAATAATTGTCTATCTAAAGATAAATCTAATCCTTGACTACCCCCGAAAATTGCCAAAATTTTTATAGGACGTTTTAAAGGTTCACTAGAACGTGAATATTCTGCACTCAAAGCAAATTCGGCTTGAGGGCGGTTGTGAAATAATTTCCATAAATGCCAAGGAAGCTTTTTTAAATAAATATTATTAGTATCTATGATTACTCTTATTAATTCATGTGGATAAGTTTTTTCTTCTATTCTTACTTGTAATTCTCGGAAGGGAAGTTGAGCAAACCACTGAATCAAATACTTTTCAAATCGATTTCTAGCAACATTTTCATCTTCAATTACAGAACAATTAGTAATTTGAGCGGCAGGAATATTAATTGTTCTAGTTTTACCCAACTCGCGGTATTTGTCTTGCCAATCTTGATATAATCGAGGAATATCCGGTGCCGGAGCAAGTGTAATCTCTTGTTTAAAGAATCTTCGACCATCTTCACCAATCTCAAGCATTACACGAAACCCTTGGTCAAAACTGCCTTCGTAAATATTCAATACAACAAACTTGCTCATGACGCTTGGGGAGTAATGGTTTTTCTTAAAAATTCGTCTAATTTATAACCGTAATTATACTGAAGAATAGATCATAGATGCTAATGTTTCCATTTTAAATAATATTATTGAAAATATTTAATATAGGAATCTAGTTTGATTTTTGTTAATTTAAGGGAAGAGGGAAGAGGGAATAGGGAAGAGGGAATAGTTAAATGTACTGCCTTTATTTCAATTCTCAATATTGAACCCATCGTATATAAATAAAAACTTTGCGCCCCTTTGCGTATACCTTTGCGTCCCTTCGCGTTAAAGATTATATCATTCCAGTGTTAACAGATTAAATTTATTCATAAAAATATTAAAAATGTAGAGAAGCATGATATTACATCTCTACAAATAAAAATATTAATTTTAACAGAGAAAAATCGGCGCATACAAATTATCTGAATAACTAAACAATAAATCTCTCTGTAATATTTGCATCATCTAAAGCAACCTGAATGTTGAATTTATCTCCTAATTCGGCAGTAAATTTAAACTGAATGTAGTTATCTTTATTTCTAGATTCTACTGTAAAGAAAGAGTTTCCCTCTGCATCTAAGCCGCTGAGTTTTAATCCTGGGGGAAGATGAATTTTACCACTTCCCGGATATACTCTAATTAAAATTGCCAAGCTTTCATCGGGTTTGGGTAAAATTGCCACCATCAAAGCCACAGCATTTTTACTAAAGTGTATACCCAAGTCAATTGCTTTTCTGATTCCTCCTGTGGGATTTTGTGGGTTTATTTCCCAAAGTAATTCGGCGGCTTTCCAGCGAATTTCTTCGTTGTGAGTATTTTTTAATAGATGAATTAAAGCTTTTTCAGAATCGGAATCAACTTTATTTATCTCATCTTGACTGGAATATAATTGTGCTACTATATCTTCCATTTTTTCAATATTCGTAATTTTGGGAGAAATATCCGCAAATACAAAAAGAGGACTAATTGCTTGTTTATCTATAATTTCTTGAATATTTTTCCAACCTGTATCAATAGCATTTTCTAACCATCTATTTAACTGGATTACAGTTTGATTAGAATGTAGAAGCTCAAATAAGTTATCTAAAGATTGTAACTTGTTAAGATTAAGCATAATGCTGTTAACTTGCGGCACAAATCCTAATAATTTTCCTTGTTTACAATCTTCATCAAGCTGCACTACAACATAACCAATACGGTTATTCCAGACATCTTGAGGAACGTAACAAGTATCATTATATTTTAATATTGGACGACATTCTAAATGTCCCTTTTCTGGTAGATTTAAGTCCGCAATATTAGTACTTAATCGAGCAATAGTATTCCAACAATAACTCTGTTGTAATGCAGTCGCTACATCTAACATTTGGAAATAATTATTAGTAACTAATACAGCTAAAGTATTATGGTAAACTTGCTTGGCTTTTTCGGGATTAGATTGTTCTTGAGCAAATTTATGTGCCTGATTTCGCTCGGATTCAGTAATTGGAATAGAAATAATTAGCTGTTCTGTTGATATCATCAGTAAATACCTTAAAATAACTTTTGCTACGTATCTATATATCCTTGCTCTCTGCCAAAAGCTAGCAAACAAGGAAGACATTTGTGGTTGTAAAAATGATTGAGAGTACTTTCTCTTTTACCGAATTGTTCGGCTAATTCACGCCAAGTTTTGGCATCGGGAGGTAATTTGTGTTTCAGCAATACTTGACAGTTAATATGCGGAAATGAACGAATGTGAAGACGGCGTAATTCACTACCTTGGGTTTCAATCCATTCTAGAGTTTCTTCTAAAATTGGTTGCGGTTTATCTGGTGCAGGTAACTTATCAATTGGATTTATTGGATTTGATTCTTGATATTCTAAGCTAGTTACTTTAGTCTCATTTTCTTGAGCTATTTGTTGCCGAATATCTAAAAGTCTATACTTTAGATGGACATTAAACCAAGTAATTACATTTGCTTGCGATGCATCATATTTATGAATACTTTTGCAAAACCAAAACCAAGTTTGTTGTAATCCATCTTCATAATATTGCTCCCGAATATCGCTACCTTTCCAAATTTTTCCTGACTGCTGCATTTGATAAATCAATTGATTTAACAATCGCTGTCGTTTCAGGCTACCATTCGGATGCTGACAAACTTCTGTTGCTAATTGATTTAGCTGCTCGTTTAAATCTTCAGAATGTGTCATATGCGTAATGCTAATATGTGACAGAAAAACGATGGATATATCGGGTGTTGCTCTAACACAGCTGCTCCTGCAATGATTCTGAATTTTCCGCTTCACTAGGTTGTCAGATGTAAATCCAAAAATCCGCTCGCTTCTTAATAAAACTTTACATTTTTTCAGGAAAAGTGCAATTCAGTTTTCGGAAATGAGTTGGTGTTGGGGAATACAATTTTTCAAAACTTAAGGAATGTAGGGAGTAAGGAGTAGGAAACAGAAAATAAGGCAGGTATCCTTAATCCAAAATCTAAAATCTAAAATCCAAAATCGTTTGACAGCGATAAAGTTGATAAGGAATGCCGATACGATAATGTTGGTTAGTGTCGATATTGCAAGATAATGATGGAGAAAATTGATTTTGTTGGGGATAATCGTTTCGGATTCTTCCGGGTGCAAATATCCACAAATTAAGTTGAGAAATATTTTGATTAGGTAATTGGGAAAGGTTTTTAAAAACTGATTCTAATCCAGCAGATTGGTTAAATAAAGCAAAATTATGATAATTTGATGTAGGAATATTACTATTTTGAACAGTTTTAATTTCTCTTTCCAAAGCCAAAGCAAAACTTAAACCTAAAGCGACATCTTGATAATTACGATATGCCATTACAGCCATTACAGGAATAGAGGGTTCTTGGTAAATATTTTGCGCTACTTGTTGGGGTAAATATGGTTTTTGAAAAGCTAAATCAGATACTACGAATAGACAGCTAATAAAGCTAGTTAATAAAACGATTGGTAAGAATAATTTTTGAGTGCTAAATTTGAGAATATTTGGTTTTTCTAGAGAATTTTCAGCGAACAAAACAATCCGATTACTGTTGTTTTCAGAAATCAAACCGGCTGCAATTAAAGCGCTGAAGCTGGGATAATAAATGAAATTGTAACGGGGTGCGACTGTGATATCTTTACCAAATATGTAGGAGATTGCAAATATTCCTAATAATACGAAAGTTGTAAAACTCAATAAAGTTAAAGTAGGTAAACGAGTTTGTGGTTCTTTTAATAAAAGTTTGATTCCTCGAAATACTTTATATCCCAACCAACCCGCGAAGAATAACATTAACAAACCGGAAATAATTGTTATTGGTAAAGGTTGTTTTTCTACTGGTAAAATAACTACCATGATAATCCAATTAATCAAAGTTTGATATAGCGGTTCAAGGTGTTGGGGAGTAGGTAACCAACTGGTTTCGGAACGATTTAAATGATTTTGCATTACCCGAAACCAAGGAATTAAACTAATCAAAACTACACTATTAGATAAAATCACTGTTAGCAAAACTTTTCGGATTTGGAGAATTTTCACCTTTCTCGAAATCAGTAACACTAAAGTTGCGACTTGAGCGATAAAAGCAATAATGCAAAAATAGTGAATATAGATACCGAAAATATTAATAATTGTCCATAACAGCCAAACCCAAACTTTAATTTTAATTTGCTCAGATGGAGATGTAAAAATATCTCGTTGAATTTGGATAAGTGCCAACAAAGATAAACTTATTGTCAGCATCGGTAATGTATAGTGTCGTGCTTCTTGGGATAAATAAACCGCGAAAGGTGAAACAGCAACAAGTGCAGCACCCATTAATCCAGCTTTACGGGAAAAAGCTAATCGGTTGAGAAAATATACCGTCACAACTAAACTTACACCAAACCATACAGATGGCGATCGCAATTTACCTATCCAATCATCTCCCAAGGGTTTCATCCATCCCAAAAGCGTGTACATCCCGCAAAAAAATAGCGGTGGATGGGTAGAATCAGTAGCAATATTTTGAGCAATTTGCGGACAATTTACCCCAGTTTGATAGGTAAAAACATCTTGTAAACTTTCTACAGGAAATACTATATCCAAAGGAATAGAATGATAATTTTTACCTAAACTAAAGATAGCGGTGATAATTTCATCCATCCACAAAGGCTTAAGTTCCAAATTGCAAAAACGCAAAATAATCGCGATGGCAATAAAAAAAGTTAAACCCAAATAATGTAAATAATGTAAATAATGTAAATTAAACTTATGATTTGTGATCATTGAATTATAGAATCGAGGAAATGATTTGTGACTACAAATAAACCTCAATTATTGTTTCTCTCAAAAAGCAAAAAACAAGCTTTAAAGTTTATTTAGCAAGGATTTTAGGATTATGAGCTTGAAAAAGATAGGTGTTTGTTATACATTTTCCGCAAACCAACAATCAGGTTGCCATGATGTTGTTATTCATAAATTAGGTGATAATAAACTGCATATAAACTTATAAATTTTTATGTGACAATAACTGCTTGCAACCCACATATCACCCCTAGCTTTTGAATATATAAAATCTACAATCTAAATTCGCATATGTCAGACACTAATTCCATCTATCCAGTGCCAGATAATCCTTTGTCAGTCGCAAAGCTACCAACTTTGCATACATCTTCCCGTGAAGCCGCAATTGCAAATATCCGCAATTCTTTACGTTGCGGACAACAACAAATGGCAGACTGGAAAAGTGGTCCCTTAGCGGTTTCTGCTGTTCCCGGTGCTGGTAAATCTACAGGGATGGCTGCTGCTGCGGCAATTGCCATCGCCCGTCAATACCAAAATCATAACTCTTTACGTCCCCAAATTCGCCGTCAATTAGTAGTTGTCACTTTCACTCGTTCGGCTGCTGCTAATATTAAAGCCAAAATCCGTAAATACCTCAGAGAAGATTTATCTTTACCTCAAACTGGTTTTGTAGTATATACCTTGCACGGTTTAGCGTTAAATATTGCCAGTCGTCATCCCCAATTATCCGGTTTAGAGTTAGACTACGTAACATTAATTACTCCTAATCAAAGTCACCGTTTCATCCGTACCGCAGTTGAGAAATGGATTGCGAATAATCCGCGACTGTATGCAAAATTAATGGAAGGTATGCAATTTGACGGAGAAGAAACCGAAAGATTGCGTCGTCAATCGGTATTACGCACAGAAGTATTACCAGAATTAGCAACGACTGCGATTCATGAAGCCAAAAGTTCGGGAATCTTACCCGAAGATTTAGATCAATTAAGTCAGCAAAGCACTGATGCATATGAAGTTTTGAAAATAGCCGCCGGATTATACGAACAATATCAGAACTTGATGCGCGATCGCGATTTTATTGATTACGATGACATGATATTAGCTGCATTAAGAGTATTGGACGACGAAAGTGCTAGAAAAATCGAGCAAAAGCAAGTATTCGCCGTATTTGAAGACGAAGCCCAGGATTCTAGTCCACTTCAGACGAAGTTGTTGGAGATATTGGCTAGTGGGGAAGAGGATGGGGAGATGGGGGGATGGGGAGAGGGGGGGACAATTACAAATTCAGAATCAAAAATCCAAAATCTAAAATCCAAAATTAATTTAATCCGTGTTGGTGACCCAAATCAAGCGATTAACTCTACTTTTACTCCAGCAGATCCAATTTATTTCCGTCAGTTTTGCCAAGAATGCGATTCTCAAGGACTTTTGGCGACTATGAATCAAGCCGGTCGCAGTAGTAGAATTATTATCGAAACTGCAAACTTTGCCCTCGAATGGGTAAACAGTCTCTACCAAAAAAACCAAAAACAATCCGAAACCTATCCTCTTCCCCTCCCATTCCGCAATCAAAGAATCCTTCCCGTAGACTACAATGATCCACAAAAGAATGCAAACCCCGCAGCAGTCGGGAGAGGAGTTGAAATTTATACTCCTAGAGATATTCATCACACCGTAGAATTACTATCTAAAAGAATTATCGAACTATTTCCTCAAGACAACGAAAACAACGGTAGTGCAGCGATATTAGTCAGAGAAAATCGTCAGGGAACATGGTTAAGTCAAGCACTCAGACCAATTTGTAAACAGCATAATATTTTACTTTATGATGTAGGAGAACAAGACCGACATTCCCATGTACCAGAAGAAATATTGGCAATTTTACAATTTTGCGATCGCCCTCATTCTGCCGATTATCTCAAAGCAGCATTAGGAGTGTTAGTCAAAAGAAGATTAATTGAACCCCAAGATTTAAACGCTTTAGCTTCCTTACCAGAGGAATTCTTATATCCTTCTCCCCTAGCACCACTACAAACCGAAGTCGTCAAAAAAGCCGGTGATTTGTGCCGAGATTTACTCAACGCTCATTTAGAATTACCTCTTTACCAGTTAATATCATTTATTGCTTTAAAACTAGAATATCAACAAGCAGAATTAGCCACCGCAGATAAACTTTCAGAAAGAATTAATCAGCAAATTTTCGGTAACATTTCCATGGCAAGAATGTTGGGAGTACTCAGTGAAATCGTCAGTTCCGAACGCTTTGAACCAGTAGACACCGAAGACTCAGAAGCCCGTTATACAAAACGTAATCAATTGACAATCATCACCATGCATAAAGCCAAAGGTTTGGATTGGGATTACGTATTTTTACCATTTTTACACGAAAACTTAATACCAGGTAAATTCTGGGTACCACCACAAAGAAAATTCATGGGTGACTTTACCTTATCAGAAGTAGCTCGCGCTCAAATCCGTGCTGCATTGCATGGAGAAAGAACCTTACCCGACGTAATTGCAGCATGGGAACAAGCCAAACATTTGAAAATAGCCGAAGAATACCGTTTATTTTATGTTGCCATGACGCGAGCCAAACGTTTGTTGTGGATATCAGCAGCCCAAGAAGCACCTTTTACCTGGAGTAAACCGGATAACTTGCAAAAACAGCCCGCTTCTCCGGTATTTAATGCCTTGAAGCGAGAGTTTACCGAGTGTGTGGTAGGTTAAGAGTTTTGAGCGAACTATATATTTTTTTCCCGGTTGATCGAGTTACTATAAACAATACATCCCAAAACAACAAAGAATGCGATCGCGCTCATCCTTAAAATAGTATTTGTTAAAAGTATTATCAGAATAGTTTACAGGTTGGTTTGCACAAAGTATTTTAACCTCAATTACTAAATTCCGCTCGCGCCATAACACATCCGAGAAAAAATCCATAAATAGCTAACTTAGTTCAGCTTTCGCTGTAATTACCAACTATAATATGGGTTTGTGTTTAAGTATAGAAGCAGAAGAAAATGCCTAAACTAAAATCTCGTAAAGCTGCTGCAAAACGATTTCGTGCCACAGGTAGTGGTAAAATCGTTCGTCGCAAAGCCTTCAAAAACCACATTCTAGAAAAGAAGACTACCGATAAAAAGAATAAATTATCTAAATTAGTGATTGTTAACGATCGCGATGCCGATAATGTACGCGGTATGCTTCCATATTTGTAAATATTGCAAAATTGTTGAGAAACTAAAACTATGACTAGAGTCAAGCGCGGTAATGTAGCTCGCAAACGCCGCAAAAAAATCCTTAAACTAGCTAAAGGCTTTCGTGGTTCTCATTCTACCTTATTTAGAACCGCTAACCAACAGGTCATGAAAGCCCTACGTCACGCCTATCGCGATCGCAAAAAACGCAAACGTGATTTTCGTCGGCTGTGGATTACCCGTATCAACGCTGCTATCCGTGAGCATGGTATGAGTTACAGCAAATTCATGGGCTATTTGAAAAAATCCAACATCGAAATCAATCGTAAAATGTTGGCTCAAATGGCGATTTTAGATCCCGATGGTTTTAGCAAAGTTGCCGAAATTGCCTCTCAAGCTAAAAGTTAACTATCAAAAACCCAACAAATGTGGAATTTTAGATATCAAGGATAATCCAAAATCCGTCTTGGAAAGTTTTGGGGTTCGAGAATCTACACCCCAAACTTTCCGCAAAATCCAAAATCTAAAATCTAAAATTGACTCACGGATGTAACTACTGTTGCTCTTCTATGATTGATTGGTTGAAATTACGGTTAATTCATCGACAGAATCGGCAATACAATCAGCAGCGTAAGTTACATCTGCTACAATCTGCTGTAACTTTTCTATGTTTAACTTTTTTATTCCTCAATGTTGGAACATTATCCATATCTGCTGCAACATTAAAAGAAATTCAGCAGCGCGGTTATATAATTGTTGCAGTCAAAGATAACTTTCCACCTTTAGGATTCAAAGACCAAAGCGGTAACTTACAAGGATTAGAAATCGAACTAGCACAACGGTTAGCGCAAGACTTGTTAAGTAAACCAGATAAATTAGATAATTTAGTCAAATTCAAACCTGTAACGAACCTAGAGCGACTCCAAGCAGTTATAGAAGGTGAAGTTGATATTGCGATCGCTAAAGTAACCGCAACTGCATCACGAGAACGCATCGTCAATTTCAGTGTTCCTTACTACTTCGACGGCGGATTTATCGCAACAAAAGACACATCAATTCAAAAATTAACCGACTTACAAAACAGTAAAATAGCCGTCCTGAAAAACTCCAGTACCATTGCTCCGCTAAGATATTACCTCCCCAAAGCCGAATTAGTGGGAGTTGAATCTTACTTAGAAGGACAAAGCCTCATCGAAAACAACCAAGTAACAGCCTTCGCCGCCGATATTACCAGCCTGAGCAACTGGATAAAGCAAAAGCCCCAATATAGACTACTCCCAACCAAAATATCAACACAACCATTATCAGTAGTCATGCCCAAAGGATTGCAATATGATGAGTTAAGACGACAAGTCAGCCAATTAATCGGCAGTTATTTAGAAAAAGGTTGGCTCAAACAACGCGCTGAATATTGGGGCTTATAGTTACTAGTTCCTACTTCCCCAAAATTGATAAATCGTAATTTTTTTTCACCTACAATTCTAGTATCCTAAATAGTAGACTGGAATAACTAATAACTGATAATTGAACATTAATAAAAGCTCATGAATAGTAATTTAGCAACTATTTATCTATCTATTTTAGTAGGCTTGCTGTTTTTAACAGTTATAAGCGTTTTTCGCCAAATTTTTAAATCTCGCAAACAAGAAGGCTCTTTTTCCAAACTGCGTTCTAAATTAACCAAAGAAACAGGTTCGATTGCAGAATATTACCAATTAGGCAGTATTTATTCACAGAAAAAACTATTTACTCAAGCAGTTAGCCTATTTCAAAAAGCAATCAAAGCAGCAGATGAAGAAGAAGAAATAGATGCTGCAACATTATATTATGTAACCTTAGCTTACAACGGATTAGGTTATGCTTACTTTGCTCAAGAACAGTATGACTTAGCAATTCGTAATTACAAAGAAGCCTTAAAAAGACAACCCGATTACGTCACAGCCTTGAATAATTTAGGTCATGCATATGAGCGTAAAAAATTAAATGCTCAGGCTTTAGAAAGTTACGAAAAAGCATTAGAATTAGATGCGAAAAATGTCGTTGCTAAACGTCGCGCTCAATCATTAAGAAGGTTGGTTACAGCTTGAATTGGTAATTGGTAATGGGTAATTGGTAATTAAAATCCTTTTTATCCGTGTAATCCTTTTTAATCCGTGATTAGTAATTGTGTAATGGGAGCCGAAAAGCTCCCTTGTATCATCTCTTTGGGAAAATCAAGTTGAAAAAACGTTTGATAACTTATTAGGGGAACTAACACTATAAAAATTAACAATAATGTTACTTAACTTATTAAAATACCTTTAAAATCTCGAAATGTAAGAAAAATTAACCATTAAATCAACTTCTATTAACTTAACTTCTTCATAACTACTTATTTTGCGATAATTAAGAACGTTAATAAATTAAAGCACTTATAGTCCAATCATCGGACAACTTTATTTTCTATAAAACGGAGAAAACTTTCCATGAAATTAGCTTACTGGATGTATGCCGGTCCTGCTCACATTGGTACCCTGCGAGTTGCCAGTTCTTTTAAAAATGTTCATGCTATCATGCACGCACCGATTGGTGATGATTATTTTAATGTCATGCGATCGATGTTAGAACGAGAACGGAATTTTACTCCCGTAACCACTAGTGTTGTTGACCGTAACGTTCTTGCTCGTGGTTCTCAAGAAAAAGTAGTAGATAACATTACCCGCAAAGACTCTGAGGAACATCCCGACTTAATCGTATTGACTCCCACTTGCACCTCCAGTATTCTGCAAGAAGACTTAGAAAACTTTGTCGAAAGAGCGCAAATGGATGCCAAATGTGATGTCATGCTGGCTGATGTCAACCATTATCGCGTCAACGAGTTGGAAGCTGCTGATAGAACTTTGCATCAAGTTGTCAAATACTACATCGAAAAAGCCCGTAAAAAAGACGAACTTCCCCAGGGAAAGACAGAAAAACCTTCAGTAAATATCATCGGTATTTCCACACTCGGTTTTCATAACTTGCACGATTGCACCGAGTTGAAGAAATTAATGCACGATTTGGGAATTGAAATAAATGCTGTCATTCCCGAAGGTGCTTCCGTTCACGAATTGAAAAACTTACCTCGTGCTTGGTTCAACTTAGTACCATACCGCGAACTTGGCATGATGTCAGCCAAGTATTTGCAAGCAGAATTTGGCACACCTTACGTTGATATTGCGCCGATGGGTGTAGTAGAAAATGCTCGTTGCATCCGTAAAATCCAGCAGGTAATTAATCAACAAGGTGCCGATGTCAATTACGAAGAATTTATCAACGAGCAGACACTGTACGTATCTCAAGCTGCATGGTTCTCCCGTTCCATTGACTGTCAAAATTTAACAGGTAAAAAAGCCGTTGTATTTGGTGACAACACCCACGCAGCAGCCATGACCAAGATATTAGCCAGGGAAATGGGAATTCATGTAGTATGGGCTGGAACCTATTGTAAGCATGATGCAGAATGGTTCCGCGAACAAGTAAGTGAATACTGCGACGAAGTTTTGATTACCGACGATCACGGAGCAATTGGAGACGCGATCGCAAAAGTTGAACCTTCAGCAATCTTCGGTACACAAATGGAGCGTCACGTCGGTAAACGCTTAAATATTCCTTGTGGTGTCATAGCTGCACCAATTCACATTCAAAACTTCCCCATCGGTTATAAACCCTTCATGGGTTACGAAGGAACCAATCAAATCGCCGATTTAGTATATAATTCCTTTACCTTGGGAATGGAAGACCATTTATTAGAAATCTTCGGTGGACATGATACCAAAGAAGTAATTACCAAAGGAATATCCGCCGAATCCGATTTAGGTTGGACAAAAGATGGTTTAATCGAGTTGAACAAAATTCCTGGATTTGTCAGAGGTAAAGTCAAAAGAAACACCGAGAAATTTGCCAGAGAAAGAGGAATAAAAGATATTAACGTAGAAGTATTGTACGCAGCAAAAGAATCAGTTGGTGCTTAGTTAATTGGATTTATATTTTATCCAAAAGATAGTTTCTTTCAAGTCTCTCGTTATTTTTTATGGGAGACTTTTATTATATATAGGAAAGAAAATCATCAGGGATAAAGTTAAATAGTGACGAAACAGCCAGATTCGGAAGCGCAAAAAATAGCTTTAATCAAGGAACTACAGGAAGCTGGTATCAAGCATACTCCTGAAAAAATTATCCGGATTGCAAAACAAAATGATGGGAAAATTGTATTTTTAGAAGAGGGTAATACTCAAGCTGGATTGCAACATATACTTGAGCAACATTTCAACGAGTTTACCGAATTAAGAATTCCATTAAAAGAAATTCCAGACGTTATAATTACAGCAGTAACTAAAGGTAAAATTCTTGGTTATCAAGGAAGAAAGAAAACTCGCGTGATTTATGAAGTTAGTTTTAACAACGAAATTTACTATATAGCTGTGACTGTCAGCAAAAATGGTTATATAGTTGGTGCAAATCCTAGAACTTCTGCGTAATTAGGTGTAGCAATTATGAAAGAAACAATTAAACTCATGGCTGATTATGGATGCTATCCATTGTGGTGGGTTAATTCTGAAAAAATAGGTGATATCGATCCAGAAACACTACCGCTTAGTCAACAAACCATAAATCGTTTAGAGAAATGGGCAGAAATGTACGATGCAAAATTAGATGAAAATGAACCTGCTTTATCTATTTTTTCAAGTAACGAAGAACAACAAATTTTTGAAGAAGAAGGAATCAATTTATGGAAACAATTGAAACAAGAATTAGCAACTAACTATGAAGTTGTTTATTTTAGCGAAAAGCTAGGTAAAACATTAGCTAATCCCAATCAATTGAAAGTTTTACATTAAATAAAAGCCGATTTATTACATGAAGGATGGTAATCATGAACAATACATCATTCATACTTCCCCCCAACTGGCAAGATTGGATAACAGTATTTAGCTACCTAGGATTTACCATCTTTATTCTTGCTTGTATACTCGTAGCACAAAACAAATAAAATCCCAAAAACAAGCAATACCTCTGTACTTCTTTACTCAGCGTCCTTCGTGTCTCTGCGGTTTTTTATAAACAATTATTTCTTAAAAAACTTACAAATTAAATTACCCACACCATCTTCCCCAAACCTGACAATTTTACCATCATTTTGAATCTTAAACTCTCCACGACAATTATAAATTTCTGACGGTTGTTTCTCACCATCAATACTAATAGTTGTGCGATAATTCCAATATCTTTTAGCGCTACGTTTAATATCAAGAATACAAACTTCGTGTCCGTTAAAATCCTTGCAAGTTACAGCAGCATTCGCAGGAAAAGCCAATGAAAAAGTAATAATCAGCAAAAGCAATATTAAAGCAATTAATTTCATAAACTTGGGATTTTATATTTTATGTAGGTGACTATAAATTTAAATTACCTCTTCTTAACGACACTACGATAAAAATAAATCTATTACAATTATTCCCCCCTTGCTAGCGGTGAATGATCATAATTTTCTACCAAATCGGCAGCATCGTTGTAAATCGCGATAAGCCCGGGGCTTGACGCTCCGCGTGACGCATTCTTTAGTTGAGCATCATCGAAGCCACCACTACGAACCGCAATTACTTCTACTCCAGCTTTGTTTGCAGCCTCAATATCGTAAGGAGTATCACCAATCATCACAATTTCATTAGGCTGCATTTCAAACTTTTCTAAAGCAACTTTGATGATATCTGGTGATGGTTTCGAGTTTTCTGCATCATTAGAACTTGTAGCCTCATCTTGACTAAGAATATCATCTACCTTAGCAACTTTGAGTAAAGATGTAAGTACTTTAGAACTTGCTGAAGTTGCAATTACCAACTGTTTTCCTTGTTCTTGCAACTTTAATACCATTTCTCTGGCACCATTCGCAGGGGACATTTGTGGTACAAATTTATCAAGCACTAATTGTTTACGGTAATCAGTAATTTCCTTACCTTTTCCTTCACTATCAGAAAGCCCCGGCGCAAATTTAGGAATAATTTGGTCGCCACCCATACCAATTAATGGTCGAACTTCCTCATATTTTACCTGATAACCAAACTTTGCAAACGTTTCTACCCAAGCTTGAGCATGAACATCATTACTGAGAACGAGGGTTCCATCAACATCCAAAATTACGCCTTTAAATGCCATTGTTTTTAGAGATTGTTTTTAGAGATTAAATTATCAAGTGCAACTTATTTCGCATTCACAATCTAACAGTTATAGATGATTACTAAACTACTCTCAAGGCAGATATATCAGCGTAAATAAATCATCCTTAGTAAATAGTGGCGCTAGCTTATTTAATAATTAACGAATACCCAACCATCCTCGCAAACCTTCCGTCAAAATGCTCAATTGATTATAAGTCCGCGCTAAATTATCTCCCTGAACATAAACTTCATTAGTTGGGTAATTTTGAATTATTTCGATTAATGAAACTTGATTATTTTCAGTACTAGATAATACTATTGCTGAACGCAAAGCTTGTCTATTAGCTTGATTTGAGGGAGTATGAATTGTCTGACTAATTTGGTCTAATAAAAAACCGCCAATCTGACTATTTAACGTGCGATCTAAAGTCACAGTATCAACATTTACTTGTCTATTCAACACATCTCGAACTGCTTGAGGGTTTTGTTGTGTCTGCTGCAAATAATAATTCAATGTTGGAGAAACTTCTCCTGTTTCCGACAATTTTGTTAATTCACTGACTGGCAAGGTTCTACGAAATGTTCTGTATCTAAAAACAACCGTTTGGGCTGCATTTACGCTACTAGTACCAAATATAAAAATACTGCTGATTAAAACAAGTATAGTTTGCAAAAAATAATATGACCTTTTAAACATCATAAATGTATCTATTAAATAATAAATATTTTGTGTAATTTATCATAGTATTATATTGTCAAAAAAAAGCCTTGACTTCTAGCCAAGGCTATATGTAAATCAGTAGAGCCGGGTACGGGAATTAAACCCATTCATCCCCTAATTGGTGGAGATTTGAAGCGTTAATCCTAAATTCATCGTTCCAACATGAGCGCTCTATCTACTGAGCTGCACCTGCGACATCCAAATGCAAAACAATAACCCTAATTCTCAGCCTATATACTTTTCAAGTATAAATTCAAGTATAAATTCAAGTATAAATTTGTATTGCTAATTACTTAGTTTTCCAAATTTAGTCTAATGCCAAATACTCCTCAAACTTGGCAAATACAAGCGGATAAAGGACTTTGACTGAAAAATTGGCGAATTTGCAAGTGTGAATAAAATCAAATTTTTCCAAAAATTTTTCTCTAAATCAACAAACAATACAAATTAGTGTCCCAATTTTTGCCAAGATGATATTATTTCCTAAAATAAATCACTTAGCAAATACATAGGCATGAGTGAAACAACACTAGAAACTTCGGGCAAAGGTTTTTTGCTTCTACTTTTGCCATTATCGTTTGTAATTATTTTCCTAGTTAGTACCTGGCGATTTTTGTTGGGATTGTTTGCCATAGTTATTGCATTCAATTTGTGGCGAACCTTTCAATGGCAGCAATGGTGTAATAAGGTTAATCCAGTTTTCCAGCAGTTAGTTAGGGAAAATCAAGGCAGAATTACCCCTATGGATTTGGCGTTACGGGGCAATTTTCATGGAGGTAAGGCAAAACGCTATTTGGATAGTAAAGCTTCTGAATTTGGCGCGACTATTGCTAACTTGGATGATGCGAATAAAGTTTATTACTTTATGAGTGCCAATACTTTGGGTAGCATTCTCGACAGTAGTGAACCAGAAATCGACTTTAGTAATGCACCGGGAGTAACTTTAAACAAAGAATTTCTCGAACCAATTTCTTTAAAAGTTGAGCAGGAAGCATCAGTTGTTGAATTAGTAAATCAGGAGCAACAGTTACCAAAAGAAACTCTAAAACACCTAGAGAAACCTTTAGAAAAACAACTGTTTTTAGGTTCTTTAATTCAATCTGAGCTTGCTAAACGTTTGGGGGTTTATTCCAGCACAGTTTTCAAGCGTAGAGATGATCCAGAATTTCCCGAATGGAGTCGTAATAAAGATCCAGATGGAATTGCTTGGACTTTTTCTCCCGATACCAAGGAGTTTTTCCCCGTGGAAGACGAAACTTAGTTTCAAGCGAAAAAAGTTAATTTTTATTTGTTTGGGTGCATTTATGTAGCTGTTATCACTTGATTGACAGTAAATGCACTTAAATATTTTTTTGAATCATCAAATGTGTTCACGTAGTGCAAGCTCGTTGCGATCGCGATTACTCCCTTCCCGGTAGAAGATTACCGATTAAAAAAACCCTTCTAGACGCAGAGTACACAGAGAAAAGAGGTAAAGAGAAATAGGTAATTTTCCAGCGGGATAGGAGTAGTTGTTTATGTAGTCGCGGTTTAAACTGCCGGATATTTCTAAAACACCTTCTAAAACTTAGATGGAACGAGATATATTTTTGAAACATACATAATTTCAAATATAATTTCAAACATAATTTGAAACATAAGAGGTTGAAATGAAGGAAATTAATTATAACAGTTTATGGAAATTTTCTCTAAAAGTATTACTAGGATTTTTGAGTGTCAGCGTCACATCAATAGAACCGGGTTTTGCTCAAAGCAATATTGTACCGGATAACACTTTAGGTATTGAATCATCACAAATTAATAATAATAATGTAAATAGAAATGGTATCCCCAGCACCTTGATAGAAGGTGGAGCAGAGCGGGGTCAAAATTTATTTCATAGTTTGCAAGAATTCAACGTCGGGGAAGGAAGAGGAGCTTATTTTGTTGTTCCTAATGATAATATTCAAAACGTTTTAACCAGAGTAACGGGAAATAATCCTTCAGAAATATTAGGAATTTTGGGTACGATATCGAATAGAAATTTTGACCCTAGTAATGCAAATTTATTCTTAATTAATCCCAATGGAATTGTTTTTGGTGAAAATGCTAGTTTGGATATCAATGGTTCCTTTGTGGGGACTACTGCCAATGGGATTGAGTTTGGTGAACAAGGATTTTTTAGTGCGACAAATCCCGAAACCACACCTTTATTAACCGTAAATCCTTCGGCTTTTTTATTCAGTCAAATTAAGCAAACAGCATCGATTCAAAATAATTCAGTTGCACCAGCACAACAAAGTCCATCAGGTAGTGATGCATTTGGTTTGCGCGTACCCGATGGTAAGAGTTTGCTACTGCTCGGTGGCAATGTCAACATGAATGGTGGAGAATTAAACGCTTATGGTGGGAGGGTTGAGTTAGGAGGATTGGCAGAAACTGGAACTGTAGCACTAGATATAAATGGGAATAATTTCAGTTTGGGATTTCCCGATAATGTTACTCGTGCTGATGTATCGCTGACAAATCAAGCCAAGGTATATGTAGAAGGTGCTGGTGGCGGTGATATCGTAGTTAATGCTCGAAATGTGGAAATTACCGGAGGAAGTTTTCTTTCCGGTGGGATTGGGCAAGGTTTGGGAACACCTGAAACTGTTGCCGGAGATATTACCCTAGATGCGACTGGAGAAATAACAGTTGCTGATAGCAGTATTTTTAATGACGTGCGCCGGGATTCAAGAGGTAATGGGGGAAATATTACCGTTAATGCCGGTTCTTTCAACCTAGCAGAAGGTGCTGCACTTACTGCCGCAACATTCGGAGAAGGGAAAGCGGGGAATGTGACGATAACAGCCAATGATACAGTTTCCCTTACTGCTGCTCTCATCTTAAGCACGGTAGAAACAGGTGGTGTGGGTGAAGGTGGAAATATTGAGATTAATGCTGCTAACCTGACACTACGAGATGGCGCTCAATTACTAACTATTACTCGTGGTGCATCTGATACCCAAAGTGCAGGAAGAGGTAATGCGGGGAATGTGAATGTGAATGTAAGGGGTGTTGTTGATATTGCTGGAGAAAAGAATGGACTCCGTAGCGGGATTATCAGTGATGTGGGAACAGGAACTATTGGTAATGGGGGAAATATTACCGTTAATGCCGGTTCCTTCAACTTAGCAGAAGGTGCTCAACTTGCTGCCTCAACATTGGGAGAAGGGAATGCGGGGAGTGTGACGGTAACAGCCAATGATACTGTTTCCCTTACAGATGCTTCTATCTTCAGCAACGTAGAAGCAGGGGGTGTGGGTGATGGGGGGAATATTGAGATTAATGCTGCTAGCCTTACACTACGAGATAGCGCTCAATTAATAACTATTACTAGTAGTGCATCTGATACCCAAAGTGCAGGAAGAGGGGATGCGGGGAATGTGAATGTGAATGTAACGGGTGTTGTGGATATTGCTGGTGTCAAAGATGGATTAAGTAGTGCGATTTTCAGTAATGTGGAAACAGGAACTATTGGTAATGGGGGAAATATTACCGTTAATGCTGGTTCCTTCAACTTAGCAGAAGGTGCTAGACTTTCTGCCTCAACATTCGGAGAAGGGGATGCGGGAAATGTGACGGTAACAGCTAAAGATACTGTTTCCTTTACAGATGCTAATATCTTCAGCACGGTGCAAGCAGGTGGTGTGGGTGATGGGGGGAATATTGAGATTAATGCTGCAAACTTGACACTACGAGATAGCGCTCAATTACAAACTAGTATTAGTCGTGCATCTGATACCCAAAGTGCAGCACAAGGGGATGCGGGGAATGTGAATGTGAATGTAACGGGTGTTGTGGATATTGCTGGTGTCAAAGATGGATTCAGCAGTGCGATTTTCAGTGATGTGGAAACAGGAACTATTGGTAATGGGGGAAATATTACCGTTAATGCCAGTTCCTTCAAATTAGCAGAAGGTGCTAGTCTTGATGCCAGAACATTCGGAGAAGGGAATGCGGGGAATGTGACGGTAACAGCCAATGATACAGTTTCCCTTACAGATGCTGCTGGCATCTTCAGCACGGTGGAAGCAGGGGGTGTGGGTGATGGGGGGAATATTGAGATTAATGCTCCTAACCTGACACTACGAGATAGCGCTCAATTAGTAACTAGTACTCGTGAAGCATCAGATACCCAAAGTGCAGGAAAAGGCAATGCGGGGAATGTGAATGTGAATGTAACGGGTGTTGTTGATATTGCTGGTGTCAAAGATGGATTCCCTAGTGCGATTGCCAGTGATGTGGAAACAGGAACTAGTGGTAATGGGGGAAATATTACCGTTAATGCCGGTTCTTTCAAATTATCAGAAGGTGCTTTATTAGATGCACGCACAGAAAATAACAATAGGGGTGGCGATATTACGGTAAACACCAATCTGTTTGAAGCGCTTAATGGCGGACAAATTATTACCACTACCTCAAACAGTGGAAATGCAGGTAAAATTACGGTTAACGCTACAGAAAAAGTAATTATTAATGATAGTGACTCTAATTTCAATGACCGAGTTGCTAATTTTCCCACTCGCATCGGTAATATTGGCGCTAACAGTGGCTTTTTCGTTCGTTCCACAGGTTCTGGAAACACAGGTAATATCGAAATCAACTCCCCCAAAATCACCCTAGATAACCAAGCTAGATTAAATGCCGAATCCGAATCCGTTAACGGTGGTAACATCAACCTGAACGTGAGTGAATTACTCCTGCTCCGTCGCGGTAGTCAAATCACCACCAATGCAGGTACTGCTCAACAAGGTGGCAATGGTGGCAACATCACAATCAACGCCCCTAATGGCTTTATAGTTGGCTTTCCCAAAGAAAATAGCGATATTACCGCCAATGCTTTCACGGGTACTGGTGGTAATGTTGAAATTAATTCTCAAGGTATCTTTGGTATTGAACCCCGCACAGAGCAAACTGCTCAAAGCGATATTACAGCCAGTTCCCAATTAGGGGTTTCGGGAAATGTTAATCTCACCACTCCAGATAATAGCGATATCCAGAATAGCCTCATAGAATTACTAGAAAACCCAATTGATAGCGAAGCTTTAATTGCTAGTAGTTGCGTAGTCAGAAGTCGCGAAAGAAACGGCACCTTCTTTATTACTGGTGTTCAAGGTTTCCCCTATCGTCCCGGTGATGCAGTACCTTCTGTCTACTCTACCATTGGAGTGCAATCTGTACCAAATAGTATATCTGAAAAACCGCGTCGTCGCTGGAAAATCGGAGACCCCATTGTTGAACCATCAGGAGTTTATCGTTTGGAAAATGGGCAACGTATACTTAGTCGGGAGTGTATGAAATGATTCGACACAGCGGTTTTCACTTGGGTGGAATACAAATTTTACCAGAACCGCCTCCAACACCCCTCTCCAAGACATCGGAGAGGGGATGGGGGTGAGGTTTTCCGATTCATAGTGGAATACAAATTTTACCAGAACCGCCTCCAACACCCCTTTCCTGTCAGGAGGAGAGGGGATGGGGGTGAGGTTTTCCGATTCATAGTAGAATACAAATTTTACCAGAACCGCCGTACTGCTCCCCTCTCCTTGATAAGGAGAGGGGATGGGGGTGAGGTTGTATTGAAATCAACTGAAATCTGCTATATCTCTGATCTGAGACAATCATCCTCAAAACCCGACTTCTGAATCAGCGGCTAATCCCACAGCTTCCGAGATATTACTTAAGCCATTTTGTTCTAATTTCAACAGCAACCCTTGGAGAATCCGACGTATCATTCCCGGACCTTCGTAAACCCAACCAGTATAAACTTGAACTAAGCTTGCACCAGCAGTAATTTTATCCCAAGCGTCTTCTGCGGTGAAAATCCCACCAACACCGATAATAGGCATTTCCCCTTGGGTTTGCTGCCAAATATACTTAATTATCTCCGTGGAACGTTCACGCACTGGTTTACCACTAATTCCACCGGCTTCTTCTGAGATTAATTTACCAGTTTGAGCAAGTATTTGAGTTTTTAACTGTTCACGCTTGATGGTAGTGTTGGTGGCAATAATTCCCGCTAATTGATAACTTTGAGCTAAAGAGACAATTTCTCTAATTGCTTCCCACTCCAAATCCGGCGCAATTTTTACAAATATGGGTTTTTGTAAATCATTTTCTGCTCGTAAAGCATCCAAGATTGAAGCGAGCATAGTTGCATCTTGCAGTTTTCGTAATCCTGGTGTATTCGGCGAAGAAACATTTACTACAAAATAATCACCGTAATTTTTCAGTAATTTAAAGCTATGACCATAATCATTGGCGGCTTCTGTTAACGGTGTTAGTTTAGACTTGCCTAAATTTATACCTATAGGAATTAAGGAGTCTGGCTTGGAAGTGAGTTTTGTCAAACGTGCAGCCATTGCAGCCGCACCGCAGTTATTAAAACCCATACGGTTCAGAGCGGCTTCGTCTTTCGGTAAACGAAACAAGCGGGGACGGGGATTTCCCGGTTGTGCCAGGGATGTGACAGTTCCGACTTCAGCAAAACCGAAACCTAAGTGAGACCACATAGGAATAGCCATACCATCCTTGTCAAAACCCGCAGCTAAACCCACAGGATTGGGGAATTGCAATCCAAACAGCGATTGTGACAAACGGGAATCGTACAGACACAAAGATTGCTGCAAACGATTTTTGACCAAATTTGCCAAAGGGTGTTTATCACCTTGTCCCAACCATTCCAAAGTGCGAATTGTCTGAGAATGCAAATTTTCAGGATCTGCTTTTAACAGATTGAATAATAGCGGACGAAATACAACTTGATAAATATCCAATTAACTGATCGATAGCTTAACTTAAATGGTTCAATTTTATCATCTTTGTAATTACACAAAATTTGTTGATCAAACCAAACAATCTAATAGTTTGTCCCATTAATTTTGACAGATTTAGGTTGTTTACCGACGTAATGTAGAGACGTTGCAATGCAACGTCTCCCAAAATTTCCGGGAAAACTAATAGTACTCGAACACTTAAATTTGCTCAATAGATATCTAACCCGTTCGCGGTAACATAGTCGCGTAATTGGTAGTTTTGCCCAATCAAGAAGAACTTTCTCTTCTTTTTCTAGCTGCTCGTTTCTCTTGAATAGTAATAACAATCAAGGTAATAGCAGTTAGGGGAAAAACAAACCAAAGCATTATATCTATGTAGGTAGATAAAACGCCGCGATTCTTAGTGTAGTATAAAAAAAAATATCCTGTATAAGCTACGTAATAAAATAAAAATAATATTCCCTCCCAACGATCAATTCGTCTTCCAGAATAAAAAATAGGCAGGCAGGCAAAGGCAACAGCGAGCGCCACTGGAATATCAAATTGAATTGCTTCTATACTAACTGGAATACCTTCTGGTGCGATTATTCCTGAAACTCCTAGAACCGCCAAAATATTAAAAATATTACTACCTAAAACATTGCCGACTGCAATATCTCTTTCTCCTCGCAAACTGGCGACAACAGAGGTAGCAAGTTCTGGTAAAGATGTTCCTATAGCAACAATTGTTAAGCCAATAATTAATTCACTTAATCCCAAGCTTCTGGCTATGGCTATCGCCGAATCTACCAACCAGCGAGAACCTAATACCAATAACCCCAAGCCACCAACAACAAAAACTAGATTTTTGAGCCAAATTAACGGTGTTCTATTTTCTGAATCACCGTACTCTCTAGCAAATTCATCATTTTCTGAATTGTTAGGATCATTTTTTTGTTTGCTAGCTTGATAGATCAAAGACAAAGTATAGGCTATCCCACCAGCAAACAAAATAATACTATCAACTCGACCTAGTTGCCCATCTAAACTAAATAATAAAAGCAACAAGGATACCCCGATCATAATTGGTACATCAGACCTAATTAATTGCCGAGTCACAATTAAAGGGGCAACCAAAGCGGATATACCGAGAACAAATAAAACGTTGAAGATATTACTGCCGACTACATTACCAATACTAATATCTGCCTGTCCTGCGAAACTAGATATAATACTAACCGACATTTCTGGCGCACTTGTACCATAAGCGACGATAGTTAATCCTACAATTAAAGGAGGAATTCTTAAAATAGCAGCAATGCGAGATGCACCTTTGACTAAAAATTCGGCACCGATTACTAGCAATACTATTCCTGCTGCCAAAAACAAAAAAGTTATCGGGGTCATAAATAAAAAAAAATATAAGTTAGTTTAATTATTAAGGTTCTTCAGTACATAGTATGCCAAACTATTAGTTAAAGATAAAAATTCTACTTTTTTATAAGGGTTTGAACGCCAAAACCATAAAAAAGCTAAAAATGTTAGTAAAAAAGTCTACTTTTATTATGTAGCATAGCTTACAAGCTTTAAACAATAAATTTTAGCATAACAGGTACTGAAGAGCCATTATTAATTAGAATAGTTATAAATTTTATAGTCAAATATGACATCAACGATAAAACTTATTTGTGAGGAGTAACTCTCACCGGGGGAACTACAACCCCCTCTATCCCCTCCGAAAAGCCATTAGGGACTACCTTTCTCAGAATATTACCGCTACCATTACAATCAGCATTAATCAAAAAACCATTACTGGCACGAAACAAACCACGTCTTACTCTTTTACCCAGATAACAGTAATGTTTTTCAATTGGCTCAAAGTCGATAAAAGAGCATTTAGAAGTATAATTTTCTGATGTTGTCACTACAGAGATTCCTAGCAACTGACATTTATAAGTCAGCATCTCAATAAATCGAGCATGAGGAATACAAACAAAATTTTGGTTTGTTCTATTACCAAGATTAATCGATTGCTTCCACAAATCATTCTTTCCAATTACCAGTGTCCCGATACGGTTTGCTGCCAAGTAATCTACAATTAAACGACTTGCTTTGTGCAGATAATCAATTATCTTACAATTACGCTTATGAGTTAATTTTTGAATTTTTGTTGATGTTTTTTTGTTTCCTCCCAGTCGAGATTGTAAATCAGCTTTTTTCTTATTGTAATAAGCGTTGATATTTTTCAGGGGTTTCCCATTTAATAAAATCGGTTGAAATGAATTGGAGTTTGCAGTAATAGCAGCCAGATTATCTAAACCAATATCAACACCTGCAACGTATGTATACGAGGGGTTTTTAGCTATCTCATTTTTGAGATAAACAACTTCAATCACATAGTGATAAGTTCGAGGAATCACTCTAACTTGATGTACATTATCAACCTTTGTCGGTAAATAAATATTAGTTCTAGAAGGGTTAATAAATCCTCTTTTTAGCTGCTTTTTACTGATTGCTTGATTTGTGTAAGTAACTACAAATCGACCAGATTCTTTGTGTTTATATTTTGGTAATTTTGGTCGAGATAGAAACTTTTCTGGATGCTCAAAATATTCATTCGTTGCTTTTCTAAAAGATTGCCAAGATTCAGATAACCTGATTAATACTTGTTGACTTACCTTTGCTGGTAATGCTTTATAATCACTTGTTAATTGACAGATTTTTTGAACGGTATTGTAGTTGATGTATTCATGAGAAAAGATAAATTTTTGCCTGATTAAATAATTTGCATAGTTAAACAGGTTTTTTGCTAAAAAACAATTATTATCGACTTCATGCCAATAACGATGATGTTTGTCAATAATGTGTTTTTCAACTAGATACATAAATCTGACAATACTTTTGTACTGAAAACTATTTTTAACGCTTCTGGGTCTACTTGTCAATCAGTCTGTAATCAATGATAATAATTGTCAATGTTTGTTTATATTTATGGCGAAAATATTCAATACTTGAATTCCGATTATCTTTAACAATTAAGCGGCGTTGTAGCGAACTGCTTTCCATAAACGCTTCAAACCGCAAATTCAAAGAAGAAAACCACAATCTGCCTTCTAAAAAGGGGGATAGCCGGGTTACGCGCTGTCCGGGGACACTACACTGCTTTGACGCTTCCGTATGATTTTGCTAGGTTTTGTGGGCATCTTATATATTAACAGGCTATATTTACCGAGAATCAGATGAGGCAGCATCAAAAATTTTCAGTCGCCGAACAGCAAATCTTGACATTAGGACGCATCCTTGAGACTTTGAGGGAAGAGGATGATGCTGATATTCTGATTGAAACCACTATTTCATATATCAGAGAGCAGTTTGATTATTCTTTAATTTGGATTGCTCTTTATGACCGTCTCAATCATATATTGTTCGGTAAAGGCGGTGTGATACCCTCAAGCGATGATAATAGTTATTTAGAGCAACGGGTGGTTTTGAGTCCGGGGGATTTGTTAGAACAAGTTGTGATTCAGCAGCGTCCGATGGGTGTAGCTGATTTACGATTGGAGAAGCGGGCTGAAGGGTGGCAAGAAATTGCCGTCAAGTTGGACATCCAGGGAACAATTATGTTACCTATCCGCTACAAAGACCGTTGTTTGGGTGTGATTATGCTCGCTTCCAAACGTTGGGGTTACTTAATCGGTAGCGAAGCTAAGGCACTGTTAATGATTGTAGTAGGAGAACTAGGTGCGGCACTTTTTCGACTTGAAATGGAGTTGCAACACAAGCAAACCAAGCACCCGGATGAGGTATTATTGCGACTACTAGAAAAAATTAGAACTTTAGCAACTTTAGAACAAAGATTAGAAGCTGTAGTATCTGTTACTCATCAATTTATCGTTCCCAACCGGACGAATGTTTATTGGTTTGATCCCAAGGAACATTCCTTTTGGCGCAGGATTAGTACTCAACATTTGAATGTCGGTAAATTAAGTCAAAATAAAGTTGAAAATGCCGTAACGGTAGAAGATTTAAGCGACTTTTATTATGCATTGTCCGCAAATCAACTAGTTTGGATTGGAGAAGGGCGTAGTTCGCTGAAAAGTTATAGTACCCAAAAGTTGCTGAAGCGTCTTGATGTTCGTAGTCTTTTGGTTGCTCCAATTCTTTGGAAAAAAGACTTATTGGGATTTTTAGCAGTAGAAGGTAAAGAACCTCGTATTTGGTCTGAAGCAGATAAAAACTTTGTTAAAGGTGCTGCTGGCTTAATTTCCTTGGTTTCCCTGACCGAAAAAACGGAAACTACTATCCAACAAATTCAAGAAGACGCAATTCTTAAAAGTCAGATTGTAGAAAGCATTTATAACGATGAAAATATCGAACAAGCTTTACATAACTGTTCGGCAAAAGTTTTAAATCGATTAGCTGCAACTCGATTTTTATTATTATTTCGTGAGCGTGAAGAATCTGAATACAACTTTTTTTACCAAAGTCAACCGCATAATCGCCGATGTTTAAAATTTAGTTTGGATAAATTAAAAGAGGTAGATGCACAACTTTTAGAACGTTCTACCCAAGCTGTGGGTGTAGAGAACTTAGAAGACGATTTACGATTTTTTAACTGGCGTTCATCTTTGCTCGCAGCGGGAATACGTTCAATTTTAGTTAGCAATTGTACGAATCAAAAAATACCCGATGCAATTTTAATGATTGCCAGTGAAAACAATCGTTCATGGACAACAACAGAAAAGGAATTAATCCAAGTCGTTGCTCAACAATTAGGAGTAATTGTCCGTCAATGGCAACTAATTCAACAAAATCAACATCAGCAACAAATTTGGCACACCTTTGAGCAAAGTCTACGGATTCTCGAACCCATTCAAAATACAAACGTTAATGAAGAAGAAAAACAACCTGAAATTATAGTCCTCGAACAAATCGCGGCTATTCTCAACTGTCCCTTAACCGCACTATTATCTTGGAATCCCGGTGAAAAATTTGCCCAAATTATACCTGGATTTGTGAATGGCGATCGCTTGATCATAAACACCGATACGACTATCTCAATCCAAACTGATGTACTGATTCACTCAGCTATAACTACATCTGGTTTCGTAAGTGTTAATACTAGAGATTTACCGGAATCTACCAAACAATGGCTTTGCGGTAGCGGAATTGGGGAAATTTTGGTCATAGCTCTACGCACCGCTGAATATCAACCCACCGGCGTAATATTAATGGCAGACTACCACCAACGCAAATGGTTGCCAGAAACTTTGGATGCTGTGAAAACTCTCGTCAACCAACTAGCCTGGTTGCGTCGGCAAAAACAAGTTACACAACTTCTTCACTGCAAAACTGAGGAATTACAACAACTCAACTGGTACAAACATCGACGTTTTGAAGATATCCGGAGTAATGTAGTGATGTTACTCAGTCAAATGCACGATTTAAGTATTCCTAATAACCAACTAACTCTCACACGCCATCAGCAATTATTAAGACAGTTAGATAATACCGTTGCTTCTACAACTGCGTTATTAAAGCTAGAGCAGTGGCAATTAATTTTTAATCGCGAAACAATATCAATCGCAAGTTTAATCAAACATTGCTTGAAAGGAGTTAACAAACTACTCAAACAACATAAACTTTGGGTTGGAGTACATGGTTTGGGACAAAAATTAGAAGAGGAACAATCATATATAGATGATTCCCTGATATCTAACTCACAACTAACCATAAACGGCGACATTGTGAAAATTGAATTAATTCTCAGCGAATTATTAATCGCTGCTTGTCACCGCTCTCAAGAAGGTGGAAGAATCGATATTTGGTGTCGTCGTCTAGAACAGCAAATTATAGAAATATCTATTACAGATAACGGTTCCATTCATCCCCAGTTATTAGAAGAATTACAACAAGATATGAACTCCGATATACTTGTTCCTTCCAAACTCAAACAACCACCGATGAAACACCTCATAATATGTAAAAAACTCATAAAAAAACTTCAAGGACAATTGGATTTTTATCAATTACCAGATAGTCGGGTAGTTAGTCGTTTGCTTTTATCGATTGGGGAAGGAATAGGGAAGAGGCAATAGGCAATAGGCAATAGGGAATAGGCAATAGGGAATAATAGGTAATTGATAAAAGGCAAGAGGCTTTCATGCAACTGTCCACTGTCAACTGTCAACTGTCCACTGTCAACTGTCCACTGTCAACTGTCCACTGTCCACTGTCAACTGTCCACTGTCCACTGTCAACTATAATTAATTTCTGTAAATCTTACTACTCTTATGGGACGCAAGATTTCTAAATCGGATTTACCATCCAAAATGTGTCCAGTGTGTCAGCGTCCTTTTACGTGGCGCAAAAAATGGGCAGATTGCTGGGATGACGTAAAATATTGTTCTGAACGTTGCCGTCGTCGGCGCTCAGAAGCTAATAAACAATGAAATGAAAATTAATTGCTGAAAAATGAGATGATAATTAAATCTATTAATTAGTTATAATTACTGATATTTTCCAGCAGTAAGTAGAAGCAATGAGCCTTTAAGCTTGATCAGATTTACACAAAAATAATCAACATCACAAAAATGAATCTCTTGGTGAAACCTAAATTAATTATTCACGGTGGGGCTGGTAGCTCTCTTAAAGATAAAGGAGGAGTCGAAACGGTACGCCGCTCTCTTTATCAAGTAGTTGAACAAGTATATTCTCTGCTGATATCAGGGGCTAGCGCCAATGAAGCGGTAGTTAAAGGTTGTCAAATGTTAGAGGATAACCCTTGTTTTAATGCTGGTACTGGTTCAGTGTTACAATCCGATGGTCAAATCCGCATGAGTGCCGCTTTCATGAATGGCACTGCACAAAGTTTTAGCGGTGTAATTAATATTACGCGAATTAAAAATCCCATTGATTTAGCATTAAGTTTACAAGATTCTCCAGACCGAGTTCTTTCGGATTATGGTGCTGCTGAATTGGCGCGGGAATTAGGTATTCCTAGTTACAATCCTTTAACTGATACACGCTTAGAAGAATGGTTACAGGAGCGTCAAGATAATTTTAAGAAAACAATGGCTGGAGTCGTAGCTCAAAAGGAATTAGTATCAAATAACAATGCCAGACGCGGTACTATTGGCGTAGTTGCTTTAGATACTCAAGGAAATCTCTGTGCAGGAACTTCCACCGGCGGCAAGGGTTTTGAACGCATCGGACGTGTCAGTGATTCTGCCATGCCCGCTGGTAATTATGCTACAAAAGATGCAGCCGTAAGTTGTACGGGAATTGGAGAAGATATTATCGATGAATGTTTAGCACCTCGAATTGTAGTGCGCGTCGGTGACGGTATGACTCTTCAAGATGCCATGGAGCGCTCATTTATTGAATCGCAAGAAAATAAGCGGGACTTAGGAGCGATCGCCCTTGATGCTCAAGGAACAATCGCTTGGGGTAAAACCAGCCAAATATTGCTTGCTGCTTACCATGACGGCGAAAATATCGGCGATACATTAGAAGTATCAGAAGAGATGCAGGTAGGAAAGGTTTAAGGTGAGGAGTTAACAGTTGACAGTGGACAGTTGACAGTTGACAGTTGACAGTTAATTTCCCCCCCTTGTCCCCTTGTCTCCTATTCCTTTTTCATCTCCCATCCTTCTTTGACAACTTGACGCTGACGAGCGATGACTAAGCTATTATCAGGGACATTTTCTGTAATGGTTGAACCTGCTGCTACGTATACATCGTTACCCAAGGTAATTGGTGCAACTAAAACGCTATTAGAACCTGTTTTAGTGCGATCGCCAATTATAGTTTGATGTTTTTTTACACCGTCGTAGTTAGCGGTAACTGTACCTGCACCGATGTTTACTTTGGTGCCGGTAATTGTATCTCCAAGATAAGAGAGGTGAGCAGCGTTGGTATTGTTGCCTAGTTTGGTGTTTTTCAATTCGACAAAATTACCTATACGGCAGTTTTCACCAACTTCTGCATGACCGCGTAAGTGAGCGTATGGTCCAATTCGACTACCATTTTGGACTACGCTATCGGAAATTACTGAATATTTGGCGGTGACGTTTTCACCAATTAGACTATTTTCAATTAAGCTTCCTGGACCGATATGACTTCCTGTTTTAATGACTGTATTACCCCGTAAGTGAGTTTGGGGTTCAATGATTACGTCTGGTTCTAATTCCACTGTTTCATCGATGGTAATACTCGCGGAGTCGATCAAAGTCACACCAGCTTTCATCCACTTTTGTTTGATTCTTACTTGCAAGATATCGTAAGCATCGGATAATTGTAAGCGGTCGTTGATGCCGCCAATTTCTTGGTAATCTGCTACATCTACCGCCATCACTGGGGCAACTTGAGTCACAGCATCGGTAAGATAATACTCCTTTTGAGCGTTATTTGCTTGTAAGTGAGGCAGTATTTTTGCTAAATCCTGCCAGCGAAAACAGTACACTCCAGCATTAATCCGCTGATTTTCTTTTTGAGCAGCAGTACAATCTTTGTCTTCAACGATTTGTTGTAATACATTGTGATCATCGCAAAAAACTCGTCCGTAGCCTTGAGGATTGGGAAGTTTTGCTGTTAGAACAGTTGCTGCATTTTGATTTTCTTGGTGAATTTGTAAGAAGTTTTTTAAAGTTTCGCCACGCAATAATGGTACATCACCATTAAGTATCAGCAAATCCCCCTCATAACCTTCTAGATGAGGTAGTAACTGCTGAATCGCATGACCTGTTCCCAATTGTACAGTTTGTTCGACAAATTCTAAATCGGGAATAGCTTGCAAGGCTGTTTTTACTTGTTCGGCTTGATACCCAATGATTGCGATCCGACGTTCTGGTTGCAGTGGTTCAACACTTTGAATAACTCTTTCTACCAGGGATTTTCCTCCTACAGAATGTAAAACCTTGGGTAGGTTTGATTTCATTCTTGTACCGCGTCCAGCCGCTAAAATTGCTACAACTACCATAATTAGCCAACAGCTATAAATAAATACGAATGCGAATTTTATTTTCGGCTCAAATATACCCGATTACATAGCCTTACCGAAATGTTATTCGCTTACAACTGGCTGTTATTTATGGTGCTGATAAATTCAGTAAACTGTTGGATTAATTTTGGATTACGCCAGCCTTTGTTTGTTTCTTCCTTGATAATTAACAATGCTTCAGATGGTGTAAAAGCTTTTTTATAAGGTCTTTCACTTGTTAAAGCATCATAAATATCAATAATTTGAAACACCTGGGCTAAGAATGGTATTTGATCTTGTTTGAGTCCGTCTGGATATCCAGAACCGTCCCAACGTTCGTGATGGCTGCGGATAATCGGAATTACTCCCTGCATACTGCGTAATGGCTGACAGATTCTTTCCCCAATTAAAACGTGCTGTCGCATTACCTCCCACTCACCAGGGGTTAACTTTCCTTTTTTGAGCAACACCGAATCGGGAATACCCACCTTGCCAATATCGTGAAGATAGCCACCCCACATCAAATCCCTAATTTGATAGCGAGAAAGACCCAAATATTCGCCAAAGGCTTTGCCAAAATTGACCAAACGTTCGCAATGGTCGCCGGTATTCGGATCGCGGCTTTCAATGGCTCTAGCAATGGAAAACAGCGCTTTTTCAGCGTGGTCTAAATCTTCATTCAGACGTTTTTGGCGCACTAAAGACTTAACTCTTGCAGCCAACTCCACTCTATCAAAAGGTTTGCTTAAGAAATCATCCGCTCCCACTTCAATTCCCCGGATTCGCGATCGCCTATCGTTCAAAGCTGTAATGAAAATCACCGGAATTAACCTTGTTTGTTCGTCCTGTTTGAGCAATTCACAAACTTCAAAGCCATCCATTTCCGGCATCATTACATCAAGCAAAATCAAATCCGGTTGTTTTTCGCCTACTAAATGCACCGCAGCAGAACCATTGTCTGCTTCAATAACTTCGTAGCCTTCCATTCCTAAAACGGCTACTGCTGTCATCCGACTCGCAGCATGATCGTCAACTACTAAAACTTTAGGCACATCATTCTCAAAGCATGAAAGCGGATATCCTTTAACTTGTAACGTTGTGGAAATCTGAGAATTGCGATCGCGATTGGTGTGGCGATCGCCATCTACACGAACATAATTACTAGAATCCTCATTATCAGTTTCTTTAACTTTCAAGTCACGATTGGTTAACTCCTCTGTATGACGTTCTGATTCTGTTGTTAAGGGATGATTTTTATCAGCTCTATTATATAAGGTTGTGGGGTTTGACCCACTAACTTTTTGCTCGGTAGAGCCTGTATAATTGGATTTCCATTGAATCACAAAGGCACTCCATTTTTATAGTAACAATGCAATGTTTCAAAAACTAGTTTAGTACTTGAACGTATTTTAAAAAGCATTTTTATCGGCTTTTTATGATTTATGCCTAAATAATTTTCTCAAAATACAAGACTAACTTTTTTTAATGTTTTTTTTGATAATATAGATAAAAATGACGACAATTTTACCCATTATACAATTATAATATCGTCAATTCAAACCAATGTTAAACCAGGTTTGACACCTAAATTTATCGAAATAATAGCTTTTTCATTGTCTGTAAGTAGAGTTATTTATATCAATTTATTCACGTTTTTTATCAAAGTAAATAATTTTAAGTAAAGCATTTATAGCAGTTTTGCTGAATTAACAATATAGTTATTCAACCATGTCGGACACACTATGATAGTGATTATCAATCAAATTAAACGTGATTGAAGTCACATCATAATCAAACATTTTCCGCTGTACATACTACTTAATAAGTATTAATTTTAACTATATATTTAGGATACGTAATGGGAGAAGTTGCGGTTATGGGTAGATAGATAGGATACAAGCAATTACCGCAGGTGCTGTCAATTCATATACCAATTAATTTACCATCTGCCAGCGTTTACGCCAGTGTGAAGTAGGTTCTAAATTAGAAGCTTGTTGTTCGGATTCGCGACGTTTAATAATCACAGATGGAGAATCGATTAGTGCTGAATCTCGGTAGGGAACAGCAGCACGAGTTTGTAAATGTTCCTTTTGCTGTTGGGAAAGAGATAATTGATGTGGAGAAGAATTTAAACTAAATCCGGCAATGGTTCCAGGGGTTTTTCTACCGATGGGTGGAGTTGAAGCAATACTTAATCCGGCGTTTAAAAATGCCGTGCGTACAGCAGCAGCACAAGAATAAGTAGCTAACAAACCATCTGGTTGTAAACACAGAGAAACTAGTTTAATAAATTCAATAGTCCATAAGTGAGGACACTGAGGTGGTGAAAAAGGGTCAAGAAAAATTGCGTCAGCCTTGAAACCAGATTGATACACTTGGTTGATTTTTTCTCTAGCATCACCAATTACCAGTGTGGCTTTGAATTTTTCTGTTTGTACTTGGTGCTCAAAAGCTAAAGTTGTGAAAATATTTACCAAATCAGTATTGCAACTGTCAAATAAATTATGTGTAATCGCAGCTTGTGGTACTTTTGGATTTAATTCCAGAGCAATTACTTCTATATAACAGTTAGGATTAATCTCCCAAATTTTTTGCATAGCGGTCGCCGTATTGTATCCTAGTCCATAACAAACATCTAATATTCGTAAAGCTGGTAATTGAGCTTTTTCTATTAATAAGGTAGGAACAACATATTTAAAATAACTTTCTTGTTTCGCTCCAAAATGACTGTGGAATAATTCGTTAAATTCTTCAGAAAAGAAAGTTTTGGAGCCATCTGCTGTCAACTGAGGTGTAAAATTTTGATCGGACATTCAATTTTGGATTTTAGATTTTAGATTTTGGATTATTTTTTGTTTAAACACCAGATTAATTTTACCTGAGTACCTCACTCTGGAATGTAGATTGCTACGATTTTCAAACAAACTACCTCTCAACAACCTTTTGCATTCTTAAAAGTTGGGTTTTTACCAGAAATATCTGTAACACTCTGACAAATTTTATAAAATCCGACTTATAAAATTTTGATCGGTCTATAGTATGCTAAAAATTTAGATAAAAAATTCAACTCAGCCAATAATTTATAGGCATTTATAGGTAATTCATGAAAAACACTTGTGTAACTTCTCATCAATGGCTTTTTGAACATTTAAACGATAAAAATCTTGTTGTAATTGATTGTCGTTTTTCTCTAACTAATCCACAACAGGGAAAACTGGAGTATCAAGCAAGTCACATTCCGGGTTCCTATTACTTAGATTTAAATCAAGACCTTTCATCGAGTATACAAAAACATGGAGGAAGACATCCTTTACCGAATATTGATCAATTTGCCGCAAAATTATCAGGAATGGGAGTAAATTTGGGGCAAACCTTAGTTATAGCTTATGATGATTCTCGTTTTGCTTTTGCATCTCGTTTATGGTGGTTATTACGCTATTTAGGACACGAACAAGTAGCGGTTTTAGATGGAGGTTTTAGTGGATGGCTGGCATCTGAGTATCCCGTTACAGTAGAGGTTCCTTCTCAACGTAATAGTAAATTTATACCTCAGCCCCAACCACAGATGATAGTAGATAGAGAAGCTGTAATAAATCGCAAAGATTTACCTCAAACAACTTTAGTAGACTCAAGAGAAAGCGATCGTTATCAAGGTATAACAGAACCAATTGATAAAATCGCTGGTCATATACCAGGTGCGCTTAATTATCCTTGGAAAGATGTTACCGACGAGTATGGTTATTTAATTCCACAACAACAGCAGCGCCATCGTTGGTCAGAATTAGAACATAATCAAGAAATTATAGTTTATTGCGGTTCTGGTGTTACTGCTTGTGTTAATTTACTTTCCTTAGAATTAGCAGGGATTCACACAGGTAGACTTTATCCCGGTAGTTGGAGTGATTGGATTAGTTATATTTAATTGGGAATTGGGAATGGGTAATAGGTAATAGGGAATGGGTAATAGGGGAAAATAAATAAGAACTGTCAACTGTCAACTGTTCTCAACTCTTTTAAAACTTTCCTAAATCTAAATTGTAATTAACGCTAAAAAACCAACCGTCAAAGTCAATATTGTTGTTTGTGGAACCACCTAAAGTATAACCGCTTTGTAAGTTTATGCTGCTTAGGTCTGATATTCGGTACTTTAAGTTAGCAGATAATCGATGATATTGATCTTCTCTGCTTTGTTCTAAAAAGTTTGATAAGTTAAATTGATAATCGATACCGATTCGCAATGACTGCTGTAAATTATAGTTTAAAGATAACCAAGCATAGTTAATTATTCGGTTGCGTTTTTCGGGTGGGTCTGCAATACTCAAGCGAAGTTCGTAGAAGCTATCTAAGTTCAATTTTGGTGTGATTGGATCTCTTCTTCCTAAAGAAAAGCGAAAAGAGTTTTCATCTAAAAATTTATCTCCTGATGAAAAGTTAAAGCTATCGCTATCTTTTGCATAAAATAATTGTTGATTACTCCATCCAATTTCACTGTACATTCTACTGCTCAACTGCTGTAAAACACCCAAGTTAAATCTTAGTTGGTTATAGTTAAATTCCGACTGGTTGCTGTATGTAATTATGCTGCCATTAATCGAGCCATTTAAGTATATTTTCGGTCTAATTTTAAAGGGTGCTGCGGCAAGTGTCAGTCCAGTAAAGATTAAACCATCATCAATTGCATTGGTTCCAGAAGAAAAGATATTGCTTGTATGAAAGTAACCAACATTACCTAATAAATAACCTATGGGTTTAATCTTTGCTACAGGTTTTTCTGTTGGTGGTGGTAGTTTTTGCTCTGGAAGTTGTGGTGTTTCTATCGGAATTTCCTGCGCTCTAATAATACCCAATTCCCCGTTGTTCGACTGCTCTGACTTTTTTTTGTTCTCTGCAAGTCGCTGTAATAATAGTTCTAATCTTTTAGAATGTTCGTTTTTAAGGGAATCTAACTTTTTCTCAATTTCTTCAGGAGAAGGTGCTGGTAAGTCTGTTGGCTGACTATCTAAAGGTGGAGGGTTTTTTTCAACGTTTTCTGGAGTGGGTGGTGATGGTGGTGATGGTGGTTCTGCGTTTTGCGCTATCTCTATTATATTGCTCGGTGATTCCCTATTTGAACTATTGGAAATTAATAAATCCGCACATCCTGAATCTGTGAAATCTGGATTTATAAAGGTATCTTGCTTGTATTGGAAATTAATCGCATCCCGTAGAGATTTGGAAGTCATAGGGAGCATTTTGCTTCCACTACAATTATCTTCGTCTACAATTAGGATGCTCTGTTCCTCCTGACTTAATCCTTCCGTTTTATTTTCAAAGCTGTTGGTGTAAATTATGGACGGCTGCAAGTTTACCGATATATCGTTTACTTTAGCGCGATCGCCAATGGAAATTAGATGTGAATCTTCTAAAAATGATATCTTTGATACATATTCCCCCTGTTTTGTCTGCTTGTCTACATCGGTAGCTTTTACCACTTTTATGCTGCTACAACACCAGATTGTGCTACTGGAGGCAAATATTACGTAAAACCATAAATTGTTCGAGTCTTTTAATTTCATACTAAAACTTGTTTTACCTTGGCTAGATTCAAATGTGAGGGCTATGAGTGTCCTCTATGAAATCGAAAATTTTGCTTAACTTTAATATCTACACTCAAATTTAAATCCTTTCATAAATAAAACTAATCACATTTACTTATGTGATAAGATTTATTTTTGTTTTGCAAAATAATTTTAAAGTTAATACTATATAGTAGATTCGCCTATTTTATATATTTAATTTTGAAGATGATTTAAGCAAATTTACGTAAAGAAAATCGTTATAACAGTTTACAAGCTCGAACTATTTATTCCTCTGGTCGTCTCGGCTGGTGGGGTAATTGTAAAATTATGCAGCGTACACAATTATGTTTCGCAAGTTATTTCCTTTGGTAGTTGTCAGTTTATGGGGAGTTGTGGTAATGTCTCCATCACAACCAGCAAGCGCCTCAACTCCTTTGACTCAGGCTGTAGTTAAGAGTCTGCGTAACTGGGTACAATTGATGCCTCAAAGCCGACCAAAGCGTCGAGCGCAAATAACAGACGCTATGACTCCTGGAGACGGATTATCCACGGGTAAGGCTTCTTTAGTGGATTTGCGTTTTAACGATGGTTCTTTAGCAAGGATTGGTGAAAGAGCAGTATTTCGCTTTGTGCCTCGAAGTCGAACATTTACACTGTCAAACGGAACTGTGTTATTGCTCATACCACCGGGGCGGGGAGAAACAAAGGTTAGGACTCGTAGTGCTGCTGCAACGATTCGTGGTTCGGCTTTATTTGTCCGCTATGATCAGCAAACAGATACCACGGTTGTTGGTTCGTTGACCGATAGCGGTATAGAAGTTTTTAATCAAGATGAATCTCGTTCTCGGGTACTTAAAGCGGGACAGTTGATAGTTTTAGTTAAGGGAGAAATTCAGGGATTATATAATTTTGACCTGAGAAGTTTTTACGATACAAGCGATTTAGTGCGCGGACTTGATTTAACTAAACCGAATAATACACCTTCTTCAGACCCTGCGATGGCTAGTGTTCAAGCAGAAACCTCTGAAGCTTTGTCAAAACAGTTGCCTATTACAGGTGAGAATGTTGTTGAAAATCCATCTTTTATCCAATTGAGTCCTGCTGTTTCTTCAGATGTGCCAGGTGAAGAGGTTGTTCAGGATGCTTTACCTGTGAATTCTTTGGTAGACACCGGAGAAATTCTTTTAAATAATACAGAGGAAAGTGAAGATAAACCTATTCCTCAAACTCCTACAAATCCACCAGTTAATAACAACAAACCTATTCCCCAAACTCCTGTAAATCGACCAGTTAATAACGATAAACCAATTCCCCAAACTCCTTCAAATCCACCAGTTAATAACGATAAACCGATTCCCCAAACTCCTTCAAATCCACCAGTTAATAACGATAAACCTATTCCACAAACTCCTTCAAATCCACCAGTTAATAACGATAAACCGATTCCCCAAACTCCTGTAAATCCACCAGTTAATAACGATAAACCACAACCACAAACTCCTGTAAATCCACCAGTTAATAACGATAAACCAACTATTCCGACTCCGGAGCCAACTATTCCGACTCCGGAGCCACAAACTCCAG
>JACYMD010000092.1 GCA_015272215.1 Rivularia sp. T60_A2020_040 | reverse complement strand
TACTCTCAACTTCCAGACTTTTGATAAAACTCAGATTGTTTCCGTTTAAAGTATAACCAAGATTGTGATTTCATTAAGTCAGCCAATTTATCAATCTGAGAATTTTGAGGTGTTGATGATTGTTGTACTTGGAGATAATAGTTATCCACTTTTACCTCGCTTGTATAAAATTCTTATTTAAGCGAATATATTTACCTTGTTGATAACAAAATTCAGTTTGAGATAATAATTTATCTGTGTCTGTACTTTGAGTAATATTCAAACAAGGAAATCCTTGGTTCACGGTTTCGGAGACTTGAACAAGCTTTTCTTTAGGTGGAAGATAGGGATTAGCAATAAATTCTAAAAGTACTTTACCTTTTGGGTTATAAACTGAATACAAACACCCAGCAACACAGCAAAGTTGAGGAGAACCATAATCAAAAATATACAAATTTCCAGCATCGTGGGATGAAATTCGCATAGCTTTGATTGACTAAATATTTAAATAACGAGTTGATTTTTGAGATAGAATCTGTTTTAGAAGAGATTGTGGCACAACTATTTCCGCACTCTCCCAAGTTAATCTAGGGCTATTTTTAGATAAACTTGTATGTATAGCTGATATAGTAAAAATCATCACTATAATAAATAAAAATAAAGCGATAATTTGATTTTTACTCAGTGGTAATTTTGAAAATCGATAGATATTTGATTGCATAATTAATCTGGGAAACAATCCATTAATTTTAAATTCTGTTTGTATTGATAATTAGTATCTTTTCCATATTCTTTAACTGAAATTCCTTTACTTACATCACTAATTCGTGAATCAATCGGAATATTTGTACCTGCGAAAGACATTTGAGACGCACGTTCAACTAATCTATCTCCAGTAAAAGGTTTACCTGTAGTTGGGTCAGTTTGCTGCGATGCTATTGACAGTAAATTGCTGGTTTCTGATTGCATTAAAGAGTGCTGTTCTTGCGGTGAGAAATACTGTGTCATCTCCAAAGAAGTAACTGTCTCTCCTACATCCAACTTTTTTAAAAACTCTTTTCCACCTGCTTTACTAGCAATAATCTTCCGTACTTCCGGACTCGAAGACATAAAATGCATTGCACCAAGCGCTCTACCACAATTAAGAGAATTATCACAAACATAATTTCCCTCCATACTGTAGTTATTTTCTACATCTGATAATGCAGAATTTAAAGCATCACGATTAGTACCAGATGAATGAATATTTTTGCAATCTTCTTTTAAAACTGGCATCAAATTAGATATATTATTTTCCTTCTCACCATTAATAATTGGAGAATTATTAAAAGTAAATCCACTACTTTTTAAACCTGTGGGAGTAGAGAATCCGTTTTTATTAGAGTCAATAGTTCCCAGAAATATTGCTTCTTTTTCCCTATAAGTCATAAACGGAACGGGACCGATAAAATAGGGAGTACATCCCAAATCGACAAAATTATTCCGCATACAAACCCGGAAGAATAACGATTGAGATATCTTTCCATCAACTTCCGAAACATCCCATACAGCAACTTTGAAAGCATCCCCAAATAGATTTCTACCAGTCGGCTCTTTTCCACCATTAACCGAACCAAGAATACCTTTTCCACCTTTAACTAACTGATATTTACCGCTAATCCAAGCTTTACCTTTTACAGCAGGAGAGCCAGATAATTCAATATGAGCGCAATCTTGCTCGCAGGGTACTGCAAACCCTTCTTTGTTACTACCAGAAACTGTTAAATTTCGTTTTTGTTCATCAGTTGCAAAAGCAATATCTACTATCCCAACTTCCATCCCTACGGGGTTAGCAGGATTTGGGAATTGAGAAAATGGTACATCGTTTAATCCTGGTACTTCATCAATATAAACTCCTTGCCATTGATCAAAGCTAGTAATCGGAGTTGTTGATAATCCCGGAATTGAATCGAGATTGTAAGATGTTAAATCCAAAGATTCAAAATTCAATTTACCCAGATGGGGAGATTTTTTAAGTAAATCATCGATAGTTTGATTCGCGTTAAATGACTGGGATAAATTTTGTGATAGTAAATCTAAAATTGGTTTGACATCAGAAATGGGAAATTCTTTTAAATCCGGTATTGCTTTAACTAAGCTTTCTATTGTTTGGAATTTAATAACACCAAAACGAGATAAATTAGTTTCTTGTAAATCTGAGTTAGCAATTTGAGAAATATCAGCGAGTGAAAATTCTTGGAGTTTAAAAGAGTCCTGAAAATCACCTAACATCGTAAATGAATCGGGTGTTTGTCCTACATTCCAACTACGAGACGGGTCATATTCTAATTCCGAGGTAACATTATTAGGTACTTGGAATGAGCCAGGTTCGGTAATCGCTGGCATTTTAGAAAACGTAATTTGATTCCAATCTGGTAAACGAGTGTTTTGCCATTCAACCGTAGGAATTTCTGTTTTTGTTGATGGAGGATTAGATATAGATTTTTGTTGCAAGGAGATAAGAATAGTACTAGAAATTAATAGTGACAAACTTAACCCAGAGACGAATATTAAACGCTTTTTTAGTAATTTCATGATTTTAAACCTTATATTAAACAATTGACTGTTTTTTGTAAGTTTTTAGTACTTTATTTCACAAGAGAACTACTTCCAAGTTCAATTAACCGATTGATCAAGCGCATTGAAATACCGCTTTTACGAGCAGCACTATTTATAGATTCTCCCATTCTTCTCTTGATTAAAAGGGTTCTTATTCTTGACCATAAGCGAGATTCGCTACTAATTAATCCTTGATTATTGATAATTTTCAACCCTCTACTAAGAGACTGCAATGTATTACTATTTTTGATGTTATAAAAATCGGTTGTTTCTGGAAATGTATTGATGTCAGGTGTAATTTCGATAGTATGGTAATTAGGTTTTTTATCACTCATATCTACCTGAAATAAATATAGTTTTCTCCCAGCTTTACCTTTTGCAATTACGGTTAGCAAGCTTGTATTTGAGTTGTGTAACTGTGGTACTTTTAGCGGATTGATTCGTCGTAAATGTATTACCGTTGCTCCTTCTTTATCACATTCTCTCCCTTCTGTGGATAAACAGCCGTCAACATCGAGAGATGCAAATGTCGGATTATCTAACCATACTTTCTCTACGATTTCACCATTTCTAATAAATGAAATATTCATACCATATCCTGGTGATAACTCTATTTTTGGTATACTTTGTGAACTATTCCCAGTTGCAACATTAACTGAAACACTCTTTACTCTATTACCTATCGTTTCACCTTTTACAGGTTGCCAAAAAATAGTAAAAGCAACCGTAGTCGAAATAATAGTTAAATTTCGCAGAAAAATCTTCATGACTAAAAGTTTTTAAAATTGAAAAGATTGATTAACAAATACCTGCACATTCGTACCAGCTTTGACATACCAAACATCTTCTTGTTGTTGAATTTCTTGTAATGCTTGCTGATTGCGTTTGAGAATTTGTTGAGTTAGCGGTTCAAATCCTCCTTCTAAAACCGCTCCTAAAATATTTTCTCGACTTCTTCTAACAGACGAAAAAGAATTAGTACCACCAAATCCACTGCTAGTTGATATTTGTTCTTCCTTTGGCTGATTAATAACTTTACCGACTTTAGCTAAGGAACCAACTGTGAATATTTGTGCATCTCGTCGTGCAACTTCTCCCTTATTACTGTTCAAACGAGATGCAATTAAAGGTTGACCGGAATTTCCACGAATTGCGATCTGCTTGCAGCAGCGCTTCGCTATCGCATTTGGAGGTAGATTATATTCTTTACCATCAGTTACCACCTGAGTTGCTTGGAGGGAGACAAACCCTGCTTCGTTAACATTGCTGAGAGTAGCTACTATTCGAGAGCCTTTTGGTAAAACTACAAAGCCTTGTGGTGTAGTTAATGGTTGCTCCAGTTTTATGATAAATTTTTCGCTAAATGATTTATTTTTAGATTCGCTATTCTGGTATCTACTCCAAGTTAAAGGACCCACATTCCGCACCTCAACTGTCACAAAAGGGTTTTTACTGAGATTTTCTTCA
>JACYMD010000119.1 GCA_015272215.1 Rivularia sp. T60_A2020_040 | reverse complement strand
ATTTGCTACATAAGTATTCTAACCTATTTTTGCTCTTATAATTGTTTAAGTCCCGCTAACATCAAAATTCCGCTACCACCACCAAAGTAACCTCCATAAATTGCGATAACTAGCTGTAAAGCTAAAATAATAATTAATGGTAAACGAAAATTAGATGAATTTAAACTGCGTTTGTTTAACCATTTAATTAATGGTGGACTAACAATAAATAATAGCGTTGCTATTAACATTAAGTAGGGAATTAAAGCAGAAAACTTAGCTTGAGATGTGTGTAAAAGTAAATAAGAACCGATAATTCCTCCCATGAAGCTGACGCAACTTAATAATAGTAATGAGTTGCGTTGTGTTGAAAATTCGCGACGATAAGCAATAGTACTTGCAACTGTACCAAACCATAGTGCTGCTGCATTAGTAGCATTAGCATTAATTGCTGGTACTCCTGTTATTAAAAGTGCAGGAAACGCAATCAAACCACCACCACCAGCCACACCATTAAAGATTCCTGCAAGCAATGATGCGGTGAATAAAAATATTATTGATTCCATGATAAAAATGTTGATAGTTGATGGTTGATAATTGATAGTTGATAGTTGATGGTTGATTGTTAATCTGTTAGCTTTAACCTACTTTTTTATTGCTTTAAACTGAATACGTCGATAGTCTGCAAACCAATTTCCTTCTTGATAAAGCTTTGATTTTAACTGTTTTTCTACATCATTAATTACAACCATCTTTTCTTTTTCAGATAATTCCTTCAAGAAATTTGCAGCAAACATTTTTATCCAATTTGCTAAACCATTATCTTTGTCTTCCAATAAAGTTGGACGAGAAAACAAATGACTGTAGATAACTTCAAAACCTTGTTTTTCCAATTTGGAAGCGTATTCACCGATGCTGGGAAAATACCAAGGATTCAAATTTGGTGCAGAATCAATTATCAACTATTAATTAACAACCTTGTGAGGTAAGAAGTCGGGTTTTTAGGATAAATATCCGTAACAACAGAAAACAGTCATAAAAACCCGACTTCTATAATTGTCGTTAAACTCATTTTTTACATATTAATAAATCAACTAACAACAGTTCCACGAGTCACACCCAATTGACTTTGTAAATTCAATTCTCGCCACAATTGTGAACCTTTTATTTCACCATTGAGTAGTTGTTGATATCTATATATAGTTTGCTCAACTTCTTGAGGACTTTCGTTAACAAATTCAATCCGAAAGTTTTGTAAACCCAATTCCAACAGTTTGTTTACGTACTCTGCACCAGTTTGAGCGGTACCGTTAAATACTGTATTTCTACAACCAGCATCAGCTTGTAAAACGTGTTCGGTTCCCACTCTATCTTTAATTTTTACGTCATATTGTTCACAAGGTCTTCCACAATTGCGGAAGTCAGTACCATCAGATAAAAAAGCACAAAAAACGCAATGTTCCATATGAAACATTGGCATATGTTGATGTATTGTCACCTCATACCATTCAGGAGGCGAAGTTTTTAATAAATCTTGGAGTTGATGAATATTTAAGTCATAAGAAGCAGTAAGTCGTTGTAAATTAAACTTTGTTTTAAAGTAATTTGCTGTTAACGGATTAGCTACATTTAACGAAAAATCCCCAATACATTGTTCTTGATCAAAAAACTTTAAATGGTCATAATTCCGAATCAAATAACCATCAGCATGAGAATTAATTACTTGTTGTAAAATCCAATTTTCCGAAGGTTTTGTAATTCTCGGTGCAGCCACAAAGAGTAGAGGGGGATAGGGAGAATAATTTTTTGCTTTATTAACTGCTTCCCGATATTTTCTGGTGTCTTCAAATTCACAATATATAGTTTTTATTCCGGTTTTTAATACTACTTCTAATTGCTTAATATTTCTAACTAAAACTATTAAATTTGCAGAATTATTAATAGTAGAGGAATCAAAAGCGGGAAGTAAGTTTTTTAGAGAAGCGTTTTCATTAATTACCCACCGCTTGGGCTGACTTCGTAATTCTTCTAACTTTGCTACAATTTCTCGACGCATTTTATTTAATTCGCTTACCGGCAACATCAATCCACCTTTGATGCAATTTGTCAAGTCTTCTAAACAAAAAGAAGTGTTACCTAAACGTCCAAATTGCTCTTGTAATCTTTCTGTTGTTAAAGGTTTATTCTGCGCTTCAACCAGTTTAACTTCAGATTCTACCTGCACCACATGACCAATTTCATCACGAGCAATAGCTACTAATTTTTGTCCTAATTCCCCATATAGCTCTACAGAAATCGGACGTTGAAACTTCGGATTATCTCCCGCAAAGCTTTGCCGTAACTGCTTATCAAGTTCCGGATCGGAAGTTTTCCACAGCTTATCACCAAGATGAATTCGTCCCCAATTTAAATTACCTTTGCCAAAGCTTAATACAATATCTTGACCTTGATTTTCCACTGCATAAATTCTACCTCCTTCCTCCTTCATTTCCGGGTGTCCGCAGTCAAACACTACACCATCACCGGGTTTTATGGGGATGGAGACGTGATTTGGGGAGATGTGATTTGGGGAGACGGGATGTGGGGAGACGGGATGTGGGGAGACGTTATGTATAACGTCTCTACATATGGTGACTTTTTCTTTGTTAATACTTTTGACTTTTCCTAAATAAACTCCACGCTTCTTACCAAACCGAGCGTGAACTAATTCTTGATTGTTGATTCCACTGAACCATCCTGTATAAATTCCCCGCGAAAATGCCATTTCCAGATTGTATTTTTGCTTGGAATTTTGAGACGAATCCTCAACTTTTGACCTTTGACCTTTGACCTTTAACCTATCTAACGCTTCTCGATAAACCCTGGTTACATTTGCCACATACTCCGGTGACTTCAATCGTCCTTCAATTTTTAAACAACTCACCCCAGACTTCACCAAATCCGGCAAAACTTCCAATCCAGATAAATCTTGAGGACTGAGGAGATATTTGCGTTGGCGAAGCCCATACGGAGTAGGTTCGCCTAAATCTACAGTTTCCCCATCTGCGATTAACTCATAGGTCATCCGACAAGCTTGAGCGCATTCACCACGATTAGCTGAACGTCCTCCCAAAGCCTCACTAGTCAAACATTGTCCGGAATAAGCAACGCACAAAGCCCCATGAACAAATACTTCCAAAGGTAAAGAAGTTTGTGTTTGTTGCTGTATTTGATTAATTTCCTTAATCGAACATTCCCTTGCTAATACCACCAAATTACAACCAAGTTCTTTAGCAAACTCTACCCCAACAGCACTAGTTACCGTCATCTGCGTAGAAGCATGGATAGGAAAGTCTGATGAAAAGTGACGAATCAGACGACAAATACCGACATCTTGAACAATCACCGCATCAACTCCAGCGGCAATGATTGATTTAATGTAGCGCTGTGCTTGTTTGAGTTCCTGGGGAAAAACCAGGGTATTTAAAGTAACATAACCCTTCACTCCTCGGAGGTGAAGAAACTTGATTAATTCCGGTAAATTAGCCTCGGTGAAATTTTCCGCACGCATTCTAGCGTTGAATTTATCCAAACCAAAATAAATCGCATCCGCACCATTTTCGACAGCAGCTTTCGCGCATTCCCAATTACCAGCAGGAGCAAGAAGTTCGGGTATTTGTGGGGAGTTACTTTTCATAACGGGTTGTGGGAAGTCAGATAACACCATTGTGATTGTATCGTTGGTGGTGTGAAAAAAACTTGCAAAACTTAAGTATGATTAATTTTAAACAATGCTTAAAACTATAGCTAATGCTTGTGAAACCAATTCCATTTGTGTATCTGAGAGTTTTGCTAATTTCTTTACCGATTGTTGGATCTAAATTAACTAACCAGATTTCACCTCTATGCATGAGTATCCTTATCAGTTAATTCGTCATCTGAATATTCGTAAAATTCCTCACCATCGATAGCAGTAAAAACGTTTAATTCTCCTCCTGGAGCATAGTCAGCAATTGCTGTCATCGCAGCCAACCCTAACTGTTGTTGTTGCTGCTCTCTTGTAAGTAAATGTTGTTCTTGACGAATTAGTAACAAAGCAGCTTCAGCAACTTGTAAGCGTTCGTTGCTACTTAAGTTTGAAAGTACTTGAATAATTTCAGTCGTTTCCATAGCTCTTTAAAACAAGTTTGTTGTTAATTATTAATCAAGAAGGTGGAAGAAGGGATATACGCTTTATAACTAAACCGCATCACCATCATTTTTCAACTCAACCGCTTCAAACTTTACCTTGTTATATAAATCTTGCAGCGAAATTTCAAAAGGTACACTATTAAAAGTAATATTCTCATCTTCCTCGTCATATTCGCACATCATCCATCGTTTCTTTCCAGTTTTAGAATATTGCTCAACATGAATTTTAGTTTGGTCAATTAATAGATATTCTTGAAAAGATTCAATGGTACGATAAGTTTCAAATTTACCTTCTTTGTCATAACCTTTAGTCGATTTAGATAAAACTTCTATAATCACCTGTGGGTTTAAAATCGTATCCGTGCGGTTGTTATAATACTTCGGTTCATCAGCTACAATCATTACGTCAGGATAAGTGTAAATCCGTCGCTTCGGTATCCACAAACGCACATCACTGATAAAAGCTTCGTAATTTTCTTTTTTAAAAGCAACATTAGCCGCAGAATATAAATTACCTGCTATCCGATTATGATTTGTAGATGCACCCGCCATCGGAATAATTTCTCCATCAATGTATTCGCTTTTATTGTTGGCAGTTTCTTCTAATTCCAGGTATTCTTCGGGGGTGTAATAGCGCTGTTGGGTTATTTGCATAATTAGGAATAAAATTAAACTTAAATAATCGCTTTTATCTATAAAATAATCATCTAAAATCCAAACCCCTTCACTCCCACAATCTCCTTCCTTCTTTCCCTTTCAATCTCTCATGAGTATCTTTCAATAAAGCCGGAATATCTAATTTTTCCGGACACTTCGGTAAACATTCCCCACATTCTGTACACCGACTACCTTTCATTCCAGGAAACCAATGTCCAGCATTTTCAAACATCCCGTAACGATATTTTCCATAATCTGTCATATGGTATGCTACAGCTAAATTCCGCAGTCGTAATACTTCAGGAATATTAATATTTTCGGGACATGGTAAACATTCATAACACTGACTGCATTTCTCAGTATCTAAAACTGTATTTTGATGATTTTCTAATCTTTTAAATACTCTAATTTCTGCTAATTTTAATTCTCCATCATGATCAGCAACTTTTAAAGGTTCAATCAATTCGTCAGGAGTTGCAGCACCTACACTTAATGTTGTAACCCGCTTATCACTGAGTAAAAAACGATAATTTAATTCTAAGGGAGAAAACGGACAAGTTAATTCTTTTAATTTATCCGGTGGCGTATATAATTTTCCTCCTTTATCGGCAGGAGAAATAATAAAAACGCCCATATCTTTTTCTGCTGCTAACTCAACCGCTTTCTGATTACGCTGAAAAAAATAGTAATAATGCAGATTGACAAATTCAAAAAAATCTGTATTGATTGCCGCCAAAATTATTTCTAAGGGTGCATGAGTGGAGAAACCGACATGACGTACTCTACCATCACTAACAGCTTCTCGCACCGCTTGCATACAGCCATTTTCAGCCAGCACCCAATCTAGATGCTCCCAGGTATTTAAGCCGTGAATCCCCAAACAATCAAGGTAATCTAGCTGTAATCGCTGTAAAGACTTGTCGATGCACCGACGCATCGAATCAGCATCAGCTGTGGGTGGGATTTTGCTAGTGATATACAATTTCTCGCGGGATAAAGGCAATCGGGTTTTAAGTACTTCACCCAAATACTCCTCACTTTTGCCATAACCACTAGCAGTTTCGATATGATTAATCCCTTGCGCTACCGCTTCAGTAATAGTTTGTCTTGCATTAGCAAGTGAAGCTAGATAGCGCATTGTTCCCAAGGAAAACACTGATAAATGTAGATTTGTTTTCCCAAAGCGTCGGTATCGCATTTTTCTAATTTTGGATTTTGGATTTTAGATTTTAGATTTTAGATTTTAGATTAATTAGAGGGAAGTTTAGAGAAGAATACTTATAGCAGCATAACCCGAATCCAAAATCCAAAATCCCCAATCTAAAATTGTTAGCTATTACTAGTACTATCACCAAAACGCTTGATTAAATCTTCTGGACGGAGATTAGATACAAATTCCCGGAAGGCTTCTTGTTCAGCTTCATCGGCATCCCTATCCACCGGAATTGAAGCATCCGCAACCACTTCTTCCATTACCCAAATTGGTGTATTTGTACGCAATGCAATGGCGATAGCATCGCTCGGACGAGCGTCAATTTCTTTTTGGGTCTCACCTTGCTTTAAAATTAAAGATGCATAAAAAGTGTCTTTTTGCAAGGAGTGGATAATCACTTTTTCTAAAACCATATTCCACTCTTCTAGAATATTCACAATCAAATCGTGGGTCAACGGTCTAGGAGCTTTTTGATTCTCCTGTGCCGCCATAATGGCTCTCGCTTGTTCTTGACCAATATAAATTGGCAAAGCCCGGCGATCTGTTGCATCTTTGAGAAGTACTATCGGACTGCGAGTAATTGCATCCAACGCTATGCCAGCAACTTTCATTTCAATCATCGACTATGCCTCTACATTCCTTTGAGCGCTTCGACAAAATTGGTAACAAATAATACTCTTGCCCAGGCAAGTTTGAAAAAATCTCAACATAAGTCCTAATTTTCTATAATTGCTTCTATTAAACTCCCTTTAGGGTCGTGAATAACAGCTCCCAGTCTAACCTTATTAGTTCTACAATAATGTACTTACCCCAGTATGCCCTGTCTTTGCTGAAATGTGTTTGTAGGTCTATACATTTAGCAGTTAAAAATTATACTTGCTTATAAAAGAATATGGCAGAAATACTAATTAATTTAAGTTGAAAATAAGCAAAATATAGAGTTAGTTGGACAAAAAAACCGTGTTTACAGGAATAATTCAAGCATTCGGAACGATGAGATCCCTTGGGGGAGATTCTTGGCAAATTACTTGCACTCCCTCTTCATGGTCGGCAATTATGAAAGACTTAGCTTATGGTGATAGCGTAGCAGTAGATGGGGTTTGTTTGACAGTAGAAGATGTCTTGAAAGACGGTTTTATTGCCACTGCTTCCCCCGAAACTTTAAGTCGCACAACTCTGGGAGAATTGGCAACTCAACAACGCTACGTCAATCTAGAAACTTCTTTAAGAGTTGGGAGTAAAATAGGCGGTCATTTTGTCATGGGACACGTTGACGGGATAGGTAAGTTGATCTGTTCCGAACAAACAGCGACTTCTTGGGAAATGACCTTTAAAGCGCCATCAACCATTGACCGCTATATAGTCCCCAAAGGAAGTATTGCTATCAATGGTATCAGCCTGACTGTAGCTGATTACGATCCAGAGATTTCCCAGTTTAAAGTAGCTGTGATTCCCGTTACTTATGCTGAAACAAATCTTCGCGATTTAATTCCGGGTAGTTTGGTAAACTTAGAAGGTGATATTCTCGGTAAATACGTAGAGAAATTTATTTATTTTGGTAAGGAAAATCATTCACTTTCATCTCAACCTGCCCAAAATGAAATTACATCCACATTTTTAGCTGAACACGGGTATTTGTGAAAAGGGAGTAGGGAGTAGTTGGTTGATAGTTGATGGTTGATGGTTGATGGTTAATTTCTCCCCATCACCCCATCACCCTATTCCCTACTCTTCAACAACTTGAGCTGTCTGTAAAGATTGCAGGAACTGATTGAGTGAGTACTGTAACTGCGTTCCTGGATTTGTTGCCACCCAACCGTTGGGAGTTAGTTGACGGGTTTCAAAATGTAGATGAGGTCCCGTAGAATTACCAGTACTACCTACACGCCCGATAACGGTTCCTCGTTCTACCCATTGACCTGGACGGACGAATAGTTCAGACATATGACCGTAGAGTGTTTGCTGGGCGCTGTTGTGATTTAATACAACCGTTATACCGTAACCGCCTACCCAATCGGCAATTTCCACTTGTCCTGAATCAGCCGCTAAAACCGGGGTTCCAGTTGCCGCTGCTAAATCTATACCCGAATGGAAACGGCGATCGCCAGTTAATGGATGTTGTCTCCAACCAAATACTGAACTGATTGCTGAAGGTACGGAAAGAGGAAATACGAATCCATTGTGATTGTAATTGGAGCTATAAACACCACCATAAGCACTACCACTATAAGTAACTTTTGGTAATGAAGATGCCAGGGGAATGTTATAAGCTACAGCACTAGGACGAGGTGCGGTATTATTCGCTGTGATTGGTGCTGGCAACATTCCACCACTGGGTGCAATGGCTGCTTGGCTAACTGTAGTCTGGGGGGTAAAGCTGCTGGGTTGCGGAATAAAACGACTGGAACTGTAGGCTTGTTTGGGACTACGAGAAGCAGCTCGGCTTACTGATCTGTTAATAGGAGCAGCCGGAGCAGCCGGAGCAGCAGTTCTCACAGCATTTTTGACTATATTAGGTGTAATTGAAGCAACACGCTTAATAGTTTGGCTAGGACGATATGTATTAACCGATTTATTCGGCAATACAGTTTGAGTTACTTCCCTAGAACTAACTTGAGTCGGAGATGATGCTGTTTTTTTGACTTTTGCAGGTGCTGTAACCATTCCTACTGAAGCATTTTGACTTTCTCTCAACCAGGTAGGTGTTGATTTCTTGGCGGGAGTTTTTCTCGAACTAGCCTGAGATTGACTTACAGAAGTCGCACAATTACCAGAAATTCCTTGTCCGCTAGCAACCGATTGACAACCACTCTTACGTCCTGTAACTACTACGGAATTGGGTGCTTGATACTTCTTACCGTAATTAGTCGGGTCAATTAAAGCGTTATTGTAATCTTTGTTCGATTCACTTACAGAACTAGTTCTAGGAAGAATTGTGCGAGTTTGCCGAGGTGAATCAATCGGAGCTTTTGACGCTGTGGGCTGTGATTGAGGTTTTGTCTGAATAACTACACTAGAAGGTGAAGTCGGTACTGGCTTTCTTTCCCTGACAACTACAGGATTTGTAGTAGAAGGACGTTTTAATTTAGTTCTTAAAGTGGTTGTTTTTTCTTGATGATCTTTTTTGACCGATAATCTTTGTTTAAGCCTAGCTCGACGTTCAGAAAATTCGACTTTAGGCTGAGGTGGCTCTGGTGTAGGAGCGTCACTGATAATAATAGGTTTATTTTGTGTGGCTTTTTCACCGCTCGTTGCTTGTGAGGATGTTTCAGTAGGAACAATATTGTCTATTCCTGAAGTTGTTTGGGCAACTACAAAGCCGCTGCTCAGTAAGCTAAAGCTGCCAAGCCAACAAAGGCTTTGCGCTGGTAGCGAGCGCTGCCATGATGATTGCGGATGGTTATGGGCAGAGTTTTTGCGCTGCGTCATTGTTTTCTAAATAATCTCTTGTGTAATTATGACTTACAGATAACTTCAGTAAGTTATTGTCTCAATTTTAAGTTTGGGACAACAACAGGCAAATCAATCCGAAGAATTACGGTAGCCTAAACTGATTGTACCGGGCTGGAGGTAAATGGATGATGGTTTTACAGAAAAAGTATCCGAAGTTGATCTACGAAGATGAAGATTTCCTGTAGAAGTAACCCCAATTACAGTTCCGGAAAAATTATCATTAACCTTAACTATGTCGCCCAAATTAGAAAGCAATTTGGTATAGCGAGACAATAATATATTGACTCCTTCTTGTTCTAAACACTGTATACCGGAATCTATTCCCAGCAAAACCACAGCAGCTAATTTTTCTAAACAAGAAATTTTGCTTGGACTTCCTTGGTTATTCCAAGAATCCAAATTAACCCCGTTAGAAGGAACTGGATTTGTCCAATTAATTCCAACCCCAATTACTGCTTGAGTAATTTTACTAGTACGGACTTTGGTTTCAGTTAAAATTCCCCCTAACTTACGACCATCCAACACTAAATCATTGGGCCATTTGATTTCAACATCAATACCATATTTTCTCAATTGTTCGGCAATCCCCCAAGCAGAAGCTAAAGTTAATTGATAACCTGAATTTATATCTAATTTAGGAACAAATCCATAAGAAAGATACAAACCACCCCGTGAAGATACCCACTTACGACCCCATTGTCCGCGTCCGCTAGTTTGTTCTGCTGCGATTACTACATATCGTGAATCACTGTGAGTTGTTTTAATCGGGGAAAACTCGCTATTGCTAATGGAGGAGGGTTCTTGAGCCAGCAATTCCCATAAAGTTTTGTTTGTTGAAGCGACACTTTCAAAGATATGCAAGTCAAAAGGTAAACAAGTATTTTCACCTTCTGCCAAAAGTTCAGCTTTCAGCTTTTGCTTATTTAATACCACAGCACATAACCGAAATTAGCTTATTCAAGTTAGCATGAATTGACGAAATTAAAATTTATTAATTAATACTACAAAGGAAAACTAGTATGCATAGTTGGCACTGGCACAGTTGGCAGGAATTGCCTTATTTGAGTTGCAGTCTGCTCTCCCAATTTCCCCACGGCTTTTTCACCCAACAGTTCTCGTCTCATACTCTTGAAGATATGACCAAGATACTTCACCAAGAAGCATCATTTTATCGTCTTAAGCAGGTACATGGCAATGAGGTTCTGACCCCACGGGAAATTGAATACAAGCTCAGTCTAGGTGGTGATGAAGTAGAGCAGGTAGGAGACACAATCTTAGCAAAAGCAGATGGGTTGATTGGTGAACAACCATTGCAAGCCGTGTGGACAGCGAGTGCGGATTGTACTCCGGCATTAATTGGCGATGTCAAAACCGGACAAGTAGCAGCAGTTCATGCTGGATGGCGTGGTACTGCAAAAAAAATCATTCCTCAAGCTATTTCCCGGATGCAGTCTCAAGGAAGCAAGCTCCAAGATTTACGAATTGCTATGGGACCAGCGATTTCAGGAGAAGTTTACCAAGTTTCTGAAGATGTTGCAATTCAACTAGCTTCAACTCTTATACCTGAAGAAGACAAAAAAGCAATTATCAATGCTTTACAAGAACTAGATAATTCTCCTTTATTTCCCGACTCAGAACCCGGAAAAGTCCGTATAGACGTGCGACAAGTCAGCGCGTTACAAATGGAACAACTCGGAATCAGTCCCGAACAAATTTCCTTAGCTCCTTACTGTACCTATCAAAACCCAGAAAACTTCTTTTCCCACCGTCGCGCTAAACAAGGAAAAGTCCAGTGGTCAGGGATTGTTAATATGGGAAATGGGGGGACAGTTGACAGTTGACAGTGGACAGTTGACAGTGGACAGTAGACCTTTAACCTTTTATTTATGAGTAAATTACCAGAATTAAGTACCGAAATTATTGACCGCGTAATTGAAATGGCTTGGGAAGATAGAACCCCGTTTGAAGCAATTGAAATACAATTTGGCTTGAGCGAAAAAGAAGTTATAGCCGTGATGCGTCGCTATATGAAGCAATCCAGTTTCCGGATGTGGCGCAAGCGGGTTAGCGGGCGCGATACCAAACATTTACAAAAGCGCGATTTTCTGGAAGGACGATTTAAATCGGATAATCAAAAAGGTTAAAACAATCACTCTAAAAACCCGACTTCTCACCCACCTTAGAAAAAAATTTGATTTATCCATAGTCATAATGACTTTATTTAAGATATAATCAAATTCATAACGACTACGGATTAGAGATACTAAAACAGTAATCTTGTCAGCGTAGAATAAAAGAGAGGTTGCACAACATGGATTTATCAAATTCCAACACCGCGAAGAACTTGGAAGCGGCTTTTGGTGGGGAGTCGATGGCAAATCGGAAATATTTATTTTTTGCGGAAGTCACGAAAAAGTTGGGAATGAGCGAACTTTCCAAGCTATTTAAGGAGACTGCGAATCAGGAGACAGAACACGCTTTTGCTCACTTTCGGTTAATGCATCCAGAGTTGGTAGTAGATGATGCGAAGTCTTTAACTGAAAAACAAAAAAAGGCGATCGCCGCACGGTGTTTAGAATTAGCGGTAGAAGGTGAAACCTACGAGTATGAAATCATGTATCCGGGTTTTACAGAAGAAGCACGTGCAGATAGAGATGGTAAAGCGGTAGCGGAGTTTGAAACCCAAGAAGCAGAATCCCGCGAACACGCTGAGATGTTCCGCAAAGCCACACATAACTTTGGTCTTTTAACGAACATAGAGAATCATCATGCGCGTAAATATACGGAAGCTTTAGAAACGTTGAATGGTAAATCTGCCCCACAGAATAAAGCAAATAACGACCCAGCTACACAAAAATGGATTTGCCGTCAATGTTCGATGATATACGACCCCGTAGTCGGTGATGCAGATTCTGGAATTGCAGCGGGAACACCATTCAAGGATATTCCCGAAGATTGGCATTGTCCCATCTGTAATGCTACCAAGAAAACCTTTGTTCCTTACGAGTCGTAAATTAATTTAAAATAAGCCGGAGGTGACTCCTCCGACTTAGTTTTAATAGTTTTGCGATTGCACGGCTGTTTTCTGTTTAATTTGCTTAGCTAGACTTTTGCGGCGGGTGGCTGCTAATCCAACTCCTACAATGCCAATTCCGAATATTGTAGTTGGTTCTGGAACTGATGTTTGGACAAATGTCGGTTCGGAAACTTGTGTAGTTGTAAAGTTGATTTTTCCACCTTGACTGAAAGCTAAATTTAGTAAACTTGTTGCTTGTTGAGTATCAATAGATGGTATAAAAGCAGATACAAATGGAGTCAATTTATTCTGAATATCTTGAAACTCTTCTCCAGTAAATTGGTAAGTAAAGTCATCTGGTGGAAAATCACCATCTCCGACATAATTAGAATTTTCTCCTGTTAACACACTTGGTAAGATATTTTGATATTTGTCTGGTACAAAAGCCTGGTTGAGTGCGGTAAATGGTGTTGGATTTGCTTTGATATCGCTCAAAGTTAAATTTTTACTAATTCCAAAGGCTCCAAAAGATGCATCAAAGGATGTCAGCTTGTAACTGAATTTACCGGATGCGAGTTCAGTTTTGGTGAAGGAAAAATTTCCGGTTGCAACTTCACTATTTAAACTATTTGAAGTGAGGTTAAATTCGGAATTATAAAACATAGTTGCAGCTTGTACTGGATTCGCCATGATTCCAGTTGTCGCAAGACTGGCTATACTACCAACACTAAATAAAACTGCTTTTTGATATGGTGTTTTAAAAATTGAAAACATACTCACGATTTCTGAAAATTTTATGCAAGTGATTATTAAACTGATTGCAGCCTAACACTAACACTTTCAGAGTTTCCAGAGGTATCGTGAGTTCTTTATCAAAGCAATAATTCTTGCTTTAAATACTAGTATTTATACGATGAATGAAATGCAGGATAGCAAAACGATGACGACAGACGTAGCAATACGCCCCGTCTCTACAACTGATTCCTAACTATTTCTCAGTTTTGCACTTCAACCCAACGACGGTAGAGTTTTTGAATCTGTTTGAGAATGGTATTTAAATGCCCTTGATTTGATTCGCTCTCGTCAGATAATTGCTGTAATTTGGCTAATAACTTGGCTTCTTCAACCGCTACTTCTCCATCACTGTAAATTAAACCGCTGATATCTTGAATTAAATTTTGATAATCTTCAGCACTAGGAGAATCTCCTAAATATTCCTGAACCCATTCGTAGCACTCCGCTGGTTTTACAGGGACTAATTCATATAACCAGGGCTTAATTTCTGGATCTGTAGCGATATGCTTTTGTTTGGCTATTTGTAGAAGATATTCTCTTTCTTCCGGTTGAATTGTACCATCAATCCAAGCTGCTGCAATTAAGATTTTTAACAATTTTTTGACATCAGGATTGCTAACCATAGTTGCCTCCTTTAAATTTTTTCTATTAACGAAATTTTACAATTTTAATTGTGCTTTTTTCTTAAACGCACCATAAAAAAACCATCCATGTTGTGTTTATGGGGTAATACTTTAATCCAACCTTCACAAGTAGAATAATCATGGATGGGTGAATTAATATCGGGGGGTTGGATTTCCCAATTAGGATGGGATTCTAAAAACCACTTGATAACGCCTTCGTTTTCTGCTGGATGCAGTGTACAGGTAGAATAAACTAAAGAACCATTATCTTTGAGGAAAGTTGAACTATGTAACAATAGTTCTTTTTGAAGCGTAGAAAGTTCCTCTACACTTTCCGGAGTTTGTCGGAAACGTGCATCAGCGTGACGGTGGAGAGTTCCCAAACCTGAACAAGGAACATCAAGTAATACTTTATCCGCAGAATTTTGAAATTGAGTTAATTTGCGACTATCACCAATACAAATTTGAATTGAATTTAAATTGAGACGTTGAGTATTTTGTTGCAGCTTACGTAGACGTGAATCAGTGCGATCGCAAGCCCAAATTTTCCCTGTATCTCCCATTAATTCAGCGATATGGGTTGTTTTACCGCCTGGTGCAGCACAAGCATCAATTATCACTTCATCTTGTTGAGGATTCAGTAAATAACTCACTAATTGAGCGCTACTATCTTGTACTGTCCACCATCCTTGATTAAAACCAGGTAAATTCTTAATTGAGCCAGGATGACTTAATAATCGTAAGGCATGGGGTAAACTAGGAATGCGTTCAGACAAAATACCTTGATTTTGTAAAGCGGTTTCAACTTCTTCACAACAAGAACGAAGTTGATTGACTCGTAAATCAATACTTGGGGTTTGGTTCATCCATTCACATAATTTTTCTGTTTCTGAAAAACCAAATTGTTCTAACCATAAACTGACAATCCAGTCGGGAAAACTATGTAAAATCCCCAATCTTTTCACAGGATTTTCTGGTAATTTTAGGGGAATAGTAAAATCTTCTCCTGCCTCTTCCCCTAGCCGAATATACTGTCTTAACAAGCCATTAACAAAACCAGAAAGACCTGAAAAACCATGATCTTTCGCTAATTGAACGGTAGTATTAACAGCAGCACTAGGAGGAATTCGTTGTTGAAATTGTAGTTGATATAAACCTAAATGTAAGATAGTCCGGAGCAATAAAGGTTGTTGATGGGATTTTTTTTTGGCTAATTGGTCAATAATTGCATCAAGAGTTCGCACTCTTCTCACACTACCATAAACCAATTCCGTGACCAAACGGCGATCGCGATCTGGTAAATCAGCTTTTTGCAGTACTCGATCTAATGCTACATCAGCATAAGCCCCCATATGAACATCTCGTAGGGCTATTAAAGCTTGTTGACGCGGGGAAATCATATAAGATGGGGGAATGGGGGGATGGGGAGAAATAACTGTCAACTGTCAACTGTCAACTGTCAACTAACTCGTAACCTTTAACCTATAAAAAACAATCTCCCTCACTTTATTTTACATTGCGAGAGAGATTCAATTTACCAAATTAAATTCACCAAATTAAGCATCAAAGCTATCAATTTCAAATTCGCAAGCCCTAGAAGCTTCTTCTATGGTAAATGGCTCAAAATTCACCAAAGATAAATTAGATGGTTCTTTAATCATTTCTTTGGCTAAGAGTAATCCGGCAATTGTCCAAGTTTGATATTTTCTGGCTTGCTTACCAATTAATCTTCCCCGTTTACCATCATAATATTCTGGCCACTCATCTTCTTGCAGCCGTAATTGAGCAACACTAATAGCTCTTTCAGCAATACATACTCTGTTTGTTTTAATTGCTGCTGCTGCTAACATCCACATTAAAACTGGCCAACTTCCACCATTATGATAAGACCAAGGAATATTTTTCGGATCGCATCCAGTTATAAGTCTATATTCTTCATTTTCTAATGCCGGAAAAGTAATTTTCATCGGCATATCTCCGACTAAATCTTCCCATCTCTTTTCAATAAGAGTCATAATGGCTTGTGATTGTTCTTCAGTTGCTAAATCGCAAATAATTGCCATCAAATTTCCTAAAGAAAAGAAACGAGTATCTAACTGTGATGGCCCAATATTACCTGCTAAATAACCACCTTTTTTCGGCAACCATTTATCTAATTCATAGTAAGGAAGTGAATCTACATATATATTAAATTGGTTAACAGCTTCTTTGCCGTATTCTTCACCTTTATAACGATAAATAGCATTCAGACGCTTAATATCTATCCAATAATGCTTACGAATATGAGCGCGTAAAATAGGTAAACGATTGTCGATGGCAATCACCAAATCTTGATTACCATGACAGATTAACATTTCTCGCGCCGCACGTAATGCTGCATAAAACAAAGATTGAATTTCTAAAGGATGTCCGTAAATACCCAAACGTCTATCAATCATGCAAGCACCATCGGGAACCAACAGTGTTGGATACATATCAAAACGAGTTGCTAAACAAAGTTCTAAAATCAACCCAATACCTTTTTGAAATTCGGGTTGATATACCAGTGAATAATCTTTGGTTGCGACTACATAAGCACGTAAAATAATCAGCCACCAAAAACAAGAATCAATTGGTGTAACTCTTGCGATGGCGTGTTCGCCAAAATCAGCTTCTAAATACTCTTCCCCATCATGAGATACCACTTTAAAACTAGCTGGCATGATACCTTGTCCGGGTTTATAAGCATCCAACTGGTTATTTTTGGGTTGCAATTTCAAAGTTTCTTCTAAAAAATTGCGGACTATATCCGTTTGCCCTTTAATTAAGAAAAGTAGAGCGGATGAAGCAAAATCTCGAACAAAACATTGGTCATAGTTTAATGAATCTACACTTTCATCCACAGCCGCTACTGTACCGACTGGACGACCTTGATAGTAAAGAATTGACTTTTGCAGTTGTTGCCATGCTTGTTCTTCTACTTTTTGAATAGCGGCGATATCTTCTAATTGCATATCTAGATTTTCTCCCTTTAATGTGTGAAAAATGTAGTCGATAAAAACTACATCCAATATTTAATGTAACAACTGATAATTAGAATTTACAAAGAAAAAATATTAATAAATATCATGTTATCTGTCAATTTATAAATGAATAATTAATCAGGCTTTTACTCGTATTTTTCATTTTATTTGCATAAAAAAACCGTTTTTTCTAAGCAAATACATATTATAACTCTATTATTTTTGAAGGAAGTAAATCAAAACTTAATTGAGTAAAGATACTTAAAGCTGAGTGACAAGACTATGAAAAATTACTATTTTATTAATTTAATTGTCTGCATAATTAAAAATTATAACAGATTAGAATATAGTGCAACAATTATTTTAATTCATCCTTTGATATAATTTTTTAAAAATAATCTATTTAACAAGAAAAATCATCAAAAAATTTATTTTATGCATTATATAAACGCAATATAAGTAGGTAGGCGTAATTAAATATAAGATAAAACCTAACCCTGACTCCGGCTTCCCTCTCCGTATATTAGGAGAGGGATTGAGGGTGAGGTTTTATATTTAATTTGACTCACTTATTTACAACATTTTTAATAGGTATTATCTTATCAAACTAAAATAAAAAAATAGTGATTTTTTAAACTTTTAACTATAAAGGAATAGTTGCATGATGCCAAAAAAGATAAAAAACCAGTCTAATGATAGAGAAACCAACATTTATCAAATAATAGTAATATTTACTACTGTTAAAAAATGCAATTATGGTTTTATTTACTGTTTTGATTTGGTATTAAATCTTAATGTCGAGTTCTAGCGTAATTTGATAGTATTTGCAAATATAAAAAACTACTTGATCTTTAACTGTATATAAAACTACAAAATGAGGTCTCAGCTTGATTAGTTTATATAAAAAACAGATTTAAAACATATACTGTTTAAATATTCTCATAGCTTAGATATATATACGATGTTGAGTAAAATAAAGTATCAATTGATTTACATACAAGTAAGTTTATCCTCGATAATAAGTAAGGTAACGCGAAATATTTCTGTACAAATCAACAATAAAGCTGTTTAAATTAGAATTCAACAGCTAATCCTAGGCTCTTAATAAAAAAATACACTAGTTGGTAATGATTGTTACAGAAATTATATCAAATATAATACCTATTTCAAGGCTCACATCTCTCAAGCGGACAAAAAATTAATAAAGTATAGCTAAAGTTTGATGAAGTTTTTGTGAACTGGTCATTGCGGGGTTTATCGTAAAAAAAGATACAACTGAATAAATAAAGTCTATATTAATGTTCGCTGGTAAAATTCATCCGAATGTTTTAGATTTAAGTGAAGCAAGGCGGATTACACAATTTGCTTTTCGTGTTTATAAAAAGTTAATGGAAATTTATCAGCAACAGTCACCAAAAATAGAAATAGAAAATAACACTCTTTCTCAGTGGGTTATACCAGCAGTAGAGGAACTTGCATATGCTTTAGAACCGATATTAATTGTATTTCAGGAGCAACACGTAGCATCTAAAGATTGGCGCAGTCTTGGTTTTATGACTTCGCAATTAAATTTCACCAATCAATTAATCCTAAAAAAATTAACATCTGCCGAACAAGTATTATTAACACCTTATTTAAAATTTGTTGAAGAACAAGTTGCGATGCCTTGGCAAAGAGTGTGTTTTAATGCTGTTAATTATGAGTTGAATTCGCCGCAATTAAAGCTTGTAGAACAAATGATGCCAGCTGCGTCGGAAATTGCCCAATCAGTTTATCGTCAGCTAATTGAATTATTACCTACTAGTCGTAGTAGAAGAGGTAAATTAACAGAGCGTGGTATCACACATTCTTGTTCTCGTGACTTAAATATGTTCCAAGCTTATATATTATTATGTTTTTTAGAACAGAGTCTGACACCAATCGAACAAGAATTAATTCCTTTATGTGCAATGGTAGTAGAAGGAGTTGAAATAAAATGGGAATTAACTGAAAAATGGTGTGAAATTTTAGCTTCGGAAATGGAAAGTCGTTTAGATTCAGAACAAAAAGAATTAATTAAACCTTATACTCAAGGCATGAAACAGGTGTTTTTTAAAGAGCGTAGAAGTTTAGGTTTTACTGAAGAAATGACGGCAGATGTTGTTTGATTGCTGGTAATTGGTAATTGGTAATGGGTAATGGGGCATTATTGTATAATATAGCCAGCAAGACACTCGTACTCCTAACTCCGGTACAGACGTAGCAATACGCCCCGTCTCTACAATTCCTAACTCCGGTGGTACTAACTCCTCTCAATCCAAAATCCAAAATCTAAAATCTAAAATCCAAAATCGATTCACCCACTGGTTAATTTAGTCCAGTAACGCTCATAAACCTGTTCAAATTCTCCAACAGGAGCAAGGCGCTCGCATTTTTCTAAAACATCTTCTGGTGGAAATAAAGTTGGATTATTTTGAATTTCTGGAGCCAATAATTCAAAACCGGCACTATTTGGAGTAGCAACACCTAACCGTTGACTCATGGATGCTGAAACTTCTGGTTTTAACATGAAGTTTATCCATTCATAGGCACCATTTAGATTACTAGATGTTCTAGGAATGGCAATTGTATCAGTCCATAAAGATGAACCGCTTGCAGGTGTTATGTATTTTAATTTAGGGTTTTCTCTGGTTATTTGAAAAGCATCTGAAGAATAACACATTGCTAAGATTAAATCTCCTGACATGATTTGATTTCTCCATCCATCGGTACTAAAAGCAGCAATGTGAGGTTTCAAATTTTGTAGCTGTTCATAAGCTTGTTTGATATCAGTTTCATTCTGGGAATTATAGGAATAACCCAGCATTTTTAAAACTCCACCAATTACCTCTCGTGCATCATTGAGTAAGGTAATTCGTTTGGAAAGTTTTTCTTTATTTTTCCACAGATAATCCCAATCTTGAGGAGGTGTAGTAATTTCTTCGGAATTGTAAATAAAGCCAGTAGTACCCCAACTCATCGGAACGCTGTAATTATTATTCGCGTCATATTCGGGATTTTGGAAGCGAGGAAATAAATTATCCAACCCGATTAAACGTTTGCGATCAATTTGTTTTAATAATCCTTGATTTACCATCTTACCTACCATATAATCAGATGGATAAATCAGGCTGTAAGTACCACCACCACTTGCTTGTAATTTAGCAAGCATTACTTCATTAGCATCATATACATCTGCAAGTACTTTGATACCAGTTTGGGTAGTAAAAGTTTTTAATAAGTTGCTATCTGTGTATTGACTCCAAGTAAAAAGATGCAATTTATCAAATTTATTCGCTATGGTAGAAGATGCTCTCACATCACCTAACTTCCAACCGCAACTTGCAGTTATTAATCCAGAAAATGCAGCCAACCCTGTAAGAAATTCTCTTCTTCTAATCATTTATTATTTATTGTTTTTTATTTAAATCGACAAGTAAAAATCAACATGGAGAAAATATTACAGATTCAAGTATTAAACTATTAATTAATTATTTAATTATTTAATTATTTAATTATTGAATCATTTAATTATTAACTAAAGCCAAACAATCATTTTCTGACCACCAAGCATAAATTGGTGTTTCCGGGTTTGGTAACATCCCAAATGTACTCGGCTGCATCACAGTAATATGTAACAAAGGCGTTAATTCAATTACATAATTAACGTGAGTTCCTAAATACATAATGTTAATTAAACGTCCTTCAAAACAGTTATTTTGTACGCTCGGTTTATACAATGAAAGCTGAATTTTTTCCGGACGCACACTCAATGATACACTTTGAGATACTCCCGTAGGAGTGAATGCATTACGCTTGACAATAACTTTCAGTCCAGCTTTGGTTATAACTTCGATATTGGCTGCATCAACATCTGCTATTTCCCCCAATAACAGATTAGTATCTCCAATAAAATCAGCTACAAAAGCTGATAGCGGCTGATCATAAATTTCCTTTGGCGTACCGATTTGTTCAACTTTTCCATGATTCATAATCGCAATACGTTGAGATAACGACAAAGCTTCCTCCTGGTCGTGCGTTACCATGATGAAAGTTAATCCCAAATTTCTATGTAAATTTAATAACTCAACTTGCATTTCCTTACGCAGTTTTAAATCTAAAGCACCGAGAGGTTCGTCTAACAATACCACCGCTGGACGATTGACTAAAGCCCGTGCTAATGCTACACGCTGCTGTTGACCTCCCGAAAGTTGATGGGGAAATCGCGATCGCAAACTTTCCATTTTTACGAGTTGTAAAGCTTCTTGGACTCTAGTGGCAATTTGGGCTTTGCGTAGTTTCTTTAATTTCAAGCCAAATGCGATGTTATCCCATACATTGAGATGGTCAAACAAAGCATAACTTTGAAAAACAGTATTAACTGGTCTACGATGAGGAGGAATTTTAGCCATCAGACGACTTTGAATAAATACTTCACCAGCGTCAGGTTTCTCGAAACCAGCAATTAAACGTAAGATAGTTGTCTTTCCACAACCGGAAGGACCGAGAATACTAAAAAATTCTCCTTGTCTGACATCTAAATCTATGCCGTGTAAAGCCGGTTCTTTGTTAAAAAATTTGAACACTCCAGACAATTCAACATCAAGTGACTCAAAAGTTGTGATATCTTCTTGCTGCTGCGTTATAGTTTGAGACATAATCCTTTTTTAAAATGTGTGTTTGTACGTATTTGCGCCAACATATGTAGTCTATTAAGCTAACTATTATAGGCAATCATGGTTTATTGTATACGTCAAAAACAAATTCCTTGCTACTAAATGCCGTCGGTATAGTACAAATTCAGCCATTTGACAATTAATTACGTCAAGGAAATGGAGATTTTACCCCACATAAAACGTCTTGTTTTTACAGAGGGTATTAAACTCCCTAACTTTGTTAAAAAAAACAAATGTCTTAGGACTTTTACTGTTTAACACAAAGTAGCTAAAAATACACGTAAATCCAATATATGCTTTTAATTATTTAACGGTCGTCTCCCGGTTAATACCAGGATGCAATCGTATACAGATAATGCTATTTTCTCTATAAATTTTTGTGTTATGACCTTATTACAACTACCTCGCATCGGTAAGGAAAAAGATGCCCGTACCGTAGGAAAAGGCTACCAATCCATATTCTTAATCCTATTCACCTTGTTGTTGACAAGTGGAATACTTAGTCGATTAGCATACTTACAAATAGTTAAAGGAGAAAGCTTCAAAAAACGAGCGCAAGATAATCGGATTCGCTTGATTCTTCGTCAGCCAGAACGAGGTAATATTTACGATCGAAATGGCAAGCTGTTAGCTACAACTCGCTATCCCCATTCTGTATATTTGTGGCCTATGGCTCATAAAAAAGAAGAGACATGGAACACAATCGGTCCGCGTTTATCTCAAATCCTTGGTATACCCCAAAAAGAAATTGAAGAGAAATTAACAGAAGCTGGACCAAACTCCTCCTTAGTCAGAATTGCTCGTGATATCAGCTTGGGACAAATTACAGCTTTAAAAGAGTATGAAAGCGAGCTACCAGGTGTAGAAATTAACCGAGAAGCCATTCGTTACTATCCTCATGGCGCACAATTAGCTCACGTCATCGGTTATACCCGCGAACTCACCGCAGAACAGTTAGCAGAGAAGAAGAAAGACGGCTACCGTCTTGGAGATGTAATTGGACAGATGGGTGTAGAAAAAGCATTTGAAACTACGCTCAGGGGGGAATGGGGCGGTCAACAGGTGGAAGTTGATGGTAAAGGTCGTCCCTTAAGAACATTAGGCGTAAAACAAGCAAAACCCGGTCAAGATATTAAATTAACCATAGATATAGATTTACAAAAAGCTGCTTACAAAGCCTTGCAAGGACAAACCGGCACAGTTATCGCCATGCATCCGGAGAACGGAGGGATTTTAGCAATGGTATCTAATCCGGCATTTGATCCCAATGTATTTTCTAAGCAAAAACCCTCACCTAAAGAGTTAGAAGCAATACTTTTAGGTAAAAACCATCCCATGCTCAATCGTGCCTTCAGAGCTTATCCTCCTGCAAGTACTTTTAAGGTTGTTACTGTCGCAGCAGGTTTAGAATCGGGTAAATTTGCTCCGAATACAGTGCTACAAACTTATGGTTATCGAATTTTCGGCGGACACCGATTTAACGAATGGAACCATGCTGGATTTGGTCCTTTAGGATTTACCGGAGCTTTAGCTATGAGTAGCGATACATTCTTTTATCAAGTAGGTGCAAGAATCGGGGGTGAACAATTAATCAAATGGACTAAAAAATTTGGATTTGGCTCACAAACAGGTTCGGAATTTTCCTTTAGCGAATCCAGAGGTTTTGTACCCGATAACGCTTATCAACGAAAATTGTGGAAGCGCGATTGGACGGTAGGTGATTCTGTTAATATGTCAATTGGTCAAGGAGCATTACTAACTACACCTTTACAAGTAACTCGAATGTTCGCCATACCTGCAAATGGTGGCTATTTAGTCAAGCCCCACATTCTCAAAACTAACGAAGAAGCCAAAACCTGGCGAGAATCGATTGGGATGAAACCAACAACCGTCGAGATTCTTCGTAAAGGATTGCGAGAAGTAATTACAAATGGTACGGCTAAATCAATGAATTCGCCGACAATTCCTCCCATGGCTGGTAAAACCGGAACTGCTGAAGCATGGAGATCAAGTCGTGTCAAAGCCAATCACGCTTGGTTTGGTGGCTATGCACCCGCTGACAAACCGGAAATAGTCGTATTAGCATTCGGTGAACACTCTGGGGCTGGTGGTGGTGCAGTCGCAGCACCAATGGTAAAACAAGTTATGGAAGATTACTTCCAAAGAAAATATCCCGGTAAATATCAAAAACCTGAAGCTGAAGCGAAAAAGACTCAGTGAGTACCACCGGAGTTAGTACCACCGGAGTTAGTTTTGTTGAGACGTAGCATTGCTACGTCTGTACGGGAGTTAGGAGTTAGTTTTGTAGAGACGTAGCATTGCTACGTCTGTACGGGAGTTAGTACCACCGGAGTTAGTACCACCGGAGTTAATAACTTTAAATTGTCCCCTTCGCTCGGTACTAATATTTCAAGACGAACGAAATAGCACCCTTCCCGGAAGGGTTTCATCGTTGATTTTGGCATAAACTCGCAGACAAGCGGAAACTTCTCCGGGTATACCACCGATATCTACTTGTAAATCGTCTTTGGAGAAGGGGTAAACATCAGCGTAAGTTCCCCATAAAGGACGAATCTGAACTTGATATCCCGCTTGACGCGCTTGCTGTACTGCTACTTCTAAGGTGTGACGGGCTTCTTGTTGGAGTTTTCCCCACCAGGAAAAGCGGTCAACACATGGTAAATAAATTAATGAATGTATGGCTTCATCTAAGTCTAATCTTGCACGCAGGGCGATGGATTTATCGGTGTTAAAAGTTACTTTTACTCTGTGAAAACGTTCGATTAATGCGGTGATGTACTTAGGTTTATCTACTGAATTTAAGGAACGAACGCCGAATCTATCGACACTTCTTAAAGCATGATGTAAATGCGGATCAATTTCGATAAATTTGAGACAAGTAGAAACAATTGCAGCCAGGATATCGAGTTCACTACCGCTTCTTTGAATGTCTAATCGTTCGTCGAAATTAACCATATTGGAAAAGCACAACCCCGAAGCTTGGATATTACCTTTCAAACCAGAGTAAATATGTTCGTGGATGGGAAATGCAAGTTGTCGTAAAGAAACTTTATCTTCTGTTGCACCCAATATATTTACTTGTTTGAGAATTTGCGATCGCAATATATCAGCTTGTTTTTCAGGTACCCTTAATAATAATCTTTGTATTTCGTTCCATAATTGAGCATCATCTTGACTGTAAAACTGATATTCACCGACGTATGCCGATAATTCTTTGTGAGCAAGTAAGTTTTGAGTAACTGGTTTTAATTGGCTTTGGGGTAGTGGTTTATTCTCAAGTTGATTTGAAATTGGTTCTAAGACATCTTCCCAAGAAGGAATTTCTTCAGTATTATTACTTTGATATTCAGCTTCTAAAATTACATTTAATTCTTGTAAAAGTTCTCGACAAGCATCGCTTCCGGGGTCAGAAACTTCTGTTTTCAAAGCTTCTTCTAACTCGGTTCGCAGCCCTAACAGTTTTAACCGCAGTAACCAAGCTAACTTTGAGTTTTGAGTATTTAATAATTTGTTTAGGTTGGGCATTAGAATTATTCAATCATGTGAGTAAAAAAAACTTTGCGTTCCTCCGCGTCAACCTTTGTGTTCCTTTGCGTTAAAAAATGTGATTATTCCTAATCCTTAAATCGAAACTTCATCATTACGGGTAAATGATCAGAAGCTTGTTTAACTTGATCAACAATTCGCCATTCTATTAATTCTATATTTTTAGGAGTATAGAAGACGTAATCGAATTTTACAATGGGTTTATCTGAAGGAAAAGTTGCAATTTGGGGATTATTTAAAGCTTCGGGTGGCAAAGCGGATTTAATTGCCGCAGTTTTTAATAAAATATCAACAGTTGGTTGGGGATTTTCGGGTATGGGAGGAACTGTACTATTAAAATCACCGATTAGCAATACCGGATATTTATCAACATATTCCGAGAGCAGTTTTTGGATATATTCGGTTTGTTTACGACGAGTGGGTATATCAAAGGCTTCTAAATGTACGTTGATGATAATAATGGAACGATTATTAACTTTAATTTCGCTGACTTGTGCGACTCTATCTAAATAAAGAGCGTTGTAGAAAAAAGGTTTACTAGCAACTTTATCTAATACAATACGTTTGTTATTGGTGATAGGATAACGACTTAATATAGCTTGTCCTGATAAAATTTTACCAAAGTGAGCGGAAAATGGCAGGTAGGGAAATGGTACGTAATTTTTATCCCAATTAATTGCTATTCCTGCTTGGTTAAATGAAAGTTGCTCTGCTAATTCAGCAACTTGATTGATGTTAAATGAACGTTTAGATTCTAAATCAATTTCTTGCAAACCGATAAAATCAGCATTGAATGGCTTAAGGGCATCAACAACAGTTTTAAGATTATCATCAAATAGCTTTTTCTCCCTATCAACGGCTTGATTATTAGTTAATCCAGAAAGATAACCGATATTATAAGTAATAACCGTAAATTCGTCTTTATTAGTCGGTGGTGAAGCTGGGTAATCTATAATTTCCGCATATTTATTCCGGGGATAACTATTAGAGCTTGCCCATAAATAGAAGATAATTATTGTGAAGATTACTACTGAGAAAGTAATTCCACCGATTTTCAGTAGGGTTGGAAGAAGATTTTTCATCTATCAATTATCAATGAACAATGGGACATTAATAATTGTAGGGTGTGTTACGGCATAAGTAATTATAATTGAGGCTACAAATTAGCAAAGCCGTAACGCACCATTAACTTGCTCTATAAACACATAAGTTAAATTTATTTATATGATGGCGATCGCGTTGAATTAACTTATATAATAGGAAGTTAGTACATAGACACTAAATTATCATGTAAGATGTTTTTGGTATTCACCGAAGGTGCGGCTCATCATACGCGGAGAAGATTTTTGCTTGTTCGCCTTTCTTCTCATGTAAAATTGGAAATGCCGTAACGCACCATAACATTTCTTCATAGAGCGTTACGAGAAGGGCTAATACATCCTCATGATAACTGTTAACTGTTAACTGTTAACTGATTAATGTATACCACAAAAAGGGTCACGTTCGGCTTCTACATTGGTAGATTGTGGTTGTAATGTATCTCTAAAAATACATCCTTCTTGTTTGAGAAATTCGGGATTATTAGATATCCAATAAGGTACTTCAAAGGGATGTACTCGTAATATTCCTTTAAAATCTAAGGTGACGTAATAACGACAAGGATATTCGCTATTAACTGGTGGTTGTGGTAGCTCTCCAATTAACTCCCATTTGTTGGATTGGGGGTTGCGAAATTGAAAGTAAAATGTGTGTTTTCCACTGGCTGGAAATGCTGGAAGCTCAGCTATTAAACCGATAGTTTGCGGTTGATTTGTGTCGTTTTCGTAGCGGAAGACTCTTAATTCTTTACTGTAATCTTTACCGGCTTTAAATAATACTGTATGTGCATCTGTTTTTAATGCGTTTGCGGCTTCGACTACGTTAACTGCAATATCACATATTACTTGAGATTCATCGGTAATTAATTCTTGGTTTCCAATGGCTTTGGCTGCGTCTATACTGGGGATATTTATGGGTATTAAATAATGGGGAATCCCTCGACAAAGTAGTAAATCAATATCCAATTTTTGATTGATTTCAAATTGAACTTTGATATTATTTTTAAAGTCGTCTTCGGTGATTCCTAATTTTTTCATTAAGGCATCACCGTTATAACTTCCCCATAACTGTAACTTCATTTTTTCAAAGTCTTGTCGTCTGATATTATTAGTTAACTGCATCCCCAACCAATCGCTGCGTAATTTAGCCATTCCTTCTTCAGCTTTGAGTTGATAAAGTTCTTGCCCAGCGTGAAAAATCGGAACGGGACTTCCTCCAATAACTTCTCTAACGAAGGAGCAAGGTAGGAAGTAAAATAAATTTTTGACATCTATATAAAGTTGATTTGCTCCTTTTCTGAGCAAGTCTTTTGACTCTTGGGGAGAAAAGCTTAATTGACGGAGTTTTTCAGCAAAACAAGCACCGGCAGATGTAGCTAATTTGGTGTATTCTGGTTCAAAAGTGACTCTTTCTTCATTCCAGACAAAGTAATCGGATTTACTAAATACTCGATAAAGTTCCCGTTCTACAAGTTCTAAATTACAAGTTTTACCCGATAAAATTAACCAGTCTACTTGTTCTTTCTTTACTTGCTCTTCATCTGTTCTAACTAAATTTATATCACTAATAAACTTAGATTTAAAAGCATTTTCAATTAATCCAGACGCGATACCAATTGCTTCTTGAATTACCGGAGATGCGGCTTTATCAAATTGTTCTCCTGTTAAGGTGACGCTAATTTTATCAACTACATCTGTAGGTAATTGAATATCATTTTGAGCAAGTAATTCCGCTATTTGTGTTCCATCTAAAACAAATATTGCTTCTGATGCATCTACTAGAGAACCTTTTTGTCCTAAAGCAAGTTTAGCGTTTTCCGCGTGTTCCCAGAGGTCGTAAAATGTTTGAGAACGGGATGAACGATTCTTCCATCGGGTAGGTAAGATTTTTTCAGCGTCGTTTAAAGCTTCCTTATAGGTATCACCTTCACGAATTTCTTGATCGACACAAGCTAAAAGCGAACCTTGACGATATTTACCGTTACTTAAAAACCGCTCATTTAACTCTTCTGGCTGGACTTTCAAGACCTCTTTTGGTATAATATCATCCGCAACTGCACTTAAGAGAGAATCTGCGATCGCAACTTTCAAAAGCAAAAATAAGCGTAACGAAATCAGTTCCCCACCCAATTGTAAATGACCAGAGGAACCCAACAGTTTTGGTGTAAGTTTATAATAACGACCACCGTCACCTTTATCTTCAGTAGGTTCAAAGGGGTCAATTTCTTCTAATGTCAATCTAATTAAAGCTAAATCGGTAGTTCCACCACCAATATCCAACACTAAAACATTTTGCCACCATTTATGACCATCCCGACGACAGCGGCTTTTAAAGGATTCTATCCCTAAATTTAAATCTCCACCAAATTCTTGCCATAAAAAGAAAATAGCTGCTGATACTGCTTCATCGTAAGCCATTTGTACATCTTCAATACCCAACTTCTTAACTAAACTTTCGATTTCCCGACGGATAAATGGAGAAGCAATTGTCGGATATGTCAAAACAGCCCGATAAAATTCACCATCGCTACATTTACCCGGATAACGCTGACGATATTTTTGGGTTAACTCAATCAACTGAGCGTAAGCAGCCTGTAAAAGCTGATTAACAGGAATAGTATCTTCCTTACCATCCAAACTTATATCAAAACTGCGTTCTTGACCAAAATAACGTTTGGGAGAATGCAAAAAACGACCATCAATACTTTCCCCTTTTTTGATAGCATCTAATCTATGCTGATATGCTTGTTCTCCTAACATTACTTTAACCTTTCCTGGGTCTTGAGTTGGTAAAGAAGGTTCTAAATTAGTTACCTCCAACTCCGAAGGAATTTCATTTAACCGTCGATCTTTATCCAATTCTACTGGTAACAAACTTTGCCATTCCAAAGCCGGAACTCGAAAAACTTGATGATAAATTTGATTTAATCTTTTACTCGCAGCCCGACGGAACCATCCCAAACGCTTGCTCAGACAGATTTCTATTTCCTTAATTGCTTCTAAAAGCGGTTCACCCCGTAAAAGCTGTAAATTCGCCGGATTAAAATCCTCCAAGTTTTTACTGAGATGAGAGAATAACTTTTGCCACTCACCTTCCCAAACATCACGACTGATACCTGGTATTTCATCCACTGGACGTTCTGTCAACCAAAACGCTAATTTTTCGCTTAACCTTTCCTCTTGTTCACTGGGTAAAGTATGGGGAGTAACAATTACCTTGGGGTCATAAAGGGTCACAGTCGAATTAGAAGTACCGAAATCAATTGCAAACCAACCAGGATAAGTTATATCAGATTTTGGTGAAACAACTGATGAAGAATGATTAAGAATAGGAGTTTCGCTTATTATATCTTGATGGCGATCGCCCTGTTCTTCCGAAGCTGACAAATTTCTCAAACGAGCATTTTCCACAGCAAAAGTCCAAATACTACAATCAGCCGTAGCGGTTTTCTTAACAGATAAAATAGCTTTATCAGTGTCATCAGAATCGAAATATTCCACAGTTACCCGCAAAGTCAAATTAATTCCTTGTGGTAAAGATTCATCCCAGATACAATCACTTTGTCTCAACCGCTGTGGTGAATTTAATTTCAGTAATCTATTAGTACTAAAACTGACACTTTTATAAGCCGATTCGATTGCTTTTCCTAACTCTTCAGGTTCTCCTAAAAGGGTAATTTCAATGGAAGAAATAAATGGAAAATTAGGGCTATCAGCCGGTTTTATTTCAATAACAGGCAATAATAAAAGTGAAGAATCTGTTTCTTTAATACGTAATTGATAACGACTAAAAAGTTCAATTTTTACAGGCATTTGGAAATTTTGGATTTGAGATTTTGGATTTTGGATTAAAGTTTACGGGTAGAGACGTAGCACTGCTACGTCTATCAGTATTTATGATTTCCAACCTATTAATTACTAATTATTATTGTTTATTATTTATTGATTGATTACTCCGGATAAGAAATAACAGTAATTCTCTTCATCGTATCCAACCAAGCGGGAGTTGATGCAGAAGTTGTTTCTTCCGCCGAAGCAATATATCTTAATAAAGGTTCGTGTTTAGATTTTAAAAGTTCTTGTAAACTATCAATAATCTCCTTCAAAGCCATTGAAAAAGAACCTTTAACTTGCTTCGTCAATTCGCTAACGTATTGAATTAAATGTAACCCTGCACTTGCAGTAATTTCATCACGCAAACGCAAAACGGCGATTTGATGATTAAATGGTCTTGGGGGTGCAGGAAATTGCTTATTAGGACTCCAATCGAATATTTGTCCTTTTTGATGTTGTGCATCCTTCCTAGCTAAAGGAAACAAATTATCGGCATTAATTGGTGCTACACTACTAGCCAAACCACTATGCTGAATAATTAAATTTTGCCATTTATTAGTCGGATCAATAGCCCTTAATAAATATCGAAATAAACGAGTTTCTTTTTTAGTAAACTTCTCCTGAATTCGCTGTTCCATTTGAGGTTGAACAATTTCTTTAATCTTATTCCGTTCTAACTGTACTTCCACAGATAACTTATTAAATAAATCCTTCACCGTTTCCGCAGTTCGTTCATGAGCAAAAGACTGCATTTCATTGATAGTTTTGACAAAAGAATTATAGAAATCATCACTTTGAGTAGGAATTGCATCTTCTTCTTCATCCTCCTCAAAGATACTTTCACTCTTAGTAAAACTAATAGTACCATTTTTAGTCCGATCAAATAATAAAGTCCATTCACTCCACTCAAAAAATATCTTATTAGTTAACTCATCCTTAACAACATCACTCAAAGTTAACCCAGTCCGATTTTTTAACATCGGCTGTTTTTCTAAATCTTCCTGAAAATGCCGATATGTCGTCACCAAATTCTCAATTTTTTCCCGTAACTCCAAAAAAGCCGGATTTTCCACCACCGGAATATAAGCGGGAATCTCTTCCAACACAGCCTTTAAATTATTTTGCTCCTTCAACACAGTCTCCGCAGCTCTTTGAGTATCTTCCACCAACTGCTTCATCCCATGTTGTCCTAAATGTTCTTTCAATAGCGATCGCAATCTATTGATTCCCCCATCTTCAGCATAATCGCTTAATTGCTTGTGTAAAGGACTCGAAGTCGGTAACATTTCCCCCAAACGTCCCCACTTCTCCCGTAACTCCACTTCATCAACTGTTAAGGGCTTTTCTAAATCCGGTAAAAACTCCGGGGAACAAACTTGTATCAATGAAGAATATTCCGCTTGTTTTGTCAATCCGTAAAGCTGCGACAATAAAACGATATTTTTCTTCTCAGTAGTCAAATTACTTGCACTAGCAAGAGTCAGATGTAAAATTCTCAACTTTTCTAAAACCGCTTCTTGCGACAATAAAGGTTCTTCCAAAACCTCATCCATGGCGATAATATCGCGACTCGTCAAAGGCAGTTGATTAAACCTTCCGACACCAACAATAATCCGATCCCTTAAATCTTGTCCCTTATCTCGTTCCAACATACTGCGAATTTTTGCCGCAGTAGCTCCCCCAGGATATCTACCATTGAGCAGCAATAAAATCGTCTGTACTTCCGTCAATTCCCGCAGCGATAAAAAAGTATCCCTGATACCCGAATCAGCCGCACCCAAACCGGGAAAATCCAACAATACAAACTCATTAGTCCCCTGTAACCCCGATAAATCCCATATCTGTTTTGCTACCTCAACCGTAATATCTATCCGTCGAATCAACGAGAAACTATTGTGTAAATCCCTCGCAGAAGGCTGAGCAAAAGTTTCCCAACGCTTCGGAGATTGCGGTAATTCCCGAAACTTCAACTCCAAAATATTCATTGGAGGTTCAGATAACCTCAACCCCTTATTTGCTGTTAAATGGTCAATTTCGTAACTTTTACCGCAGATATCTTTCCCATAAGCAGCATAAGTACGGACAAATACCACAACTTCCCGTAATAGCGAGCGCAATTCCAAACTTTGGCTTTGATTCCAAGCTTGCTCACACCAAGTTAAAATCCCGTTACTATCAACAAAAGTGGTAGGATACAAACTTCTCAAAGTCGCTAAAGGAGCGGCAGGAACTTCCACTGACTTTGCTCTACCTTCCACCACCTTGAGCATAAAACCCAAACATTCCTTTACCCCTTCATGGGAAAGGTACTCCACCGTAAACTTACTCACCTTCGTCGTCTGTAATTCCGGTTGCTGCACCAAATGAATTGCAGTCACATTACCCGTAGAAGGAGTTTCGCTAACTGGTAAAGCATCCGCAAAACCAATTAAACTACCAATTAACAGAGTTTTCCCACTACTAAACTCCCCCATCACCCCAATTTTTACCGGAGAAGCAGCCAATTCCACCGTCGAACGAGCGGACTGTACCAGCCGCTGAATGTTATCATGAATACTAGAGGGTACCCAATCTTCTTGAGGTGGTGGATTCTCCGAAACCAACTCTAGACTTTGAAGTACGGATTCTGCATACTCCTTATAGCTGCGTAATTTTTCTACTGCTATGTCACTTTTCATACTTATTTTCAACCCGCAGAGATTATTTTTTACCAGATTTTTGGTAGATGGCTGTGATGGAATAATGCCGGTAAATTAGCCGGTGATTTACTTGGTTAAAATTGATAATTTTGACAGATTACCAGGGATTTTGGCATTATTTACCAGAATAGTTAAACTTTTAATAATTTAAAAAATAAATTAACGTTTCAAATAGATTAATACCATTATTTGGTACTCAAATCATCACTCTTTAAGTTGTTGTTCGATTTTAACAATATATATTTATTTTCCAGTCAAGATTTATTCATTAATTAGTTTAATCCTTTTAGCTGCGATTTGAACGGGTACTGTACCCCACAATATATTTTGATACACAGTAGAAGCTGTAGAAAAATAAAAATAACATAAATGTAAAATAAAAATAAAATAAATTTGACATTATAGGCTTAGTAGAATTGGCTGTAATAAGAAGTACTAAAGCGCAAATGCTATCATTATTTAGACAAAATTAACTGCCAAATTGGCAAAAATTTATTTATAAGAATTAGTTATAAAAAGTCCTCTTGTAGGTTGGGTTAGACGCACTAATTATATTTGTTGTTAAAGCGTCGTAAATCAACATTAACGTTTTGATTAGATGATATTCCGCATCTTTTTAAAGATTCGCCGGGGATTGCAAATCCCCGTCTCATAGCGAAAGTCCTATAAATAGGACTCTAAGAAAGTTAAATATTGAAAAAACCGGACATCTCAAAGACACCCGGTTTCAAAATACCCATTACCAATTACCAATTACCAATTCCCTATTCCCTATTCAACATCAATGATGATGCTGATGATTATTAGGACAACCTTGTAAATCCTGACTCATCAACTTTTGACTGACTTCTTGTAAAGTCTCATCTTTAGGTGTTAAACCAATCCAATTATCAATAACTTGAGTATCGAAACCAACTTCCCCACGATAACCAACTTGAATTAAAGGACGACGAATAAACAACGGTTCTTCTAACATTAAATTAATCGCAGTTTCCGCGTCTAATTGTTCCGGATTTATCTCACCAGATTTAATTTTAGGTGCAGAAGGGTTAAACCATTCCGCTACCGGACGATTTTTAAAAAACCAAAGCAAACGCTCTTTAGTCCATTTTTCTTCTAAGATATTATGCGCTTCAACTTGATGCCCCGCTGCCGTTAACAGAGTTTTTTGTTTAGTATTATTTCGACAGCCAGTTTTTTCGTAAAAAATTACCTTTACCATAAAAATCTCCAAGTTTAGTTGACAGTTGATGGTGGACAGTTGTTATGAGTTTACTTTTTACAACCTTTGACCTTTAGAGGATGTTTTAAAAGTATCCGGCGCTTTTTTACCGCTACTACACAAACAAAGTCCACCTGCGTGGACTAGTTGATTTAAAACCCGCTGCCACGGCGGGTGCCGGTTTGTGTAGCCGCGACTTATAGTCGCCAGATAAAGTATTAAATTAGACTTTGAAAACATCCTCTTAACCTTTGACTTTTTACCTTAAAAATTCTTCGCAGTATGATGAACAATATCAAATGCAAAACGGTCTTTTGATTTAGTTTCACCGTATAAATTAAAAGTTACAGTTGGTTCCTCACTGATTGCTTCTACACTATGAATTGCACCGGGAGCGAAACTAATAATATCGCCAGGATTTAAAATAATTTCTCCTGAAGATTCAATTTTATTTGGATATTCTGTGGTAGGAATTCGCTTCCAAATCGTATTTTTTTCGTTTCCTTTTAATACTGCGACGATTCCCCAAATACCATGATTGTGAATGTTGGATTGTGTTCCTGGTGTAAAGGTTACAGTTTGAATTGTAAAAGGAAAACCCAACTCATCATATAAAAGTTTAACAGAAGTTCCAGTCTTATAATCAGGTTCCGGATGTTGAGTTTTTATCCAATAAGAATTAACCAGCAATCGTCTTACTAGTTGCCTAATTTCTGCTAGATAAACGCTTTCATTTGATTCTTTGAACAGAATATCTTCTAGTTGAGTAAGAAAGCGATAAAGACGATAATTTTCAGTAATTAAATCCCATGTTATTACAGATTTATAAGCTTGATATTCACCCAGGGCAAACGCAAGAAAAATGACATGATAATATGCTATTGAAATGTAGTTATC
>JACYMD010000024.1 GCA_015272215.1 Rivularia sp. T60_A2020_040 | reverse complement strand
TTATCAGGCTTACTTTTCCTAGAACAAAACTCAGTCTATGACCGTGCAAAGTATAACTTCATAATCATGATCTTCTTGGTTGTCTGCAACCGTCTGCTGCTGACTTTGGTTTTCCTCATAGCCAAAAGGCTTCATGTTTTCAGCTTGATTCTTGGCTTTTTCCGCTGTATCTTGTACGGCTTGATTTACATTTTCGGTTTTATTCTTCGCCGTATCGGCTGCATCTTGTACAGCCTGGTTAGCATATTCGCTAGTCTGTTTGGTATTATCAGCTACATTCTGTACAGTTTGGTTAATACGTTCGGCTGTATCTGTTGCGGCTTGCTCAACACCTTCAGCGAGATTGCTGGCTGTATCCTTAACCATGTCTGTTGCACCTTGTACGGCTTGGTTAAGATTTGTCGTTGTATTTCCTGCTGCTTGCAATACACCTTTTGCAGTTTGCTGAACACCTTGAGTAATACCTTTAGCGGCATCTATCGTACCACCTACAACAACATAACCAACACCCTCAGCGACACTCTTGGCTCCGTCTCCTAAGCCTTTTCCTGCTTGGTTAAGACCTTCACCTACAGACTTGGCGGCACCTTTTAAACCTTTTAAAGAATGGTTCATCCCCTGAGATGTTCTTTTACTAGCTAAAGCGCCAACTAATGTTGTTAATGTCGCACCAACAAGTCCACCGAGCAATGCTCTACCTAATGTGGAATTCATCCCTTGTTTTTGTGAAGAACCACCATTGGATTGAGATTGTTTTTGTGAAGAACCATCACAGGATTGAGACTCATTTTTAGAAACATTTTCAGATATAGTCTTAACACCTGTCTGTGGGATTGAAGAACCAACTTGGTTTCTAGATTCCTTGGATTCTTCAACACTTGTCTTTGTGCTTACTGAACGATTTAATGGTTGACTTGTGGTCGTCGAGTTTTCATTTTGGACTTTATATACCTCAACACTTGGGTTTGTAGTTGAAGAATCATTATGGGGTTGACTTATACTCTTATCGTTGTTATTTAAACTTTGTTTATCCAGATTCTGCTTACTTTCAATCATGTCAATTGTCTCCTGAATCAAAAAGCTTTAATGCCTAGTTGAGTTAATTGTTTGTATACTTTTATCATACGGGAACAGATAATTTTTAAACTGCACTAAAGTCAGACATATTCAATTAAATACTCTATCCCAAGTGATAATTTTTGAATGTAGCAGGACTTGCGGAATTGCCACAAAGCATTCCGTGCAAGGTACTTTGTTTAAAAGATCACCAGTAAATTTTCAGAAGCCGATGTTGCACGGTTTTGGTTCTGGCTTTGTGATCAATAATTAAATAAACACCTTCTTGCTCCGTTCTCACCCGTAGTGCAACGCGCTTGGCAAGGTATTAGTTTGGAACGAAAATTCAATATTGACTTCTTAGATTTCATGGCGATCGCCATTACCACAGTCCAAGGACAGTTTCTCACTTGATTTTATTTTTGTACAAAATTTGCAATTATAGGCGTAAATTCTATCATTAATTGTATTTTAGCTACCCATTCGGCAAAACCATTGAGAATTAGCTTAACACCAACCGCTAAAATAGACAGACCCAATAAACGACTAAGAGCTTTAATTCCTGTTTCATTAGGGGCTAATAACAGTAAATTGCTAAAGCACAGACAAAAATAAATCAAAACTCCAACAATTAGTTTGCTTGGAGAAACTTAGATGCGTTACTTTTACAAAATTGCAACTTGCTGTAGTTAGACTTTTGATATAACTTAATTTGAGGCAGATTCTATCGGCTGAGGGATAAATAAATAAATTTTTAAGTTTAACTTTAAATAAGTAGTTAATTACTGGCTATGCTGTTACTCCAACCCCAAATTTATTTTCATTACTTTGAAGTAGTTTTAACTCCATTTGTGAATCTTGCATCCTGATCTCAATAACTAATAATCAATGGGGTTAATTAATATTAAAAAATGATTTTTCGTTTAGTATTTTGTTCAAATATCCGGTTTATAAGTACTGGTGTAAGATATAACATTTTGTAATTTATTTTGTTGTAATTTTATTAAGTGTAAATTTGATTTATGAATTTTTTAATTGCTGTATTATCCAATCGTTTTCAAGTTGAAGCCGCTTATACTGCCCTTGAAAAAGAAAACTTTTCTCAGGAACAAATAAGCATTCTCGGACAAGGTTATAAAAGTGCAGATGAATTTGGATTTATTCAGCCAAATAAACAAGCTGGAAAACAGTCAAAAAAACTGATTTACTGGGTTATTCCTTTTGGATTTGTGGCTGGCTATGCCTTTAATTTACTTACGGCAATTCAAATATTTAATTGGGCTGGTGCTATTGGAAATCATATCATTGGAGGCATCTTAGGAGCCGCTTCTGGAGCCTTGGGTGCAATACTAGTTGGTGGTGCCGTCGGTTGGACTGTAGGTAGCGGTGATGCCTTAGCTTACCGCAACCGTTTGAATGCTGGTAAATATTTGATTGTTTTTAAGGGAACTGAAGCTCAAATAAGAGAAGCAACAAGGGTAATACGTCAGTTTGAACCAGAGAATATTCAAGGCTATACAGAACCAGTTAGCGCGTGATATTACTAGCACTCATTTTATTCCCCCAACCAAAGTAAACGGAATGCTATACAGTTGTCGAGCAAAACAACCCAAATCTTAATGGCAATCATTGCCATAATTTTGATTGTAGCGGCTCTCAAAGCGACTCAAGCTATTTTTATGCCTCTGGTGTTTGCATTTTTTATTGTTATTTTAGTGCATCCGCTCCAACGGTTGAGTCTGATTTTAGTTTTACTACTTCTTTTAGGAGTATTAGGTTTGGGGCTAGGAATGCTGTCATTGAGTGCCGAAATTATTGAACCGAAAGTTGCTCAATATCTCAATCAACTGCAACAAATAGTGGAAATAGGGCAATCATGGGCTAGCTCCCATGGTTTGCCAATTGCATACTTCACTTCTAATGTTAACGGCTCATTATCTCAATTTACACCGCAAGCTATTGGCGGGATTAAATCATTATTATCAGCAATAAGCTTATTTGTTTTAGTGGTGTCATTGCTTGTATTGCTGCTTTTAGAAGTCAGCCAATACCGGGAAAAGGTGCAAAGAGCTTTTCCTTCTCGAAGTAGCGATCGCATTATTGATGCGGTGGGAAATACTAGCAAAAAATTACGACGTTATCTTCTAGTTATGACGTTTACCAGTTTTTTAACGGGTATTTTAACTGGTATCTGGTGTTTTGTTTTAGGAGTTGATTTAGCCTTGGTTTGGGGATTAATCGCATTTGTTCTTAATTATATTCCTACATTAGGTTCAATTATTGCTATTATCCCACCAACCTTTGTCGCGTTTATATTTCAAGGAGTCGGTAGAGGTGTTGCTACTTTAATCGGATTGGCTGTTATCCAAGTGGTGATGGGTAATTTTGTCGATCCACGGGTACAAGGAAAAAGTCTGCAACTATCACCTTTTATTGCTTTATTTTCTATTGTATTTTGGGGATGGGTTTGGGGAATTCCTGGTGCAATATTGGGTGTGCCGATGACAATATCAATTATCTTATTTTGCCAAGAATTTGATGCAACTCGCGGAGTTGCCATAGTTTTAGGTAAGATAGAAAATTAAATAAAAAAATCACAAAATACCACGTTCAGTTTATATATAGTATTATTTGAATTTAAGGATGTTTTGTAGTGCCAATTTGAATAAATTGGGCTATTAAAATAATTTAGTTAGTATGGGCAACATCTATTCTTGCTTTCAGGATATCTTGTTCTTCCAAAACAATAGTTGTCTCTGCACCTATTCGTCCAAAATCTGGTTCTAAACCCATACTCATTTCAACAATATAAATCCAGGTACCAGCTTCTTTTTGCAGATTTGTTACTTTCCCCATACCGCCAACAAAGCTAATTTTTTGTTGATGATTAAATTTAGGCTTGTCAAGACAATTAATAGCCATAATTTTGTCTAATCCTTTTTATTTAATTACTTGGAATTATTTTACTTAAAATCATATTAATATATTGCAATTTTATCTCTTTCTATCTAAAGTTATAAATCAGGTATTTTTCTATTTAATTTATATTAAATATTGGTGAACTAAGTACAGGACAAAAATTGTAGAACATAAGTAAAGTTGCCCATTTTGGAGTCA
>JACYMD010000022.1 GCA_015272215.1 Rivularia sp. T60_A2020_040 | reverse complement strand
ATTTGCTACATAAGTATTCTAACCTATTTTTGCTCTTATAATTGTTTAAGTCCCGTTAAAGCTTTTTTACGCCAATTTTCTCCAACCAATTCAAAAATGGTTGATATTCTGATTGCAACTGCGCTGGATTTAGTCAATCCCAACCACTTAAAAAACTGGTTTACAAACTGTTGTTACTGTACCTCATAAACCTGCAATCTGCTGTATGATAACGAAACCTCCAAAGCCTTAAAAAGGCAAAACCATTCATGTGGTCACTGTGGATTAAAGTTTACAAGTGATGAACGAGTAAACCTACACCATATTGACGGTAATCATAACAACTGGAAGACTAAAAATCTAGTGGCAGTACATGAGTCCTGTCATGATTATATGCACATGAGCAATAGGGTTATCCCTTAAGAATATCGGGAGCCGTGTACACGGAAACGGGTACGCACGGTTCTAACACAGAGGTGCGGGAGATTATACTCCCCATCGACTCAACCTAACACTGGGGGCTATCAATAGCATTTGCTCTTTGCTAGGGTCAAAATTTTCAGGTAGTTTTGTTTCTTTGTCATAAATAGCGTTTTTGAGGTTGGCACTACTGAGGTCAGCACTACTGAGGTCAGCACCTATGAGGTTGGCTTTGCTGAGGTTGGCATTGCTGAGGTTGGCACCGAAGAGGCTGGCACTGCTGAGGTTGGCAATTCTGAGGTCGGCAATGCTGAGGTTGGCACCGATGAGGCCGGTACTGTTGAGGTTGGCACTGTTGAGGAAAGCACCGCTGAAGTTGACACCGATGAGGCTGCTACTGTTGAAGTTGGCACTGCCAAGGCTGGCACCGCTGAGGTTGACACCTCTGAGATCGACACCGCTGAGGCTGGCACCGAAGAGGTTATTCTGCACATTTACCAAAAAAATCTGCTCGCATGGTCAACACCAAGAAGAGTTTATCCCCGCACCGTTGCAAACCAGCCAACAAATAATCGAAAAATTGCTGTCGTTCTTTCCTATCGGTACAGAGGGTAAAAACCTCCTCAAATTGGTCTACCAGCAAGACAACTCGCGGGGTATCAACAACGGTAATTAACTGGGAAAAACCACCCCCAGCAATCAATGCTTCCGCTTGCTGTAACTGGGATGCGCGGTCAATATCCGATAAACCAGCATCCACAAAAGCCCGTGCTAAACTCTGCAAAGGATGCTCTCCGGGTTGAAAAATCTTGATTTGCCAAGTGTCACTCCCCGATAAGCGTTTACCTTGCTGCAATTGATGCAGTAAACCCGCCCTCACCACGCTCGATTTACCGCTTCCCGAAGCACCTAAAACCGCGAGAAAGTTACTTACCCGAACTTTTTCTAGTAGTTGGTCGGTGAGTGCCTGCCGACCGTAAAAATACTGAGCATCTTCTTGAGTAAAGTCAAAATATCGTAACCCACGATAGGGACAAACCGGACTTATCACCCCATTCTCAGCCACTTCCTTAATTACTTCCTGGGTGCGGTTAAGGTAAATAATCCCCCCAGAATTAGCGAAAATCGGACGCTGGGGAAATTTGGGTAAGTTTTGAGAAATGGCATCAACTACAGTATAGTTTGTCACCCGTTGCCGTTCTTCTCTCGGTTCTAGACCTTGTAGTAAGGCTGTGGTAAGGACACTGTGGTTTGTGCCAATTCCAACAAAAGCTGGCTCAAACTCTCGTGATGCCGCAATAAAACACCTATCTCGACCTTTTCCCCTATCCCCTGGATCGGCTTCATCAAAGTTGAGTAATTCGCCACTGTAGCAACAATCCAACCAGATAATTTGCTGCCGTACCTCGCTTTCCTGCAACAATTCCCGCAACCATTTCAAACGCAAACCCCAGTTACCCACATTTGGGTTCGTGTCACTGGTGGCTAAAAATCCTTCTTGAATGCCTTGATTTTTCCGCAACCCATGACCGGAAAAATACAGAATTGCCGTGTCAGGAATATTTCTGCCTTCCGGTTTGAATAATTGAACGATCGCAGTTTCTAATTGAGTTAAAGTAACTTGGGTTTTCTGCCCTACCCGACTGGTATTATTTTCCTTATCCTTAACCGCAGGTAGCCGTTTCACGTTAAACTCGCCGTAGTTTTCTAATAGTTTGGCTACTGCTTCCGCATCCTGTGCGGGTGCTGTTAAATTACTCAGACGCTCGCAACTATAGGTATTAATGCCAACAACTAAAGCGTCTCGACTCATAGCAGCAGGACCTTACTTAGTTCTTCGAGTAATGATTTTACTTATACAGTTACAACATATTTACCATGATTTCCAAGTAATTTTGCTGAAATTCGGTTTAAATTAAAAATTGCAGATACTTATTTTGTTATTCTGTGTAAAAAATCTCGTAGTTCAATATAAAATTTAAAATCTAATGACCAAACTCACGCCCATCCAACTCGATGACAATACCATCATCTACATCGAAGTATCCGAAGACGTGAATATTCCCCCTGTCACTACGGAAGAAGAGGAAGAAGAAGCTTTAGATGAAAAGGGAATGAGTCCGGAAGCAATCCGCAAGCAAATGGTGCAAAATTTCCAAGCAATTCAAGGCACAATTCGCGCTTACACAGTTTATACCTTGAATGCATTTAAACAAATGCCGATTGCCAATGCCAATGTAGATAAAGTCACCTTAGAATTTGGTATCGAATTGGGTGGGGAAGCAGGAGTACCCTATGTGACGAAAGGTACAGCCAAAAGCAACATGAAGATTACTGTCGAATGTTCGTTTCCCAAAGAGGAGGAAAATAAATAGCGATCGCTACTCCGAAATACTTAGAGATGTTATTGGATTGAAAGACTTGTTTATTCAAATTAATTTACGTCTATATTTTTTCAATGCAAGGACATAAATCTTAAATCAATGGCTTAATGGCACAAGGGTAAGTAGTACGTTATCTTATGCGAACATGAAAGCAATTGCTTTCCTCAATTACGGCATAATATCATCAAGTTTGAGTTGTAAATTTGGAAATAAATAAGAACAAATCACATCCCCTAAACGATATCGCTGCTGCTGATAGATGTCATCAACTAATTGACATATGGTAAAAGTTGGTTGTTTGGGATTCCCGATAAACTGCAAACCGCCCAAACCGCAAAAATCCACAATCCAATACTCAGGTATTCCTAAAAAAGCATATTCTTCAATCTTTCTAGCGTAATCATCCTGCCAATTAGTAAGGCAGTGCGTTGGAGGGGTTCCCCAGCTTGAAGCAACTGCCGTACTTACAACTTCCGCAACTAGCTTTATGGTATCGCCTCTACAAATAATCGGTTCTTTCTGCCATTATATGCCCTTACCAGGAGGAGAAACTGACAAAATCGGCAACCGCTATGAAGGTCGTTGAACTGTGCATTGCATCATTGATGTCATGGATGAGAAAGCTACTTCTATCCGTCTAGAAAAACCTGGTGAGGATGCTTTCGAGTTTTTTGTTAGTAAAAATAGGAAGTTGGAATGCCATCAAGTAAAGCCTCAAAGGAGCGGACGAGGACGGGCGCTGGACACTCAACTACCTTAGCAACTGCTTACCCTGCTTTTTAGCTGCGGAAATCGCACCAGCATTAGCTGTAAAAACTCTAATTTCTGGAACAGTCAAATAATCACCATCATCAGTAATTATTTGCTTGACACCTGCTTTATCCATTGCCTCTAAAATCAACAAATCATAACCATCTAGCAACTGAGTTTGAAATCTGGTAAGCGCTGTATTAGTTTTATCTTCATTTATCAAGATATCAGTACAGGCTGCAATTGATGTAACCTGGTTCCAAGCAGTTTCTACTTCTGCAACTACCTTGGCTCGTTCTGCTGGATAATTATGACGATATTCTTTTGGTCTTATGTCAGGATTAAATATTTTTCTTTCTGCTTGCTCAATATTGTGTGCTAATTCTGCAAAAGAAAGACCACAATATAAAAGTAACGAATCAACGGAAATAGCTTTAGCTACGTAAGAAGGATATTCTGTAATTTGATAATTAAGAGCAGAAATACTGGCATTAGTATAGGTATACCAATACCAGATATTTGTATCTACTAAAAAAATATCATCTTTGCTGGGATTGTCAGACCGGATGTCAACCACCTCAGCCTGAACCGTATAGTTGACACCCATTGATTAGGGAGCAACGCGATTTTGTGAAAACCCGTGCGATAGCGAAGCGCTGCTGCAAGCAGATCGCCATACTTATACTTAAGTAATA
>JACYMD010000003.1 GCA_015272215.1 Rivularia sp. T60_A2020_040 | reverse complement strand
TCCTTTGGTCTGAAATGTATGGTATATCACATTTTTGTGTTTATTCAGCAAGCCCTACGTAGCAGCCAAGCGAAGACGGAAAGAGTCCAGAATTTAAGAAGTGAGTATTGGCAACAAGTAAAACAGATAGACCCAGAAAACTTAATTTTTATCGATGAAATGGGAATTTTATTGGGGCTAACACGAACTCATGCTCGAAGTTCTCATGGAAGTAGGGTATATGATTTTAAACCATTCTACCGAGGAGCGAAAATTACAGTAATTGGGGCAATTAGCTGTTCAAAAGTTTTAGCTGTTATGACTTTAAATGGTTCTATGAATGGGAATGCATTTAAAGTCTTTATAGAAAAATGTTTGCTTCCTCAATTATGGAAAGGGGCTGTAGTTGTTATGGATAATCTTCCAGCACATAAAGTTGTAGAAATTGAACCTCTAATTCAATCGGTTGGTGCAAGTGTTCTTTATCAGTCACCCTACTCTCCTGATTTTAATCCCATCGAACATTGGTGGTCACAACTTAAAGCTTTTTTACGCCAATTTTCTCCAACCAATTCAAAAATGGTTGATATTCTGATTGCAACTGCGCTGGATTTAGTCAATCCCAACCACTTAAAAAACTGGTTTACAAACTGTTGTTACTGTACCTCATAAACCTGCAATCTGCTGTATTATTACTAAGGCTAGAATCTTTTTGGCTCTGTGCAACAGTCATCATCGCCACAGAATTTGTTTGATCTCCAAAACAACCACAAAGCCCCGTCAAAATAAAAGCAGATAAACATAACTGACGAAGAAACATAAAGCAAATAAATTCTCCTAAATTGATAATTAAAATATAATTTTTTACTGTTAAGGTAATATTATCTTTGAACAGAAACAAAAATAAGTATATTTAAAGTTTTAATGCTCTTGATTTTTGAGAAATCATCAAATCGAGAATTATCTAGATAAAACTTAAACATACTTTTTTATTTAACTTATTTTTGAATAAAATTTAGAATCTGAAAAAGCCAGAAAATCTCATCTAATTTTGCTCATGAATAGTAGTTATTTCACTAAATTATATCTATTCCCCAACCTTACAGATACCAACTCACTCCCCAATTCAATCGCTGCTTTCATACTCGTAGCATCCGCAATTCCCTGACTTGCAATATCAAACGCAGTTCCATGATCGGGAGATGTTCTCACAAAAGGTAATCCAATCGTAGTATTAACCGCTCTATCAAACGCCATCAACTTTACCGGAATTAAACCTTGGTCGTGATAAAGCGCTAAATAACCATCGGCTGGATTTTCAACCTTAGATTGAATTTTAGCATTACCATACCAAGCAATCCCTGGTTTCACCCACATTGTATCCGGGGGAATCGGTCCTTCTAAAATTAAATTTTTCCGCTTTCTCCGCTCCGAATCTAACCAACCAATCAACCAATCCGCTTCCTCACTTCCTAATTGTCCCCTTTCTCCACTATGAGGATTTAATCCCGCGATCGCAATTCTGCCATTTTTTATCCCAAAATCTTTTTCTAAACATTCCACCAATAAATCAAGTTTCTCACTCATCAACTCCGGTGTCAGCCTTTGTGGAACTTGACATAATGGTATATGTGTGGTAACAAGTAATGTACGGAGCATCCAATTAGTATGAGGTGAACGAGCCACAAACAACATTCCAAACCTTTGGACTTGACTCTTTTGGGCTAAAAGTTCCGTTTGTCCAGGATAATTATAGCCAGCAGCCTTCCAAGCAGACTTTGCGATCGGTCCAGTAACGATTCCATCAAATTTACCCGCAAGCGTTTGATTTATAGCCGCTTCCATATAAGCAAAACTCGCCGCACCACTTGCCGCATTTTCAAATCCAGGAATAATTGCATCCTTAATATCATCGTCTAAATTGACATCCAAAACAGACAACTCAGCAGGATTCGCCAATTTGATATTTTTATTTTGCTGTAGATTATTATAAGTTTTTAATAATAAATCTCGGTTTCCAACTACAGTTAAATCGCAACCTTCACCAACTGCCGAATCCACCAAAGCCTTCAAAATAACTTCCGTTCCAATTCCTGCCGGGTCTCCCAAAGTTAACGCTAAACGAGGGCGACGGTTTATAATGGGAATAGACTTTTCTCGATTGAATTGATACATAAGATACATGAAAATTATTAAAAATAAACAATTAAAAAAATCGGAATAAAAATGTAACAGTAATTTACGGGTGGGATGCGTAAAGAAAGCGCATTTTGAATCGAGGGATATAAGCGAGTAACCAAATTCCTTACCCTTCCTAGTCATGTCCCATGCCCACTCTGATAAACTTAACTTAATTAAATCATTCGCAAACAAGGAGAATTACAAATGGGCGGCGAAATGTTCAACGCAGCTTTTTTATCCTTCAGCTTAATCTTCGTCGGTTGGGCTATAGGTACATTATTACTCAAGATTCAAGGTGCGGAAGCTGAAGAATAATAGTTAAATTAGTTATCAGTTATCAGTTCTCTTCCGGGCGTGTTTAGTGGGAGATAACATAGAGAGCATATCAATATGTCACTACGGAAAGCTTCCCGCTTCACTGATAACTGATAACTGTTCACTGATGAGTGACGTGTCAACTCTTTTGCTTTAAAAACTAAATAGTAATAAAATTGTTTTCATAAAAGTTAACATTTCTTTAATTAAACCTGATGAAAATATTGATAGTGGGTGCCACTGGTACCTTGGGAAGACAGATAGCTCGTCATGCTATTGATGAAGGTTATGAAGTGCGCTGTCTAGTCCGAAGTGCGAAAAAAGCGGCATTCCTTAAAGAATGGGGAGCCGAATTAGTCCCAGGAGATTTATGTTATCCCCATACCCTCGAAGCAGCCCTTGATGGAGTAAGTGCAGTAATTGATGCCGCAACATCTCGTCCTACCGATTCCATGAGCATAAAACAAGTGGATTGGGATGGACAAGTAGCATTAATTCAAGCAGCCGCAGCAGCCAATATTGAGCGTTTTATCTTTTTCTCAATATTGAATAATCAAGATTATCCCCAAGTACCCTTGATGGAAATCAAGCGGTGTACAGAACTGTTTTTAGCAGAATCCGGCTTAAACTACACAATTTTACAATTAGCTGGCTTCATGCAAGGATTAATCGGACAATACGGGATTCCGATTTTAGAAGCACAGCCAGTATGGGTGACAGGAGAATCTTCCCCCGCAGCCTACATGGATACTCAAGATATCGCCAAATTTGCCATTCAGGCTTTACGAAGAGAAGAAACCCAAAATAAAACCTTTCCCGTAGTCGGAACTCGTGCTTGGAGCGCTCAAGAAATCATTAGTTTATGCGAACGTTTATCCGGAAAAACTGCCAGAATAACCCGGATGCCCTTAAACTTACTTCGTACCATTCGCAATATAATCCGTTTCTTTCAATGGGGATGGAATGTGTCCGATAGACTTGCTTTTACCGAAGTTTTAGCCAGCGGTAAACCATTAGATGCACCAATGGAAGAGACATACAAAGCTTTTAATATAGATAAAAGCCAAATTACTACTTTAGAATCTTATTTACAAGAATATTTCAACAGAATTACCAAAAAGCTTAGAGAATTAGATTACCAACAAAATAAAGGCAAGAAAAAGAAAGAAAAGAGAACTCCATTTAAACAATCTTCCTAAAAGGGAGTAGGGAATCGAGATTAGTTAAGAGTTAAGAGTTGGTAAAGGTAATAGGTAACTGTCCACTGTCAACTCTCATACTCTTCCTTTCGATATAAAGTGTGTACTAGATACACATTTTATGTAACTATTGATTTAATTAAAAACGTCTTATTTAATTTGGATATTTGAGCGTGCCGAAAGTAGGCATTATATATAACGATCAAAAACCGATAGCGGGTCGCATCGCTATCGAATTAAAAGAACAGTTCACCGAGAAAGGTTGGGATATATGTATCACCACAGGTATCGGTGGAATTTTGGGTTACTCAACCCCGCGAAGCCCCGTATGTCATACACCAATAGAAGGTTTGACACCTCCCGGTTTTGACTCATCAATGAAATTTGTCATCGTACTTGGAGGAGACGGTACAGTTTTAGCCGCATCTCGGCAAGTTGCACCTTGTGGCATTCCCATATTAGCCATAAATACTGGTCACATGGGCTTTTTAACCGAAGCTTACGTTAATCAATTACCCCAAGTAGTCGAACAAGTTTTGACGGGTAATTACAGCATTGAACAACGAGCAATGCTTACAGTTAAAGTACTTCGTCAACAATCATTACTCTGGGAAGCTTTATGTTTGAATGAAATGGTTTTGCATCGCGAACCCTTGACCTCAATGTGTCATTTTGAAATCGGCATCGGTAATCATGCCACAGTTGATATTGCCGCAGATGGAATCATTGTTTCTACTCCAACAGGCTCCACAGCTTACTCCTTAAGTGCAGGAGGTCCTGTCGTCACCCCCGGTGTCGCTGCACTACAATTAGTCCCCATTTGTCCTCATTCCTTAGCATCAAGGGCTTTAGTGTTTCCAGACAGCGAAACAGTTAATATCTATCCCGTAAATACAACTCAATTAGTAATGACAGTTGACGGCAACGGTGGCTGTTATGTTTTACCAGAAGATTGCGTAACAATAGAAAAGTCAGATTACAGCGCTCGTTTCATCCGCTTACAATCACCCGAATTTTTCCGAATATTACGAGAAAAGTTAGGTTGGGGTTTACCTCATATTGCCAAGCCTACATCTGTCGAAATACCTTAAATGGGTAATTGGGAATTGGTAATCGGTAATTGAATCCGCATAATCCATGGTCAAAAATGAGTAATTAAATCCGTGAAATCAGTGTAATCCCTTTTAATCCGTGGTCAGGAATATTTTCTAGGTATCACAAAGAAAACCGCTCAATTGTTAATTAATTATTAAAAAAAATGTACTTTTTTATATCTTCGATTAATACTTGGACGTGCTAAAACATTGTAAAAAGTTTATCAACTCTGAATTAATGTAAAAATAGCAACCATTGCAATAAATTCGCGTCTTAAATTCCACACAGACCTTTAAACTTTCTGTGCGTAGAATTGTGCGTAGAATATTGTCACGAATTCTATACTTGTAAAATGGGCAACCCAGAAATAATACAGGCTCCTTAAAGGTAGTCGTGTTTTTCAACAGTACGTCCATCAAACTTTATTCTGAGTCTAACTATTGATATGACGCTTACTCACAACCCTTGTGTTTTAGTAATTGAAAGCGACGAAAATCTAGCGAACCAGCTTTCTTCCGATTTAAAAGAGATTGGTTACGAACCAATTTTGGCGAGCAATACCACTTCCGGTTTGCAACATAGTCGCGTGAGCCAACCTGCTTTGATTGTTGTCGATAGAATGCTCGCAGGAGAATCAGGAATCTCCTTATGCAAAAATCTCCGAATTAGCGGTGTGTGCGCTCCGGTACTAATGTTAATGGCAAGAGATACAGTTGACGATCGCGTTGCTTGTCTCGAAGCAGGTGCAGATGATTATTTTCTCAAGCCTTACCGCTCGGAAAATTTCATGAACTTGGTGAGGTTGTATTTAAAGCAGGATGTTGACACTTCAGAACAATTACGTTTTGGAGATTTAATTTTAGATCTTGCTACTCGTCGGGCGATTAATAACGGACGAGCAATTGATTTGACAATGAAAGAATTTGAACTGCTAAAGTATCTAATGGAACATCCCCGTGAAGTATTAACTCGCGAACAAATTTTAGAAAACGTCTGGGGTTATGACTTTATGGGTGAATCTAACGTCATTGAAGTGTATATTCGTTACTTACGACTAAAAATAGAAGACGAAACTCAAAAACGGTTAATTCAAACAGTACGCGGTGTCGGTTATGTATTAAGAGAATCTTAAAAGTTAGGTCAACATCAAAATAACGAATACAAACAAGTTTTTTATTCGTCAAAATTGATTGGGTAGGTAACACCGGATATTAAATAGATTTTATTTTCTCAAAGATAATTTTTTTTTGATATTCCCTCCCTCGGCTTAAATATTTTGATTTTTAATGCCAAATTAAACTTTCTATTCCATCAGAAATGGAGTCATGATTAAAAATTATATCAAGAGTTGTCAAAGATTATTACCTATAGTATTAGGATTTTTACTGGTAAGTTGTTTTCAACAGACACCAGCAAAAAGCCCTGATATTACCGTATCCCCAACTCCAACAGCAGTGAAAAATTTAGGACAAGAACTACCAATTTCGGCTGTTGCAACAACTCCCAACGGTACAAAAATTCAATTAGAAGTAGCCCAAACACCACAACAACAAGCAATGGGATTAATGTACAGACCAGCTTTACCTGATAACCGGGGAATGCTGTTTGATTTTGCTTCACCCCAACCAGTTAGCTTTTGGATGAAAAATGTACCCGTTCCTTTAGATATGGTTTTTCTACGTCAAGGAGTAGTCCAATATATCGCTTCCTCTGTTCCTCCCTGTACAGAAGAACCTTGCCCTACTTACGGACCTAAAACTCTTATCGATCAAGTCATTGAATTACGTTCCCGACGAGCCGCAGAACTAAATTTAAAACAAGGAGATAAAGTAGTAATTAATTCTATAAAAACCAAGTAATTACGTAAATAGAATAAAGGTAAATCTGCTTATATAGCTTGATAGATATACATTGAATAGAATTATCTTAAAAAAGTATCAAGAATAGTGGTATAAAAACAAATTGTAATGTTAAGATTTGCTGTACCGATTAAAGTTATTAGTTTGCTCTACTAGCGATTCGGACATCAACTTTAAATTTTGACAGCAAAAATCTTCCTTTTGGTGTACGTGTAAACAGTCGCTAATAGGGGAGTATATGGCTATGGAATCTTTGTTACAAGAAATTAATTAGCCGTCATTACTTAAGTAGAAAGTATTAAACTCTTTTAAATTAAGCAAAGTGCTACTTGAGACTATCGACCAGAAATCAAGCTAAAATATTTATCTCGCTCACTTCCCGCTTGTGTTCTGGTATCGGACAAAATGTACCCAATTTTTTATCAAACAAATTTACAGTCACAAATGAATTACTGGCTACTAGCTACTTATCAACGATGGATAGATATATAACCATGCAATCTACCGAAAGAGGTGAGATAAAAATGACACAAAGTACTTATTCGCGGCTGATTAGTTTTTTACAAGATGATTTGTCAATTTCTGCGGCTTCCCTAGCAGTAGCTTTACGACACAGCGAACAAGATCCAGGTCCCTTACCAATGATTTTGTGGCAATATGGTTTAGTTACTTTAGAACAGCTAGAGCAAATTTATGATTGGTTGGAGACAGCATAGGTTAGCCAATGAGTAGTGCAATGCGGAGAATTGAAAGATGTTGTTACAAAGACTCCACCTTCTGCGAAGACTGATTCCAAATTTAACAATATACAAATCAATTGAGCGAGTTGGCTATTCAACTCGCTCTTTTAGGTATTCGGGGAGTTGACAGTTGACAGTTGACAGTTAATTTATTCGATTCCCTTATCCAGCATTATTTCTTGGCAAGAACAAAATTTAATAGTATAACAACCATCTATTTAATTATTTGCGCTGTCTGTACAATAAAGCTACAAACAAAAACTGTTGTAGGGCAAGTAGTAGAGTAGATTGTAGTTATACGAGTGAACGCTCTTCACGCTCGGCTATATTCAACTACTAATTGCAATGTCACAACAGAAAAATAACTTTGTGTTGCCTTACATGAGTAATGTTGGTTTATAGTTATTCAGAAGCTACAACTTGTTCAGAGTTATGGTGATTGATAGACCAGCGGTGAGAAATTTCCATCGAAGAAACCTGACAAACTTGCTCCAGATGCTTTTGTTGTACAGCAGCTTTGCGGAGCGTAATGATTAATTGATTTACCTGGTTACGTAAATCTGGATTGTCATTAACTACTGTCATAGTTTGACGTTCGAGCAATTGCAAGATTAATTCGTAATGGACAGGTGAAGGAAGAGGAATTTGCTCCATGAAGTTAAAAAATGGTTGGTAAGCTTGAGATTCGCAAGGGCGTTGCTCAAGATGTATGATTTTTTGAATTGTTACATAACCAACAAAATAATAGTTTAAAATCTCGAACTGGCGTTGGTTATGACAATTTTGCGAATAAATTAGCGATCGCCTAGTGCAAGCGAAGCTATCGCAATTACTGCATCTGGTTGTTTCACCAAAGATTCACCAATCAGCACAGCAGAAGCACCATTATTAGCAACTAAGGTTAAATCGTCAGGGGTATGCAATCCCGACTCGCTAACAACAAGGATATTTTTTTCCTGTATTTGTTGATTCCTTGCCTGTAATAATTTACAACTAGTTTTTAAATCAACAGAAAAGTCTTCTAAATTACGATTGTTGATACCAATTAAAGAAACACCATCTATGGCTAAAACTCGGTCAAGTTCTTCTAGAGTATGAACTTCAATCAAAGCAGTTAATTGTAAAACATTCGCGATTTTGACGAAGTATTGTAAATCTTTGTCACTGAGTATAGCCGCAATCAACAAAACCGCATCAGCACCGCGAAGCCTTGCTAAATACATTTGGTAAGGATAAATTATAAATTCCTTACACAGTAAAGGTAAATCTACAGCAGCACGAATCTTCGATAAATTTTCAAAGCTACCTTGAAAAAACTTTGTATCTGTAAGTACCGAAAGACAAGTAGCACCACCTTTTTCATACTCAAGAGCAATTTGTACAGGGTCAAAATCTTCCCGTAAAATTCCTTTACTAGGAGAAGCTTTTTTTACTTCCGCAATCAAAGCCGGTTTAGTCTTACTTTGACGTAACGCTGCAACAAAATCGCGAGATGGCGGAGCATTAACTATTTGACGCTGCAAATCCTGCAAAGATTGCTTTTCGCGCATTTGCTCAACTTCCGCTTCTTTATACCAGACAATTTCTTCCAAAATATTATTTGGCTCAGCATCAGGTGCGGCAATTTGATACCGCAATGACAATACAGCAATATCTGGATGAGGTGGACGACGACGGATTTGCATAGTTCTAATTGGTAATTGGTAATTGGTAATTGGTAATTGGTAATTGGTAATTGGTAATTGGTAATTAAAATCCGTGAAATCCGCGTAATCCTTTTTAATCCGTGATTAGAATTGGGAATTAAAATTAATCACTCCGGTGGTTATGTAGGGACGTAGCAATATGCCCCGCCTCTACAAATCAATCCAAAATCTCAAATCCAAAATTCTTTAACTTACAGCAGCTCGTTTGTAGGCTTCATCCAAAACTTCGGAAAGTGTAGGATGGGCATGGACTAAATGAGCCAGTTTGTTAACACTATGACGATTGGCGATCGCCGCACTCGCTTCATGAATAATATCAGCTGCGTGGAGTCCGAATATATGAACACCAAGAACCTCTCCCGTATCCTTACGATACACAACCTTAGCAATACCATCGGCTTCACCTTCTGCTAAAGCTTTGGAATTACCTTTGAAATAACTCTTACTAACTCCAACTTCAAATCCTTCGGTTTCAGCTTTTTCCTTCGCTTGTTCCTGAGTCATTCCCACATAACTAATTTCTGGATGGGTAAATGCCGCTGCGGGAATACTAGAATAATCAATCTCCTTAGTTCGACCACAAATATTTTCTACGGCAATAATACCTTGAGCCGAAGCCGCATGAGCCAGCATCATCTTACCCGTAGCATCACCAATTGCCCAGAGATGAGGTACAGGTTGCCCTTCACTTAATACTGCCATTGAGTCATTTACCGGGATAAACTTACGTCTATCGAGTTCTACACCAACCGCATCTAAACCGATATTTTGTGTTGCTGGAATCCTTCCGGTAGCTACCAAACAAGCATCAACTTCCAAAATATCTACATCTTCTTTAGTTTTAAAATCTGCTAATTCAATTATTACAGGTGAACCAGGAGTGATTTTTTTAGCGTATATTCCTGAATAAGTTTCAATATCACGATTAGTAACCAATACTCTTTCGGCAAGTTTAGCAATATCACGGTCAAATCCCGGCATTAACTGCGGCAAGGCTTCAATCATCGTAATTTCACAACCCAAAGCCGAGTATACATCAGAAAATTCCAAGCCGATGTAGCCGCTACCGACAATTGCCACCCATTGCGGCAACCATTCCAACTTTACCGCTTGGTCACTAGTAAATACGGTTTTACCGTCAACTTCAATCCCTGGCGGAACAAAAGGAATCGAACCCGGAGAAAGAATAATATCTTTTGCTGTAATCGTTTTTTCACCGTTAGCAGTATCAACCGTCACCTTTTGCTGTCCGGCAATTTTACCCCGCCCTAGAATAATATCAACGCCCAAACGTTTGAGAGAATTAGTTAAATCGGATTGAATCTTAGCTACTAAATTATTGGCATGGTTGGCGATATCCTCTCTTTGAAAGCGAACATTATCAATTTGAATTCCTAACGCTTTGAGATGGTAAGCATCGCGTAACTCCCGTACCTTTCCAGAAGCTGCAAGTAGAGCCTTCGAGGGAATACAGCCACGGTTAACACAAGTCCCCCCCATATCCTCCGCTTCAATAATCGCAGTTTTCAAACCACAGCTAACAGCGTGTAAAGCAGCCCCATGTCCGCCTACTCCAGCCCCTACAATCACCAAATCGTAATCAAATGCCTGACTCACCGTTATATTACTCCGCGTGCTTCTTCGTACTTATTTTTAACTGAGTGCAGCGATACTGCAAGTCTTTTTATTTTTTATTTTAGAGTTTCGTCAAGCTTTATATTATAATTTTGGCTACCGATAGTTTACAATATTCCCTTGGGATTGTTTACTAGAACAGTTGACAGTGGACAGTTGACAGTTGACAGTTGACAGTGGACAGTTAACCTTTGACCAATCATTCCTTGATGGTCAATCCAAAATCCAAAATCTAAAATCTAAAATCGGATGACCTTGAGCCTGTCTGCTATAAAATCTCCGAGCCAACCTTGGCAGGGACTAATCGAACAGTATCGGCAATACCTGCCTGTTAACGAAAATACGCCGGTTGTAACCCTTTTGGAAGGTAATACACCTTTAATTCCCGCCCCTTCAATTGCACGACTCATCGGCAAGCAAGTCCGGGTTTTCGTCAAATACGACGGTTTGAACCCTACTGGTAGTTTCAAAGATAGGGGAATGACAATGGCGGTTTCTAAAGCCAAGGAAGCTGGAGCCAAAGCAGTAATTTGCGCGAGTACTGGCAATACTTCCGCCGCCGCCGCCGCTTACGCTCGACGCGGGGGAATGCGAGCTTTTGTGATTATCCCCGATGGTTATGTAGCTTTGGGTAAATTAGCTCAAGCTTTACTTTATGGTGCAGAAGTACTGGCAATTAAAGGAAATTTTGACCAGGCTCTAGAAATTGTCCGCAAAATTGCCGAGGAATATCCGGTAACTTTGGTTAATTCTGTTAATCCTTACCGTTTGGAAGGACAAAAAACCGGCGCTTTTGAAGTAGTAGATGTTTTAGGTGATGCTCCAGATTGGTTGTGTATCCCCGTCGGTAATGCCGGAAATATCACAGCATATTGGATGGGGTTTTGTCAATATCATCAAGATGGTAAATGCGGACGCTTACCCAAAATGATGGGTTTTCAAGCCGCTGGAGCCGCACCGTTAGTTAATGGACATAGAGTAGCTCATCCAGAAACTTTAGCCACAGCAATTAGAATTGGTAATCCCGCGAGTTGGGATAAAGCAGTGGCAGCTGCGGGAGCTAGTATGGGTGAATTTAACGCTGTCACTGATGAAGAAATATTAGACGCTTATCGACTTTTAGCATCAGAAGAAGGTGTTTTTTGCGAACCAGCCAGCGCCGCTTCTGTAGCAGGATTATTGAAGGTCAAAGACCAAGTTCCTCCAGGTGCTACTATCGTTTGTGTGTTAACTGGTAATGGTTTAAAAGACCCAGATACTGCGATTAAGCATAATACTAGTCAGTTTACCCAAGGTATTGCAGCCGATATTAAATCGGTTGCGGAGGTGATGGGGTTTTAATAATTCGTAATTCGTAATTACTTTTGTTCTCTAATTTTTAGCAAAGCGCCTATTTGATCCGAGCTAAAGTTAAAATTAGAACGATAATTAAATCAAAATCTTTCACATATAGTGTTATAACTATTTGGATGAAATTCTTGAACCAAGAACGATGAGTAGTAATTACAGATAATGCAAGTTGTAAAAAGACCCATCAAACCCAAAAATTATATATCGTTCCTCTATATTTATTCAACTACTTGGGGAACTGCTGGTGATATTTGTTTAATCCGCGAAACTGTAGCGAATGAAAGTACATCTAAATTCATCGGCCGCAAAGTCAAGTTATCCCTTCCCAGAGGACTAGAACGTCATCGTGTCGAAGGTTTTCCCGTAATCAAAGTTGCAGGCCATGTCGGTGAAGGACATCCAAAAGAACCCGAATCCGAGTGGGAAGCTTATGAAGGTATAGAACGAGAAATTGCGATCGCGATTTTGAAACCTTGGGGATTCAAGTTAGTTGAGTCCGACTAATCCGAGTTCAAGTTAATATTTGCTTTCAGTTTGGTTAAGTAGAGACTTGAGGACAACAGTTAAGCAAATGAAGAGTATCCCATTAATTGGCTTCGTTACTATTTTCTCAATCGGATTGAGTATGTATTATGTCAAAGCTTCATCACCAGAAGCATGGGCAAAACATCTTCAAGAAGTTACTTCCAGTTGTATTCGAGTCAGCGGCTTACGAAACGCTCGATCGGCTGGAAAAATAATTATCTTTGGTGATGATGTAGGGTATGATGTTTTGATGATTAAAGGTAATTATCCTCAACCACACATGAAAAATCGTGTTGGACAAATGCTTTGTTTATTCAATCGACGCACTCGCAAGGCTAATATAAGTGAAGCCGATGGGATATTAAATAAATAAGTGTAATTACCCATCAACCGGATGTTGTCCATAAAATGGTAAGGCTTCCGTCCAATCTGGACGTTTTCCTTGCAACCAATCAAAATACGCCAATTGCAGCATACTTGTCACCGTTGCAGCTAACCCAGAATTTGCTTCTACAAGTTGATAATTCCCGCTCCCATCGGCTAACTTTTCTTGCCACGCTTGCGGTGTTATGATCATATCTGGCATTACAGCAGTAAGTCCACGACCATTTTGAGTAACTTGATAAATCGCAGCAAAAATCATACCTCGTTGCGCTGGCATTTGTATCGCGATCGCAATATCATCATTAACTCGGTTTTGCCAAGCAAATGCAGCCAAAGTAGAAACTGCGAACACCGGAATATCCAACTGTTGTCCTAAAGTACGAGCAGTCACAACCCCAATACGAGTTCCCGTAAAACCCCCCGGCCCCTTCGCTACAGCAACAAACTCCATATCAGCCCAAGTTTGAGGTTTAATAAAGTCTATCAAATATTGATGCATCAAATTAGAAATTTTACGGTCTAATTTAAATACATCAGAACGATTATCTTCAGCAAAATTACTGAGAGATAAACCTAATTCGGGAGTGGTAGTATGCAGCGCTAAACCGTATTTTTTCACTTTTAGTATTGGGTATGGCAAAATAATTCTTAACTCCGGTGGTACTAACTCTTATGTTGGAACCATTTCACCAGGACGTAATTTAGACCATTTGCCTTTTTCTTCCTTAAAACTCAAGCATCCCACAACATCCCACTCCATTTCAATTATTTGATCTTGAGTGCGAATATTGACGTTTATACTAGGTTCATTAGGGTCGAAGGTAGGTGTTTCTGTTAAATGAGGTTGTTGGTGCTGTGTTTCTACTGCATTATAGGTAATACAGCGGTCTACATAATGACAATTTACGCAAATACACATATTAAAACCAACGATTAGTTTTGTCTTACTGCTAATTTAGCTTAAGTAACACGATTGTTGCCTAGTCTTTGGGTTTATTTTTATGACAATATTTAACCTGGAAATATTTACCCCGGAATCTTTACCTTTTAATCTGGAATTATTGCCAAAACCAGCTTATTTAGTCGGTGGTGCGGTACGGGATGCAATTTTAGGAAGAAATCGCGATTATATAGATTTAGATTTTATTTTACCTTCAGAAGCGGTAAATGTAGCTCGTAAAATCGCAAAATATCATCAAGCTGGCTTTGTTTTACTCGATGAGCAAAGACAAATTGCTCGTGTAGTTTTTCCCCATGCTACCGTTGATATTGCTCAACAAGAAGGTGATTCTCTAGAAACCGACTTGTGGAGAAGAGATTATACCATAAATGCTATAGCTTATAATATTCATACTCAAGAAATAATTGACCCGCTACAAGGTGGTAAAGATTTACAAAAAGGTATTTTACGGATGATATCAGCAGCGAATTTACAAGATGATCCTCTACGTTTGATGCGGGGATATCGTCAAGCTGCACAATTGGGTTTTACAATTGAACCAGAAACCCATTCCACAATTCGCTCTTTGGCTGAGCATCTCAACAAAGTTGCTGCCGAACGAATACGGGTAGAATTAGGATATATGTTAGCACATCCTCAAGGTACAACTTGGTTGATTAAAGCTATTGAAGATGGTTTATTAAAATCTTCTTTTAAAAATGCCACATCTCAACGCTGTTCTCTACTTATTGAAGTTGAGAAAGCTGCTTCTCAATTAATAGAAAATTTACCAAGTTTAAAGGGAATATTACAACAAAATATCAAAGATACAGTTAAAACAACTTGGTTAGGTATTGCTAAATTAGCTTGTTTAGTTAATCCTAAACCAGAAATTGCAGAAGTAGAATTAGAAAAACTTACCTACAGCAAAGCCGAGATTCAAGCCGTAACCTGTGCATTAAGACTATTTCCCAAGCTAAATGCATCCCCGATGTCTTTGAGAGAGCAATACTTTTTATTTCGGGAAGCGGGTTGCGTATTCCCGACTACAGCTATTCTAGCGGTAGCTTATGGTAATGTAGTTGAGGAAATGTCCGAAGACAAGCCGCTACAGACATACGCATCCTTACTAGCCCGCTACTTAAACCCTGATGATCCGGTTGCACATCCCACTCAATTAGTAAGTGGGATACATATTATATCATCATTGAACCTGCCTTCGTCACCACTCATCGGTAAACTGCTGACAGAAATAGCAGTGGCACAAGTGGAAGGCAAAATTAGCACATCTTATGAAGCGATAGAATTTGCACGCAGGTTAGTTTAATTAGATAGCACCGGAGTTGTAGAGACGTAGCGTATTACTACGTCTATTAACAATTAAGATTCAAAGTTTATATTCAATATCAACCATTTTTATAATCAGCATCCATCCAACAACGTGGTAAAGATTCACCAGAAGGAAAGACGAGATTTGCTTTTTTGAAAGACTCTAATGGTTGCTCTTCTTGCCCCCTTTGTTGTTTAGCTTCAATGCTATCAGCATTAGGATTGATTAATTGTTGCACATCAGATACTTTAATTAATTCACCATCATTTTTGATCTGTAAAAACATTTCTAGTTATCCGTTACAAATTTTTCCAAATTAATAACGTCAGTTTAGATGTAAATTTGTATATAAGTCTTCCCACTTGAGTGTAGTAAAATTAAAGCCTCTCTCAGATGATTTCTCTTTCTCAGGAGAGAGGCTTTTTAATAACTAAGTAATAATTCAGTAATTACTCAGAACTAATTATTAGCTTTTTCGACTAATTTTTTAAAATATAAATACGCTTCTTCTGGTGTTAGTGCTTCCGATTTATTATCATGAGAAATAAAATACTCTCTGTTATCGGGGAAAAAACGTACTGTAAAACTGGGAATCAAACCTAACTGTAAAGCTTGTTTACCAAGTTTATCGGTAATTTCTGCTAAAGAATATTCATAGTGAAATTGATAAACGCTCATTTTAGCTCCTTTTAAAAACAATATTGATGCATAGTTTTTTGATAGCTTAAATTAAGCACCAAAAAACTATGGAAACTACATTTCCTGCTGATACTTTTCTAAAATATCCACAAGATTTACTTGACACTGTGTAGGTACTAAATCAATTAAAGGTACTTCATGTTTTCCACCACCAACCTTTATCGGAATAGATTGTAAAACATTAATTACATCCTCTTCATCGATGGATTTATCAGAAGTTATTAAAGGATAAACTTGTTCGGCTACCATCGTATGCAATTTCGCATCAGATAAATAAAGATGCCATTTAGCGATATCAATATAGACATTTTCGCCAATTTCAGCAGCTAGGGCTTCCATGAATTCTGCGTTGTTAGTCATAGCCTAAAAATAAGTCCTATAAAAGTAATAACGTATTATTTACAAGCTAATTGAGAATTATGCAGAAATTCTCAACACAACTCTACCACCGCGAGTTACAATCGCCCTAGCTTTGATAATCTATCTTCAGGTAGATTTTGGTGGAGTATTAGAATAATCTGCAATCACCGCAATATAAATTAGATGTGAGAGCAGTATAAACAACCAACTCAAGGTCAAAATTGGTAGCCACTCCCAACTAGCTAAAAGAAAATTGTGGAAAAACCACAAACCAGAATTAAATAGAGCAAATATCGCCACATGAACCGCGAAATTCATCCTATCATCTAATTTACGGTAAGCTGGGTCATTCTTACGGTCTGGTTTACGAGGCCAACGAGGAGGCATAATATTTACGAAATAAATAAACAATCAATTATTTCTACAATTTTAATGTTATTTGTACCACAAATCTAATTTATTTAGTAAAAAAATCAACTTAGCCCTGTGTAGGCATTTCCTTTGTTTAAAAGAATAGGAAATAGATTCTCACTAAAATCAGTTAGCACCCATTTTTTTACACTTTTGAGAATCTGCCAATCGGAAATTTAGTGTTATAAATTAGGCTAATTCTTTATCAGGTAGTCATTAATATTACTATGTCACGCAAAAAACAACAACCAAGCGGATGTGGATGCTTGAATATTCCTATAACCGTAATTTTACTGTTTTTAGGAGGTGGTTACTGGTTATTTAATCAGAGAGATAATTTAGGTATTTTTGAACTTTTATCTAACAATCAACAACAAGATATTCCTTTGATTTCTCCAACTCCCACTGATTCTCCGACTTCAACTTTTATGCCAACTGTATCACCTAATCCAAAAACAGAAACTATAAATAAACCAATCACAATATCAAAACCAACAGCTTGGGAGAAAAAACAAATTAGAGGAATTTATTTAAGTCGTTATCAAATCACCAATAATGCTAGCGAAAACATGATTCGTGAAAGAGTCCGTTATTATCGCAATCGCGGTTTCAATACAATTATTCATGGTGTGTGGGGTAATGCTTGTACCATGTATAAAAGCGAAGTGATGCAGCAAACTTTAGGTTTTAAAAGTTGTCCTAATTTATTTGAAGACAAATGGTTAGATTGGTTGATAGATGAAGCACACAAACAAGGAATGGAAGTTCATGCTTATTTTGAAAAGGGAATTAAAATAGATAAAAATAGTCCGATATTTGATTTAGCTATTTCTCGAAAATGGATTGTTCCCGGTGTGGATAAAACTTATGCAGGAATCGAGCATTATGTGCTTGATGTAGAGATTCCCGAAGTTGCTGATTTCTTTCAAGAGATATTAGTTGAATTTGTCAAAAAATATCCTAAAATTGATGCAGTTCAATGGGATGATTATCTGGGTTATCATGCAGATTTACCGGGTAAAGTTAATCGTACATCTCAATTAACAAATTTTTTAAAAAACATGATAAATGCAATGAAACAAGCTAACCCTACGGTTAGTTTTGATATTTGTCATCATAATCCTTATTGGGCTAAACAATATTTTGCCGCTGATTATCAACAATGGAAGGTGGATAGAATATTTATTCAAGCTTATAACGAATCTGGTTTCGCAGAAGAAGTTAATTATGCCCAAAAATATAACGGAATTGCTATTACAAATAAGCAGTTTCATCGGGTAGAAGAATTAGTAAATAATCAACAAATTAAAAGTATTTTAGTTTTTCCTCTTGATGGAAAGCCAGAACAAACTGCGAGTAAATTACACAAGATAACGCAAAATATCAAATAAGACTTTAAGAATTAAAGTTTAACCAAGCGTCTTTTCAAAGAAGATAGCATTCATCACGAGTATTTAACAAGACATGATGTGACTTGCTATCACCTCAAAATCTCCGGTGGGAAAGAGAATATATAGCCAATTTATCCTTGCTAAACCTCCGGAGATTGTCTGTTCAAAATTCAAAAAAAATACTTTCCGTTCAATTGCTAACAAATTGATTAATATATTAACATCCGGAAAAAAATCAAAGAGTTTCACTTAAATTGTTTTTTTCTAAATATACAAACAAACGGTAATCGGTTCTACAGAAATAATTCCTTGAGTATAAGAACTCAAAATACAAAAAAGAATTGTTTATAAAAAACATTTGCCATTCGCGAAAAATGGTTTTAAGATTAACTTTACTTGCTTAACTTAACTTTCATACATTTTTTACTTTTTCTGTTAAATTAGATTAATCTAAGAATAGTAAGTTAGTTGCTTACCATCTACCTCCTAACTGACGCTCTCTATGCTGGTTATGCTGTCAGTAGACGGTTCTTTTAAATGATAAATACCCAGGGTAACGATTAATAGCAATACAACGTTGTTTGTGAGTCAGTAACCGCTAATCTCTAAATAGTATTGCTGCAAAATGTTTATTTTGTGTTTGCTTACGTTGATGTAAGTTACGATAAATTGCATCTTTCTGCATTAGCGAAAGACACAAACAATAGGTTTTTTGTATTGTTTTTGCCAACCAAGGTTAATTTTTGCGGTATCTCGATAGTAAATTCCCAGCCACTTCAATGAAAATACTTCCTATTAGTAGATACAGATTTTTTCAGAAAATACAGCCAGTTGCGCTGCTCAAAAAAATCACTAGCAACCCCGTTACTGGATGTTTACAAGTGTTTAGTGTATCAGATTGTTGGTCATTTGATTTTAGGGAAGGTAAGTTAATTTATGCCTCTCGTGCGGATAAAATGTTTAATTTACTTTATGCAAAATTACAACAGTATAGTAAGCAAATTCCCGCACTTGCTCAAAAAAAAGTATATCAGCAGTTACGAGTCATATTTCAAAAAAGTATTGACAATCAAGCAATACTTAATCCGGATTATTTAGCTATTTGCTGGTTAGTAGATCAAAAATTAATTACTGCTACACAAGCTAAAGTAATAATTAAAGAATTAGTTAGTGAAGTTCTCAGTTCATTTCTGACTGTAAAAGAAGGAAGTTATGAATTTACAACAGAAACTTTTATGGCAAATATGCCTAATTTTTGTAATCTCGATGTAAATTTATTCATCGAAAACTGTCAACAAAAGTTACAAAATCAAGAGAATAAAAACCAACAAGTTATTTTAAATAGGACTTCAAATCAAATACCAATTCAACAACCATTACCAAAACCAGGTAGCACTCAGATAAATAGTCAAACAACTAATCAAACCACAAATCATTCCTACAAAAATGGTCAACGTCTTCATCAGCAGAATTTTCGTAACAAGATTTACACCATAGTTTGTATTGATGATAGCCCTACAGTATTAAACGCTATTCAATGTTTTTTAGATGAACAATTTTTCAACGTCATCGGTTTTAGCGAACCTTTAAAAGCTTTAATGCAAATTCTGAGTACGAATCCAGATTTAATTTTACTAGACATAGAAATGCCTAATTTGGATGGTTATGAATTATGTTCACTATTGCGTAAACACACATATTTTAAAGATGTACCTGTAATTATGGTGACAGGAAGAAAAGGTTTGATTGATAGAGCTAAAGCCAAAATGTTTAGAGCTAGTGGTTATTTGACTAAACCTTTTACTCAAGGAGAATTGTTGAAGATAATTTTTCAACATTTGGTATAACATCAGTTATCAATATTAATTGACACAATTGCAAATTAGATTTTATTAAATATGAATGCATCTGATATCAAGTTATCTGTAACTAAACCACAAGTAAATTTGGGAGATGGTTATCTTCAATTAAAGTTAAATGCAACTACTATTGCAGTTTTGTTAGTAAAATTTACTCAAGAAGTAGTTGTATTACCTCATGAGTTAATCACTCCTATTCCCAATATATCTAAGTTTATTTTGGGATTGATAAATTGGCACAATCGAGTTATTTGGGTTGTGGATTTACCAAAAATATTTGGTTTAGAGTCACAAACTTCTCGACTACGACAGTACAATATTATTGTAATTCGTCACGAAACAGAAACTATCGGTTTAATGGTTCCAGAAGTCAAAGGTACCATAAGATTTAATTCTGATCATATTCAATCTGCTTCTGAGCTAGTTTCACCTGAGATAATTCCTTATTTAGAAGGATGTATTTGGCGCGGAGACGAGTTAAATTTAGTCTTGAATATACAGGCTATTTTAAAGTTATTCTAAAATCTACTTTCCTTTACTATAAGTAAACAGAAAAAGTTCATAAGTCACATATTGTATTAAGTGTTAATTTGAATTACTTTATCAAAAATTACAACTTAAGAGACAATTTAGCTCAGTTTGAAATATTTGAGAATAGCTGATGAAACCGAATCACAATCAAAGAATAAACTTCTCAAAATACATCGATAATCAACCCAAAAAATCACCAAATTTCTTTGTCAAACAATTGAAGCAATTGAGAAAAATTAGTTTAAGTGGTAAAGCTGTAATGCTATCTCTTGCTATTTGCAGTTTACCGACAGCAGGAATTACGGTATTCTCGTATCATTTAGGGCATCAAATCATTACCGCAGAAGTTAGTAATGATCAAGATGTAAATCTTGTTAAAGAGTTAGAAGAAACTCAGAAACAGTTATTATTAATGTTAACAATTGGGAATGTAGCTGCTGCATTACTTGCGGGGATTTGTGCTGCAACTCTTACTCGTCGTTTGATTTTGCCGATTTATGCTGCAAATATAGCAGTGAAAAAGATGGCTAACGGTAATCTGAATAGCCGCATTCCCATCAAAGGTAAAGATGAATTTGCCGTTTTAAGTAACAACATTAATCTAATTGTAGAACAGTTACAAGAATTACTTTTTCAACAAAGAGTTGAAAATGAACAGTCTAAATTAATTTCAAATGCAATTATTTCAATTAGTCAATCTGTTAATGAGGAAGATTTATTCAAGAAAATTGTTACAGAAGTCAGACAAATTTTAGGAGCGCATCGAGTCGTTGTTTATCATTGTAATGATAACGGCGAAGGAAAAGTTATTGCAGAAGAAATTGCTCCAGGTTTACCAATAACTTTTGGAGACGCTATAGAAGATATTTCTCTGACTAAGGAACTTAGGGAATTTTATACAAAAGCTGAAGTTTTAGCTATTAATAATATTGATGAAGCCGGATTGAGTCCCGACTATTTAGAGTTAATGAAACGCTTGAAAATTAAAGCAATTTTATTAACTCCCATTTTTAAAAATCATCAAATATTCGGCTTTTTGATAGCGCATCATTGTTGGAAACCTCATCTTTGGCAAGCATTTGAAATTAATTTGTTAAAGCAATTAGCAACTCAGATTAGTTCGACTTTAGAACAGATAAGTTATTTAGAAAAAAGCCAAATAATTCAACAGCTTGCAGTTAATTTATCTGGGTTGATCAATTATCAAGATATTTGTAATGTAGCAGTTGAAAATATCCGTAAATTCTTAAAAGTAGAAAGGACACTGATTTACAAATTAGAATCATCCCCAAGAGGAAGTTTTATCGCTGAATCGCAAGTTGTAGGTTTAACTTCTGCCTTGGATAAAAAAATTGATTTTCCTGTATTAAGCAATCATCTTTTTACAAATCAGCTAGATGGTGTGATTGCTATTGATGATATTTATCACGCAGGGTTTGAAAATTATGTCATCAAACAACTGGAAACATTAGACATTAAATCAATTTTACTTGTACCGATTTTTCAAGATGACAAATTATTCGGTTATTTAATCGCTTGTCAATGTTCTCAATCTTATATTTGGGAACAATCATCCATACAATTATTTGAAGAAACTGCGGTAATTGTGGGAGAGGTTTTACAACGAGTCAATGGTATTTTTACAAGCGAACAATTATCCGAATCGCAATTGCAACAGCAACTCTTGTTAAGAAGAGATATTAAACAGCAAGATGCGGAAATTAACCGCACTTTAGAAGCGGTAAAAGAGATGAGATATTCAATTAAAGCTGTAGCAAAAGGTGCTAGAAAAGCCGCATCAATTACTAGTAAAGCTTTTCATACCGCCAATGCTGGTGTTACAGCCATAGATTTAACCGTAGACAATATTCATTATCTCCGTGAAACCATAGGCGATACCGCGAAAAAAGTCAAATTACTCGGAGAATCTTCACAAAAAATTTCTCATGTAATTTCATCCATTAATCAGATAGCAATGCAAACCAACTTACTCGCTATCAATGCTGGAATTGAAGCTACACGAGCAGGAGAGCAAGGGCAAGGGTTTGCTGTCATTGCCGAAGAAATCGCCGTTTTAGCCAGTCGTAGCGGTGACGCAACCGCAGAGATTGAAGAAGTTGTTGCAAATATCCAGCGAGAAACCAGTGAAGTCGTCAAAGCAATGGAATTAGGAATTGCTCAGGTAGTTGAAGAAACTCGTTTAATTCAAGATACCAAACAAAACTTAAACGAAATTCTTGATGTCAGCAATCAAATTGATGGATTAGTTGAATCAATTTCTGCTGCTACAGTTATTCAAGTAAAAACTTCTAAACAAGTCACTAATTTGATTAAAGAACTTAGTTGATAGTTGATAGTTGATGGTTGTTAGTTGATAAGCTAAAAAGCCTTTAATTTGTATATTCAAACTTTATTCAAGTCTTCTAGTGCGGGCATCCTCCCGCTAGAAAAATACAAATTAAATGCGCGACAACTTATTTATTTCCCCCCATCACCCCATCCCCCCATCCCTTCATACCATGTCATTACAAAAAGAATTAGAAATAAAAATGCAGTTTCTAGAAGAAGCTACCGAGCATCTTAATACTCTAGAAAATGTGATTGTTGAAGCGAAAACGCATCGCAAAATTGACTTACAAAGAATCAATACTGCATTGAGAGCCGCTCATTCAATTAAAGGTGGTGCGGGAATTATGGGATTTCGTTCTTTGAGCGATTTATCCCACTTGCTCGAAGATTCTTTCAAGGTTTTAAAAACTCACAAAAATTCCTTAGAAATCGATAATTCATTACAAAGTTTACTATTATCTGCAATTGATTGGCTGCGTCAAATAGTAGAATCAATTTCAGTAGGTCATGATGTTGATGAACAGTGGATAAATACTTTTTGCTATCCAGTATTTGCAGAATTACGCGATATCTTAGGAGAGCCCATTCCTGAAGATGCCATGACAATTCTTTCTCCAGAAAGTAATCCCCAAGAAATTATATCTTTATTATTTAAAACGGAAGTTGAAGATTATTTACAGCGTTTAGAATCATTACTAAAACAAAAACAATCTTCTATTTTACGAGAAGAAATGGTAATGATGTCATCACAATTGGGTGGATTAGGGGAAATGTTACAAATTCCCGCTTTTGTCCAACTTTGTGAGTCGATAATTCAACATTTATCTACTGCTATTTCTGATGCAGAAGTTGCAGAAATTGCTCAATTAGGATTACAATTGTGGCGCAATACGCAAAGTTTATTAATTGCAGGTAAATTAGATGATTTACCCACAACAATTAAGCAAAATCAAGCCGAAGATTACTATCGATTTATCGTTAGTCCCGAATTAAATTTAGTTCAGAATACTCCAACTTTAGAAGAAAATGTCGAATCATTTACAGAATTTACAAACATCACAAAAAGAGAAAATCAAGAACCTACAGTTAGAGTACCTAGTAGAGAACTTGAGCAAATTAACGATTTATTTGGAGAACTCACAATTGGACGCAATACTGTCAGATTACAGTTAGAAAGAGTCAGTAAATTAATTCGTAATCTGAATATTCGCGTCAAAAATCTTGAACGCGAAAACCAAGAATTACGCTTATCTTACGAGAAATTTTCTCTACAATTATCTACTTTAAAACCTAAATATTCCCAACTAGAAAAAGATTGGCAATGGGAAAATAGCCATAAATTTGATACCTTACAATTAGAACGCTACAGCGAGCTACATATACTGTCTCAAACAGTCACAGAAAATATAGTTAAAATTCAAGAAATTACCGGCGATATTACTGTTAATTTAGAAGATACTGACCAGGTTAACCGCTTACTTAATAAAACATCTCGAAAACTGCAAAATTCCTTAACTAAAGTTCGGATGCGTCCACTTTACGATATTATGGAGCGTTTACCCAGAGCTTTACACAATTTAAGTCAGGAATACGGTAAAAAAGTTAATTTACAAATCGAAGGTGCCAATATCTTAGTGGAACGGGGTATTTTAGAAGCTTTAAACGAACCTTTAATGCATCTACTTAGAAATGCTTTTGACCACGGAATTGAAGATGCTCAAACCAGAATTGCAGCAGGTAAACCAGAAAAAGGACTAATTGAAATTAAAACCGTTCATCATGGCGATCGCACTATCATTACCATACACGATGACGGACGCGGAATCCAAAGAGAAAAAATTCGCAGCCGTGCTGAAAGTATGGGTTTGGATACCCAGATGTTAGCAAATGCTAGCGATGAGGATTTATTAAGTCTGATTTTTGAACCAGGATTTAGTACGTCAGAACAAGTTACCACATTATCAGGTCGCGGTGTCGGTATGGATATTGTATGTAACAATCTCAAATTAATTGATGGAGAAGTTACAGTTGATTCTGTACCCGGAAAAGGAACTACCTTCACCCTGTCGCTACCTTTTACTCTTTCTGTAGCCCGAATAGTATTAGTAGAAAGCAACGGAATACCTTTAGCTTTTCCCACCGATACAATACAGGAAATATGTTTGTTAGAAGATAAACAGATTTTACCCGCTCAAAATGGTAAAGTAATTAATTGGCGGAATACTCTCGTAGAGTTAATTAATATCAGCCAATATTTAGAATTAAATCACACATTAAATAGGAAATTAAATGGCAACTTAAATAATATTCATTCCACATCATCCATCGTAGATAATCCACCCAGATTAGCAGAAAAAATTGCATTAATTATTAATATAAATCATCAACTAATTGCTATCCAAGCAGAGCGTTGTTGGGACGAACAAGAAGTTTCTTTACGTCGTGTAGAAGGTAATATTCCCTTACCAGAACTTTTTAACAACTGTACAATCTTGAATAACGGTCGAATAGCTCCCTTAGTAAATCCCACAAAATTATTAGATTTAATCGCTAAAACAGATACTGTAAAGCCTATATCTCAACCTGATTTTCCCACACCTTTTCTATCAACTAAAAATCAGAAAAATAGCATATTAATAGTAGATGATTCCATCAACGTGCGCCGCTTTTTAGCACTTACCCTCGAAAAAGCCGGATACTTTGTAGAACAAGCCAAAGACGGGGAAGACGCACTTTTTCAACTGCAAAGTGGTTTACAGGTACAGGGGATAATTTGCGACATTGAAATGCCTCGTCTTGACGGTTATAATTTTTTGATTCGGCTCAAATCTCATGGTCATTTGCAACAGATACCCGTGATTATGTTGAGTTCTCGTACCAGCGAGAAATATCGTCAACTAGCGATTCAGTTGGGTGCAAAAGTCTATTTATCAAAACCCTATAACGAACATGAATTATTAGAGACATTGAAGCAGGTTTTGGTGTCGAGTGCGTTGAATTGATAATTGGTAATCGCTAATGGTAGATTCAGTTGAGTCCAATACAACCTCACCCCCTTCCCCTCTCCTTATGAAGGAGAGGGGTTAAGTTTGTAGTTTGTAGGTTGGGTTAGGTTCACCGGAAATTAGTTATCAACAAATAATCTATATTTGAACCGTAACCCAACATCATGATTATGGATAAGTTTGTAGGTTGGGTTAGGTTCACCGGAAATTAGTTATAAACAAATAATCTATATTTGAACCGTAACCCAACATCATGATTATGGATAAGTATTGTAAAATATCCGCTAGTTAATGTTGGGTTACTACACGATAAATAAAGATTTTTATTACAAACAGAATTAGGTTTTCGTATCTAACCCAACCTACTAACTACACTCGCAATGACATTATGTAATTATTTCGTTCTCGCGAAAAGTTACTGAGTATAAAAACCGCAGAGGCACAGAGAGCGCAGCGAAAAGTGTGGTCTTGGGGGTTTCCCCCATGAACAACTTTTCAAGACAGAGGAAAGAATAAAGAGAAGCGGGTAAAAGTTTCAAGGGCTAGGAGTCTTGGAGGAAGCAGCACACACGACCCTTAGTCCTAAAGTGTCGTAAGGCTCGTCGTCGGGATCGTGGTAGCTGCGGTATGCAGAACGGCAGTATTCAGGATTGTCAAACCACGAACCACCGCGCACCACTTTATCAGAACAATTATCATTATCTACCCATGCACTAGCATCTATGGGCGCTCTATCATAGCTATCATGCCAATAATCAAGACACCATTCCTCAATGTTCCCGTGCATATCGTATAACCCAAAAGAGTTAGGCGGAAAAATGTCTACATCTGTAGTTTGTTCGCGATATTTACCCTTTGGTCCGTAACCGTAATTGCCTGGGTATAGTTTCCCTTCATAATTCCAGTCTGAGTCTGTCCCCTGATAATTTGCTATTTCAGTAGTAATTGTCTCGCCAAAATGAAAAGGTGTAGTTGTACCAGCACGACAAGCATATTCCCATTCTGCTTCGCTAGGAAGACGATATTGTTTACCCATATGTTTTGATAATCTGACGCAAAATTCAACCGCATCGTACCAGGAAACGCACTCTACAGGACGGTCGTATCCTTTAAAATTAGATGGTTGTACTTCTAAATCACGGTTAATTTTAGGTAGAGCAGCTACCACTTCCCATTGTGCTTGAGTGACTGGATATTTACCCATGAAGAATTCTGGAACAATTACTTCATGTTGTGGTTTTTCTGTGTCATAGCCTTCCCCCTCTGGCGAACCCATTATAAATTTACCAGCAGGAATATAAATCATATCTAAGTTGACACCATCTCCTAAATCTTCACTAAAATACTTAGTTTGATGTTTTTCTCGGTTAATTTCCTCACCTTGTTTATTTACCGTTATTACATCAAATTGGAAACTTTGTAACTGGGTTTTTTGAGTTAATGTGTCTCCCCTTGAGGAAGTTATTGGCTGAGTAATGGCAATATTCGGTTTGGGATTTATTGTAGTGCGAGCATCTTGCTCGCTAAGATTAACTAAAACATCTCCCCCACTACGATTAATACGTACAGCAATCCGTTCAATCGCATCAATTGCATCTAAATCTACACGAGAAACAGCTAAAACCCTTAGCCACAGTTGTTTGGCTAACCGCAAATCGCCTTTTGTTTCGGCTAAGGCTGCTTGATATCTTAGTGGTTCTACATCTTTGACCGTGGCAGCTTGCTCTAGTAAAATCGAGTAAAGTTTGGAAGGTGGTTCTGCTTTTAAATACGGATTCTGTGACTGTTTCCCATATCTAGAATTTACCTCCGGGACGTTTTGACGTAAATATTGGTCAAGACGCTCAACCGTAGCGCAATTAAACTCACCCTGTAATCGTAATCCTTCTAATAGCGTATGAGTAAACGCACCATGCTGTAATTGATCAATTTCCCACGACTTTTGATTCGCAGTACAAGAATAAAAGGTAATTACTCCCTTGTGTTCTCCCCCAATTCCCAACCCACCGCGACTACTTTCATCACGACAAGCATCTATTAACAAAACTACATTATCGGCACCGCAGCGGCGTAACCTTTGTACAACATAGTCAACCGAGATTGCAGTTCTATCTACCGCTTGAGGGTCGCTATCCAAAAACATTAAATAATCTTGGTCTTTAAATCTCATACCATGCCCAGCAAAGAAAAACCAGAGGTTATCTTCTGGTTGCAATAAAGGTTCTTCAAACTGAAAATTTAAAAATCGCACAAACCGAGCGTAGGTAGGTTGAGTTGCTATCGGTGGGTTAGCGGGAATTTTGGGAGAATTTTCGGTAAATAGAAAAACTTGATCAAACCCGGCTTCCTCAAACCAATGCTGCATCTCCTCAGCATCTCGCTGAGCGTATTTGAGCGCTTGGAGATTATCGTAGTTGTTAATGCCGATCGCGATCGCCCAATTTTTTCCCATCTTGCGTTCTAATTACCCGCGTTTACTATTTCCGCTTGAACTTAAAAGTCATTGCACCTTTACCTCCAGCTTTACCACCACCAATTCCCAGCAAGCTAATTTGTCCTTCCCCATTAATTTCCACCGATAACTCGACTTCATCAAGCTGCATTTTGGAACTAGGCTCATCTGCTTCATCAAGCATTTCTCTCATTGCTTGCAAAAAGCTCTTCATCTCTTCTTTGAGCCTTGCTACCTCTACAGGTTTTCTTTGAGTAATAACTATTTCTTTTCTTCCTGCACCAATTATTCCTCCAATATCGCGACTTCCATCACGACTACCTTGGGTATCATCTGGAATGGGTATTGATGTGTTTTCAGTAATAATCCAGATTTTTTCGGGAGTTTCAATTGTTTTTGGCATTGACTAAATAGTAATAATTTTACTTGTATATTTACTTGTATATTATTAATTACCACATTCCCAAATTAAATCACATCTCTCAAAACTTTACGAGTACTATGCCAAGCCCAAATACCAATAGTCGTAACTATAATACTGATTGCTAAAAGTACATATCGCAAACCAAAATAATTTGTCAATCTTTCAGTAATTAAAAGTGGTGCCGTTAAAGCAATATTTACAGCATGATTCTGGAAACCGAACATCTTACCGTGCATATCTGGAGGTGTTTGTTGCTGAATTAATGTTTGCATCGGTACGGCAATTAAGGCTGCACCAAGACCTAATAAAACACTAAGTCCTAAAGCTAAAGGCAAATTATCAATAAATGTAAATACAGCTAACACAAAAGCCATACTTAAAAATCCTAATAAAGGTAAAGGTTTGTGATGGAACTTATCACCCCAATGACCTAAAATACCCGCACCTAAAACCATTCCTACACCTGCTGCTGCCAGGAAAAAGCCGAATTGTTTTTCTTGTAAACCAAATTTTTGCGCCAATCTAATCGATAATGCAACTAAAGCAGCAAAAACGCAATATAAAGCGGTCAACTGCACCATCGCGTTCATGATTAAGCGCTTTTTCTTTAAATAGCGCAAACAATCTTTAAATTCTTTTAATGGGTTAACTTTTTCTCTTTCAGTAGTAGACTTCTGTCTTTTTAACTTTACAGGTACCTTAATTAACGAAGAAATTAGATATAATCCACCGACAATCAACTCTTGTCCGTATTCTTCCCCCAGCCAGCTTTTACCCAAATTTAATAAAGGGTCGCCTACCGCAAAGCCTATAATTATAGCACCCATCATAGTACTTGTAAATAACGCATTAGCAGCCATCAAATTTTCTCCTTTCACCAAAATTGGGATAGAAGCTTGCTCTGCCGGCGCGAAAAATTGCACAATTACCGAATTAGCAAAAGTGATTGCCAATAAAATCAAAAATTCTCTTGGTAAAAATGGAATTGCGATAGTCAAAAGTCCCCGCATTAAATCCGAACCAATCATAATCGGCTTTTTGGGAAAGCGGTCAACAATTATACCTCCAAGGGAACCGAGTAGAATCGCCGGTAAAGTAAACGCAAGGAACAAATCCGCACGTCTACCATCTTCAACTACTCCTACTGCAAGGGGGTACTTTTCGAGCAGTGCAATTGTCAATACAAAAAAGATTTTGTCTGCTAGCTGGCATATAATTTGTCCTATCCAGACAAGCATAAAATTACGGTTTTTGAGTACCGCACCAAATCCTTTATTTACAGCAGCAGGTTCAGTTGGAAACATTCGTTAAATAGGGGTTAATGACTGCGTTATTCCTCACTCCTCACTCCTCACTCTTAACTCCTCACTCTTAACTCTTAACTCTTAATTCTTAACTCCTAACTCCTAACTCCTAACTCCTAAATCTTCCTCCCTTTCTTCTTCAAGCTTTTCCGGATTAAATTTTTCATTACATTTAAATAATATTTTTGATAAATTCGGCTGCTGTAAGGGATGTCAAGGTATTTTCGTTCTTTGAATTTACCCAATATCCTTCGACAGTTGATGGCGATCGCCATATCTCTAAGTGTTCTACAATTGGTTGTGCATAAAAGTTATTATCGCCGCTACCGAGCAAGCAAGAACTCCAGTGAGTGAAGTAATCGTGACTCATCCGATAGATAGGAAAATTACCAATCATAGGCACCATCCATCCATCTATAGCAATAAAAGCTTTCACATTACCTCCAATCATCTGCCAAAAATTAGCCGCCGCAATCGCTCCCACAACACCAGCACTAAAGCCGATCAACACAACAGGTGATTCTAGCTCATCTACCAAATTTTCGTGTAAAAACTGCCAAATATGAAATCCCGATAAAGCAGATAAATTATTTGCTGGGTATTGCAGTATATTTACCGACCTTAGATGGTCTGAGCTATTATAAACTACTTCTAATAAATCTTTAACAAAGCTTTGTGTCAAGCTTGATTCGTGAATACCAGGACAAATAATTACACTCATCGGTTTTTAGCTAACTAATTGACAAATCAACGGTCTAAATAGTCAATAATCTAACCTTGTAATTGGAAAATACTTAGGAAACAAGCATTTACGTTTTACTAAACAGCATTATTTTTGATTATCTTTATATTTTATCGGAGCGACGAAAAACGGATAGTCTTCTTTGAGCTTGAGCATCAGAAAATCTAAATAAATTTCTAAATAAATTTCTAAATAAATTTTTAAATAATTCTAAATAATCTTAAATATATTTAATATCCCATCCCCTAGCAGGGGATAATTACCTATACTGGAAAAATAAAACGCTCGACAAGCTCATTGCATAGAGGAATTAACAGTGGTATCTACACCAGAAAAAGTCGAATACACAAGCTCGCATCTACAAGGACAAAATCGAGTTGCTGTACTACTTATGGGTTACGGTGAAGTAGAAAGTTACGAAGATTTTGCCAATTATAACGAGCAAGCTTTGAATTTACTGACAGCAAAGTTTGCACCAGTACCAACCTGGATTTACCCACCTCTAGCAAAGATGCTAGCGTTATTTGACCTCCACGAATGGGGACATACACACGATAATTTTATTTCACCCCATAACGCCATCTTTGAAAAGCAACGCGCTGGAATTGAACAACAATTACAGGAAAGATGGGGCGATAAAATACAGGTTTTCAAAGCTTTCAACTTCTGCGCTCCTCACCTTCCCGATCAAGTTTTAGCAGAAATACACAATCAAGGTTTTGATAAACTGCTGATTTACCCTTTACTAGTAGTCGATTCTATCTTTACCAGCGGAATCGCTCTAGAGCAAGTTAACAATGCTTTATCAGAAACATCTAATGGTAACGAGCATTGGGTAAAAGCACAGCGTTACATTCCTTCTTTCTACAACGAACCCAAATACGTCAAGTTAATGGCAAGACTTGTAGAAGAAAAGATATCCACCGAATTAGCTAACGCTTATCTTCCCTCGGAAATTGGTATCGTATTGATGAATCATGGTTGTCCCCATAAAGCCAAGGGATTCACTTCCGGAATTAGCGAATCTCAAATACTTTACGATTTAGTACGCGAAGAATTAATCAACCGTTATCCTTTAATTTCCGTAGGTTGGCTCAATCACGATACACCCTTGATTGAATGGACTCAACCCAACGCAGAGCAAGCAGCTAAAAATCTGATTCAAATCGGTGCAAAAGCATTAATATTTATGCCTATCGGCTTTGCCACCGAAAATCACGAAACTCTCTTAGACGTACATCACATTATTCATAACCTTGAGAAAAAGCATAAAAATCTCAACTGCATTCAAATGGCTTGTGTCAACGACCATCATGAATTTATGATTATGGCAGCAGAATGGGCAAATTCTCATATCCAAGATTTGCTCTCAGCAGAAGCCGCAACAGTTAATCCTTCACAAGCTCATCATCATCATCATCATCATCATTAAAGAGATGGGGGGATAAGGGGACAAGGGGACAAGGGGACAAATTAACTGTCCACTGTCCACTGTCCACTGTCAACTGTCAACTGTCCACTGTCCACTGTCAACTGTTACCAATGCTTCATTTCCGTTAAAATACAGAAATGACTAGCAAACACCTAACAATCAAACAACTTAGTCAAGAGGTTGGCGGTGGTTTAACTCCGAGGATGGTTAGGCATTATCACCAGTTGGGGTTACTACCAGAAGCAATACGTTCCTCCGGCAATTATCGTCTGTATACTGATGCCGACGTGCAGCAGTTGCGGCGAATTTTGGCGCTGAAATCTCAGGGTTTTCAATTAGAACACATTCGTGAGTTGTTGAATTCTCCGCAGGTGATGAGTTTCGATGCTTTGGCTTCCCAGTTACAACAACAATACAATTCTGTAACAGAACAATTAGCGCGGTTGCGACAAACAGCATCGGCTTTAGAAGCATTTTTAGAAAGAGATAAAGGTTGCCAAAATACCCAATTACAAGCATTAGAACAATTAAAAAAAGTAGAAATAGAATCAGCTTTTGGATTACAAAATTTAGAACAACTTTGGCAAGGTTTAGACGCGACTTGCAATGTCCAACCTGAAGATATTAACGAATCGTTGCGAAAAATATTACCGGATTTATCCAAGAAAAACGAAATTGAACGGGATTTACTTTCCAAACTGGTGTTTGCTTGTGGTGATGTTAGTTTGGTTAACTTTGTCAAGTTAAGTCAAGGTGCCATAGTTTCGGCGAGACATAACCTCAAAGCTGATTGTCAAATTGTCGCTGATGTTTCTCCGGTTGTCGCTGCACTCGACCATACACGCATAGCACATTTAGGAGCAAAAGTCAATACTTTAATTGATGACCCTCATATCCACAGCGTTGATGAAGCAGAAAGAAAATTTTGGCAAGATAAAGAATGGTTTGAGAAATTAAAACGGTTAACTCCGGGTTGTATTCTAGTTATTGGTTATGCACCATCGGTGTTAATCTCAGCCTTGGAGCTTATAGAGCAAGGGCAAATACAACCATCCTTAATTATAGGAATGCCCATCGGTTTTAATCATGCTCCAGCAGCCAAACGCCGGTTAATGCATTCGAGAGTAGAGTATATTACCACAATTGGAACCCTGGGTGGTGGATTGTTAGCAGCCGTGGCTTTAAATGCTTTAGTAGGTTCATTGATTGAAAGACCTGATTGTCATTGTTATTTAGCTAACACAGAATAATTGTTAATAGCAAAACAGATCAATAATGTAGAGACGTTGCAATGCAACGTCTCCGCGTATTTTGATTTAGACGAAGAATTTAGTTAAACATTTAAATCTTCCATAGCGAGACGGATTTGTTCCATACGTCTGCGATTAACTCCCAAGTCGGAGTCTCCGACACGAGATGCTGAGCGGATATGAATTACATTTTCGTCGGCAGGGAAGTAAAATTCTACATCATCAACGAATTTAAAAATTCTGCTTTTAGAAAGAGCATGAATATAATTATCTGTATTTTCGACAACTTCAGTACGGGGAACAACCGTAAGAACTTTGAGTAAGGTTTCTTTCGCTGTATCCCGGTCTACATGATATGGTATTGGGTTAATAGCGTGTTTGCTGTCTGGGTTTTGACTAACGACGCAATTCGGGGAAGTTGGACAAGCAGTAAGATGATTATCACTAACACCCAAATTAGCAGAAGCTGCCCAACTGGTAGCGGGGAAGGTTAAATTAACAATCAAGTTCAGTAAGATTACGAGCGTGATGCTCCAGGGGAGCCGCTTTGCGATCGCAATTAAACGGGGCATAGATTTTTTACTCATCAAATAGGATTTACTTTGATTATTTTCGGTTATTTTGGGCATTTATTCTAATGGTTCGGGTTCTATTCCTTGATCAATCCACACATCAATCGCTGTTTTTACTTCCTTTTCAGTGACAGCAGACCATTCTTTTTCGTTGATAATTGTTTGAAATACCGCTCGTTTACCGTGTCCGACTCTTTCTATGGGGTGTCCGCGATATACATTATTTTTAGGTTTAACCATTTATATTCAATAGTGTAGGGTACATAATGTTGTCAATTTTGATTTTTAAAGGTGTTGAATAAAATTATTACTCATATAGCGGTTTTTGGTTGGATAGAATACAGATGAACCTCACCCCCTTCCCCTCTCCTTGCTAAGGAGAGGGGTGGAAGCAGAGGGGTGAGGTTGGGAGTGTATTGGACTCAACTGAAAACTGCTATAATGATACCGACAAGCCAGAAAATCAATCTGAGTATTTCCAACACGATAAACGAGCCGATGCTCTAAATCAATACGTCTAGAGCAAATATCGGCATCCATATATTTTAACGGTTCTGGTTTACCAATTCCCTCGAATGGATTTTCCATTACAGCAGTAACTAAATCTAGAATTTTTGATGCAATTTTAAATGCAATTTTAAACTTTTGTTTGAACCACCAAGCTAAATCTTCTTTAAATTTAGAACTAAAACCAGGACTACGATTAATAATAACTGGTTCTACTTGATCAGCTTCAGTTTTATGCTTCTTTTTCTTGCTCAATCCCTAACTCCTGTTGAAGCTCTTCAATCGTTTGAGGTTTGATTTTTCCGCTCTTAGATTCCTCGATTGCATCGAGTAAACGATTTGCATTTGCAGGAGTTTTCAACAGATAAACCGTCTCAACCAATAATCTTAAAAATAATCGTTTTTTATTTTGTGATATTTCCAAAGCTATTATTCCCACCAACTACATTAATTACAGAATTGCGATCGCCAACTATTCCCACACCATCTTGAACTTGATTGCTGATATTACGAATCTTCTCTTCTGCTTTCACGCTTTCATATCCTGCTGCGGGTAAACCTTTACCACCAAGCAACAAAGCGACGGGAAAGTCTTCTGTAGCGAAATCAAAGAATGGTGTTTGTTCCGTTTGATATTCCTGCTGTGTTGTTGTCGGAACAGTTTGACTCAGATAATTCATTAAATGGGAAACCTTAACTACTTTGTCTCCCGGTTGATTTCCCGCACCTTGTAAAGCTTCGAGGAAATGATATGTATAAATGCTCATGGTGTCGTCGCTGCGAATCCATGATGATTGTGTTCCGGTGGAGGATGTAAATACAACTCTTCCCGTACCTTTTAAGTCGTCAATAATAGTTTTGGGTAAAGCTGTTTGGGTAAAATCTTTGGGTATGGGCGATTTAGCATCTTTTGATGTTGCCATTCCTTGAGCGTGACAGCTATCTATAATTACTAATAATCTTTGTGCGGGAATTTCTTGTAATGCTTGGTTTAAGGTTTCTGCTGAAAGTGCGGTATCGGGAATGTCTGCTCTGTCAGTTTCGTGAGGGATGAGATAGTAATTTTGAGAATTATCTAAGCAACCGTGACCGGAATAGTAAATTAGTATAGTTGCTTCTGGGTCATTTTTGGCTTGTTGTTTTAACCAGTTTAAATTTTCTAGAATTGCTGCTTTGGTAGCAGTTTCGTTGTAGAGAAGACGAATATTATTATCGATATAACCGCATAAGTTGGAGTCGGTGAGGAGAGATTTTAGTGCTTGGATATCTTTAACTGTGACTGGTAGGGATAATTTGGTTTCTTCGCATTCACCAACACCGATGAGTAGAGCGTAGTTGTGGGAAGTTGATTTGGACATGGTGGGTTTGGGGATGGGTTTGTAGTATTTTAGGTGTTGTTGTATTTTTTTGAGTGCGTTTAGAGCAGCGAGTGAATTTTCGCCATTATTAAGTTGTAGGAAATTTTGATTATTTAAAAGTTGAATTAAATTAAACATTATAGCTTCAGATTTTATTTCTCCTAGTGCATATGCTGCGCTAGAACGTACAGATGAATCTTCATCTTCGAGAAGGGATATTAATCGGGGAATTGCCGCTGATGATTTTATTTCTCCTAGTGCATATACTGCGCTAGAACGTACAGATGAATCTTCATCTTCGAGAAGGGATATTAATCGGGGAATTGCCGCTGATGATTTTATTTCTCCTAGTGCATATACTGCGCTAGAACGTACATATGAATCTTCATCTTCGAGAAGGGATATTAATCCGGGAATTGCCGCTGATGATTTTATTT
>JACYMD010000031.1 GCA_015272215.1 Rivularia sp. T60_A2020_040 | reverse complement strand
TCCTTTGGTCTGAAATGTATGGTATATCACATTTTTGTGTTTATTCAGCAAGCCCTAATTAATTAGGGCTTGCTGAAGCACTACTACAAAGTATTATTTAATAGTATTAAAGTTTCTTGTTTTCTAAGAAAGTTTAGATAATATTAAACCAAACCATTTCTTCTCATCAGTCCAAATTTTTTGTGGAACAAAACCTTGATTTTTAAGTAACTCTTGAATACTATTAATATCGAACTTACGAGAGATTTCGGTGTTGATAGTTTCACCTTTTTCAAACTTAACTTGAAGATTCAGAGAACGTAATTCTACAGTTTGAGATTCCAATGAACGCAAATGCATTTCTATTTGATGTTCTGTCTCATTGTAAAATGCCCAATGTTCAAACTTATTTAAATCAAAGTTACCATCAAAGCGGCGATTTAAATGATTCAACACATTAAGATTAAAAGCCGCCGTTACTCCCGCAGAATCATTGTAAGCAGCTTCTAAAATATCTTTGGGTTTTCGCAAATCTACTCCTAACAAGAAATACTCTCCAGAGTGTAAAGCAGCAGTAATTTGAGAGAGAAAATCATCGCATTTTTGAGGATTCAAATTACCCAAAGTACTACCAATAAAGCCAATCATCCGATTGGGTAATTCACTTGGTTGCAATTGCCCTAATGCTTGTTCATAGGTTCCCGCTAATGCATGAACTTGCAATGTCGGATAATCTACTAATAGTTGTCTCGCACTTGCTTCCAAAATACCCGCACTTACATCAATTGGTAAATAACGCAAGGGATAACCTTTTGTTTGATAAGCATCTAATAAAATCCGGGTTTTAGTTGAACTACCGCTACCAAGTTCTATTAACTCGCAAGCACCAGTTATCTGAGCAATTTCTTCAGCACAACTTTGTAAAATTGCAGTCTCGGTTCTAGTTACATAATATTCTGGTAATTCGCAGATTTCTTCAAATAATTCAGAACCTCTATCATCATAAAAATAGCGTGGAGAGAGATATTTAGGATTATCAGTTAATCCTTTAACTACATCACTTCCAGCAGGAGAAGCAACTTTCGCTGTTGGTTGTTGCAAATATTCTATTTTCAAGCGACTTTCAACACTTGTAGAATAACCAACCGATGCGCTGGTAGCTTTAGAAAATGTCATTCAATTCTCCGATTATTTGGTTTCAGAGGTTACTTTGTTTAACAAACCTCAAACCAAATCTAGATTATCAGTAATTAGCTACTAATTCCTGATAATTGGGTTAAGAAATGGCAAAATTGGACATCGGTTGGGACATAATACAATATCAAAACCCGACTTCTGACGATACCATCTCCCTATTCCTCTATCCCCCCATCAAGTCGCACAGCGGAATCCAGCGAACATTTGACGTACTCCCGGATGATACCAGTTACGAAAACTACTGCGTAATGCCCAGGGGCGAGTCGCCCAGCTTCCACCTTTAAGAACTTTATGTTCGTTGTCGAAGTAAACTTGGGAATAGCCTTTGTAGGGATAATATTCAAAGCCTTGATAGCCATCAAACCAACTCGCAGTCCATTCCCAAACATTTCCCAAGGTATCATATAAACCGTAGGCACTTTGTCCTGCTGAATAAGCATTTACTGGTGTTGTTTGATTGTGAATATTATTGTGGTTGCAGTGTTCAATTGTGGGTATTTGATCTCCCCAAGGATAAATCCGACGGGATTTTGATGCTTCATCCCAACTCACAGCTTTTTCCCATTCTGCTTCCGTAGGTAATCTTTTACCGACAAATTTGGCGTAAGCTTCTGCTTCGTAATAACTTACACCCCAAACTGGGTGATTATACCAAGCTGGATTATCTTCCCAATAAAGTGGTTGTGTAACTTGTTGTGTTTGCAACCATTGCCAGCCTGCTTCCGACCACCACTGATGATGTTTGTAACCACCAGCTTCCATAAATACTCTGTACTGTTTGCAGGTAACTGGATAACGATCGATTGAGTATGTATCTAAATAAACTTTATGGGCCAAGCCTTCGTTGTCTAGAGCATCCAAAGAATTATTACCCATTTCAAATTCTCCAGCTGGAATTTGAATCATCTCATTCAGAGGGTTAGAGAATAAAGGAGAAGAATAAGCAAAATGCCAAGAATTTTCTTTTTCATCACTTGACAATTGGTTTCTTATCAGTTCCAAGACAAAACTAATGGTTTCGCTATGCTGGCTTTCATGTTGTAGTAAAAAGCGCCATAAACGTTCTTGCTGTTTTAAATCAGTTCTTTCTATACAATAAAGAACTTTGTCTCGGATTGTATCAAGGTAATCGCGAGTTTCTGCAAACGTAGGTAATTTAACCCGCTGATTTTTGGGTAAACCGTCTGCTGCATAAAGTTGACGATATTGGGGAAACAAACAAGGTAAACCAGCATTACGTTCTAATATCCATAAAGATTCAGTATAAGCAATATGCCCCAAATGCCAGCCTACAGGGCTAAAATCTGGATGAGCTTGAAGACAAAAAGTAGCTTCATCCATATCTTGAAACAACTCAAGCGTTTTGGCGCGACATTCAATAAAAGCACAAATTATGCTTTGTTTTGTACTATTATTCTTTAAATTAGATTTGCTCAATTCTGAGATCACAATTTTCTCTCACACTAAGGATGCTATTTTCTGGAAATGAATTCCAATTACCTTTAAACAGTGGTTCGGAAGCAATGATTACAGAGTTGGAAAAATTTGCATCGTTTTGCAGCCAATAGAGAGTTGGGGATGGAGGTTTTGTACTAAAGCGAGAAGCGACAAGACGGTTTCCATCACTGATAACTAAGTTAGCTAAAGTATAAGTGTTATGGCGTTCCGCTAACTCTTTTAGTTTAAGTAAACTTAGATGCATAGCTTGCTCTAAACTTTTATCTGGATTATTTTGCAACTCATTAAGCAAAAGAGCAAAAATATGCTCTGAATCCGTAGTTCCATTTATCCACTGATAAATTTCATCATTTAATAGACTGCGTATAGGTCTATATAAGGTCTGACGAAACTGATCAATTTTACCATTGTGAATAAATAATAAGCGCTGATATTTGAATGGCTGACAATTACTTATATCGAGTGCTTGTCCCGGAGTAGCACTACGAACGTAAGAAACTACACATCCAGATTCAGCATAACGACTGAGACTAGGTAAATTAACATCATTCCAAATCGGAAGTGTACTTCTGTAAGTAAAAGGTTCAATATCTTTGTCTTTTTGAGCATGATACCAACCAACACCAAAACCATCAGCATTCACAGTTCCAGATATCATTTCTTGGGGTTGATAGCTTTGGGTTATCAGTGAATGTTCGTGGTTGTAAAGTAGTTTTTCTAACGAGATAGATGAACCAAGATAGGCAAGTAATCGGCACATGGAATTGGGGAAGATTTAGTTTTGTAAAGACGTAGCAATGCTACGTCTTTACGGGACAACCGGAGTTAGGAGTTTAAATTCAATTTTGCTAATTGTCAACTGTTCATTGATAATTGAACGCTGCGATCGCCAATGCCAGCCAACCAGTGATAAATGCTACACCACCTATTGGTGTTATGGCTCCTAATATTTTAATATCGCTCAAACTTAGAGCGTACAAGCTTCCGGAAAAAATAAATATACCGATAATAAATAACCAGCCACTGGCAATTAAACTTGGTGATGGTGATTTGCTTTGATTAAGTAAAACAGCCACAAGTAACAGTGCCAAAGCATGATACATTTGATAGCGAGCGCCGACTTCAAAAATTTCTAAAGCCCGTTGAGTAAGTCTTTCTTTTAAAGCGTGAGAAGCAAAAGCACCAGCAGCTACGGATAAACCAGCGAATAAAGCTGCTAGGCTGATAAAGATTTTGATCATGTTATTGATTTTATCGCAGGGAGATGGGGAGAAAAAGTTAGGAGTTAGGAGTTAGGAGTTATGAGTTATGAGTTAGGAGTTATGAGTTAAGAATTACCAATTCCCAATTCCCAATTCCCAATTCCCTCTTCCCAATTACCAATTCCCAATTACCTATTTTAAATATCAAAATGATAAGAAACTGCACCATCTTCACTGACTTTGAAATTAGCATTAAATTGCTTGGCTTGGTCGTCTAAAAATTCTCTTGCGGTGGCTGGTGGTAGCTGAGATTGCATTGCAAAGCCTAAAACTGTGATGCGTCCTTCATTTTCGGCTATCATGCGATAAAACATCGATTGTAGATGAAGATTCATTTGTTGCGCGATGGCGTTTTCTTCTTGTTTGCCTTGACGACGCATTCCCAACGCTAACCATCCACCCAAAACTAAGCTGGGCAAACCAAATATCATCCCATTCAGGGCTGTCGTATTTAGAAGAGTTACTGCTTGATGGTTAACAAAATCCTGTTCGCTATAAGTACCAGGCGGTATTTGCTTATACATTAAATCTTTATCTCTGATTGCCTGACCTGATATTGTCATTAGCATAAACCCTAATGTAATCAACCAACCAGCAGCTAACTTCTCAGCAGTTTTCATAAGATTTTGAAAGTTTTGAGTTTAAGAACGATTCTAACCTTACTTCTATCAAAGCTTCCAGTCTTAAATCATCAAATTATCACTAGTTGAACCAAGAAGTCGGGTAACTTTCACGAAACCCGACTTCTGAACGCTAAATGTGGGTTGAGAAGTCGGGTTTTTATGACAATTGTCTTGATAACAGACATTTATCCTCAAAACCCGACTTCTAATAGCCGGAATTCACGTTAATACAACGTTTCCATAATTTAATTAAAACAAAACAAAATTAAAATAAATGCACCCGACGACGATCAAAGATGAAAGTGATAATAAACGCCACCGTCTCGACTATGGTCAAAGGTAGCATTGAATTCCTTGGCTTTGGAATCTAAGAATAATTTGGCTTCTTCTCCTGTGATTTCGGCTTCTTTAGCAAAGCGCAATAAGGAAATTTGTCCTCTTTGTTCTTCGACAAGACGATAAAAGGTAGATTGAAGATGACTCATTAGCTGTTTTTGATGTTGCTGACGCAATCCCAATATCAGCCAGGTTCCAAATCCGACTCCAGATAAACCCAAAGCTAAACCAGTAAAGGCTTTATCTGCGATTTCTTGTTTTTGTTCTTGAGTGTCTTGATTATTAGTCGATAATGCCTCCACAGTTACGTGCATGAGAAGAATAGAACTAAATGAGAGTAGCAAACCAGCGGAAACTTTTGTGAGAAACTTCATAGAAACACGACAAGATGTGATATCTTGCCGCGATCTTAACCTTAGTTGCGTGTAGCTTCCAGTATACGGGAAAAGTAGAAGCGGGTGCGTGTCATGGCTTGACGTTGGATGCTAAAGCCGTTTTTTTGCAAAAAATCGACAATATCGGCTTCACGATGCTGATATGCACGGGTAGTTTTACTCGGTCCTGGAAATAAACTACCAATTTTCTTTAAAATAACCAAAGCAAAGGTTTTGGGCGCGAAACTCAGAATTATCCGTTCTGTAGCGGTACTGCATAAATGAGATATCATTTCGCTGGCTTTTTCTTGGGGATAATGAATCAAAACATCCAAACAAACAACTGTATGATAATTACCACTCAAGGCTTCTAAGTCTTGTACGGTAAAAGTAGGATTATCAGCGTTTCCTAAAATTTCCTTAGCTCGCTCTTTTCCTTCTTCGACCATTTTTTCGGAAATATCGCTGGCGTAAACCTTGGCTCCGGCTTCAGCTAAAGGTATGCTCAAGCTACCCACACCACATCCAGCGTCGCATATTGAGATTTCTGACAAGTTTTCTTCGGCTTTTAACCAGCTAAGTACCGTATCTACGGTTTTTTGATGTCCTTTACGGATATCAAGCTGCACTGTGTTTACTTCACCATTGCCGTAAATACGTCTCCAACGATCAAAGCCGGTGGAATTGAAATATTCTTTAACAATGGTCTTATCGTCTACTACGTTCATAGATTTATATAATTTAATATTTAACGATTGCAATTTGAGAAAATGCTTATTATCGGTACAATACACCAATTAAGGACGATAAAACGCATAAAAAAGCAGAAAACCACAAATCTGTAGCGGTAGCTTTGTGGTTTGTTGTGAAATATATTCAGTTTTATCTCAATACTGTTTAAGGTAATAGCCGTTGCCAAGTTAATTCTTTAGTTGATTCGTCGTAATTCCAACGTAACAAATTACTAGCATGAGCGCCTTCAATTCCGGATAAACCAATTGCTTGTCGCGGTGCGGATGTTGCCAGTGCGATCGCTATTTCTACATCACATATTCCCCATTTTACCAAATTTTGTACTCCTGCAAGCAGTGGTAAAGTAGTTCCCGATAAAGTTCCATCTGCTAACCGTGCAGTACCATCGGTAACTGTAATTTCTCGACTATCCCAAGGATAAGTTCCATCTGGTAATCCTAAAGGAGCTAAAGCATCGCTGACTAAGAAAAGCCCTTTAGTATAATCGCTTGCTCGCAACAGTAAATCGATCATCATTGGTGAAATGTGTTTACCGTCGGCAATAAAACCACACATAACTTGTTTGTGGGTAATAGCAGCAGCTAATAAACCAGGTTGGCGATGATGTAATGGTGGCATTGCATTGAAAGCATGAGTTACCATACTAGCACCGATGTTAAACGCGCTTTGTGCTTGTTCTGCGGTGGCTTGGGAATGTCCTAAACTAACGGTGATACCCTGTTGACACAAATCAGAAATTACTTCGTTATCAGCATCCAATTCCGGCGCTAAAGTTATTATTTTAATAATTTCGGTGAAATCCCCTATAACTCTTCTCACTTCTGCAAGTGATAAATTTAATAGATACTCTTGAGGATGTGCGCCGCGTTTTTCGGGATGCAAAAATGGTCCTTCTAAATGCACTCCCAAAATTTTTGCTCCCGAAGTTTGATTTTGCATAAAATCACAAATAACTTTAAGAGAACATTGAATATTTTCCACAGAAGTTGTTACTAAAGTAGGTACAAATGCATCAACACCGCTATCCCAAAGATAATCGCAAATTTTTGGTAAATCACCGGCATTTTCTGCATTTAATTCGGGAAAAGCAGTTCCCAAAGCACCGTTAATCTGTAAATCCACACCACCCAAAGAAAGGCGATCGCCCTCGGCATCCAATACCTGTAAATTAGTTAGGGGAACCCGTTTGATAATTTTATCCATGGACACTATTTGTTCGATAATGCCATCACGGTTAATAAACAACATTTGTCTATCTTTGTAACCGGGAACCAGAGCATTAATTATGTTTAATGGAGTAGTAAAATTGCTTAGTCTTTTAAGATTCATGGGATTTACGAAATATTAGTTAAAGCTAATTCGATTTTGATAGGAACTAGCACTATTAATCAAGAACAAAAATATCATTTTTGGTAATTGGTAATGGGTAATTGGTAATGGGTAATTGCGAATTGGGAATGGGTAATTGGGCATGGGAGGTAGACAAAGGAACAATTTAGAATTTTAATTACTTATAACTCCTAATTCCCAACTCCCAACTCCGGTGGTACTAACTCCCAACTCCTAACTCCCTCAATCCAAAATCCAAAATCCAAAATTGCTTATGACTCCCTTAATCGGCATTATCATGGGTAGCGACTCCGATTTACCCACTATGCAAGACGCGATCGCAATTTGTGCAGAATTTGACGTGACTACTGAAGTTGCGATCGTCAGCGCTCATCGTACTCCACACCGCATGGTGGAATATGCTCAGTCTGCGGTTTCTCGCGGAATTAAAGTGATTATTGCTGGAGCCGGTGGTGCAGCACATCTTCCCGGTATGGTTGCTGCTTTAACCCCGCTTCCGGTAATTGGGGTTCCCGTTGCCAGTCGTTATTTAAAAGGTGTCGATTCTTTACATTCTATCGTGCAAATGCCAGCAGGTATACCAGTCGCAACTGTGGCTATCGGTAATGCCAAAAATGCTGGACTTTTAGCCGTACAAATACTCGCTACTCATCAACCAGATTTACTGGAAAAAGTGATTCTATATCGTCAAAATCTCCGAGATTCCGTGATTACAAAGCAAGAAAATTTAGAAAAATTAGGCTACCAAAAATATTTAGAACAGATGTAAAGCCGTTATCAAAGTTTGACAAATTGCGATTAGAGAAAAAGTTACTCAAACTAACTTGCCCGCACTGGTATTTTTACTATTATTTCTTCAATTAAAAAATTGATCATAAAAATAAACTCTAAATCGCAAATTCATGCCTTAAAAAACACCAAAAATAATTATTTACATTTCTTATAAAAAATTCATTTTATTCTACGTAAGTAGCAAGATAATTTTTAGTATCAAAAAGCGATAAACACCAGATTTATTTGCAATCATAAAATTATGATTTATTGACAAAAGGCTGATTCTAACGGTGATTTAGAGCTTCAACAACTGCCACAAATGACTTGAAACACTAAAAAATAGTAACAACAGTTACAGAATTTACAAACAGTGTCCTGTAAATATTGTTTTCTAACCGTTGTAACTTTTTAAAAGGTAGCAAGTTCCTAAATGAAAAGGCTTTTAGATAAATATCTAATCATTAAAGAATTGATGAGGCTACTTGAGAGGTTTCCAAAAATACATAATAATAATGTTTAATAATCTTTCAAGAAAACCTAGTTGCAGCGACAGATGTATCATTGCTTTGTTGACTGTTAACTAGATTGTTTGATTTCCTATTTGTTTAATAGGCTTTTCTCAAAACATCTTTCATCGGTATAAGAAACAAACATAAATTACCGAAGAGCAAATGATGCGATTCGGGAAAATGATGTTTTTTGATATCGAGTCTAGCTAACAAGCTGATTGTTAATTGGCTAGTTTCGACTTAGTAGTGGGATTGTTTTACCATAAAGAAAGCGGTGTTTTTCCAGTCAAGAAAAGTTAAGGAAGTTTTGGAGTGAAGATGCAAAAACTAACGCGAAAAAGAAATAATAGAAAAAGTCGAATAGGTAATTCAAAACAGTCGCGAAGCGCTACACACAATAGCTCATTTGTCAAACAAGTAGAGCGAGGAATTAAAGGTTTAAACCCTAGTTTGCGTGCTTCTTTACCTATTGCAGGCTTAATTGTATTGGCTTGGAGTTATGCCGCAGTTGCTCAAGCTCCTGCTGCGGAAGGACCAACGACAGCGGAACTCAAAATTGCATTAGATACGCTTTGGGTGGCAATTGCCGCATTTTTGGTCATCTTCATGAACGCTGGTTTCGGAATGTTAGAAACCGGAATGTGTCGTCAGAAAAACGCCGTTAATATTCTCACAAAGAACTTGATTGTGTTTGCTTTGGCTACTCTGGCTTTTTGGGTAATTGGGTTTGGTATTATGTTCGGCGATGGAACCCCATTCTTTGGTTTAAATGGGTTCTTGCTGCAAGGTGTGGATAACAGCCCCGTTACAGGTGATACTTATCAAGGTGTTTTCAGTTCTCTGAACTGGGCTGGTGTACCCTTATCCGCAAAATTCTTATTCCAGTTAGCATTTGCTGGAACCGCTGCGACAATTGTATCTGGAGCCGTCGCCGAAAGAATCAAATTTCTTGACTTCTTGATTTTTAGCTTGTTACTAGTTGGTATTGCTTACCCAATTACCGGACATTGGATTTGGGGTGGTGGCTGGTTAGCCAAAGCGGAGTTCTGGGATTTTGCAGGTTCTACAGTTGTACACTCAGTCGGTGGTTGGGCAGCTTTAATGGGAGCAGCGATACTTGGTCCTCGTATAGGTAAGTATAGCGACGGTAGAATCAATGCTATACCTCCGCATAATTTGAGCATAGCCACCTTGGGATGTTTGATTTTGTGGTTGGGCTGGTTTGGTTTCAACCCCGGTTCTACAATGGCTGCTGATGCGAATGCCATTGCTCACATTGCTTTGACTACTAACTTAGCTGCTGCCGCTGGTGGAGCTGCTGCTTGTTTTGTAGCTTGGGGTTATTTAGGTAAGCCAGATTTATCGATGATTATCAACGGTGTTTTGGCTGGTTTGGTAGGTATTACTGCACCTTGTGCTTGGGTAAACTTGGGTAGTGCGGTAATTATTGGTGCAATTGCCGGAACTTTGGTAGTATTTTCTGTTACGTTCTTCGATAAAATCAGAATTGACGACCCAGTAGGTGCGCTTTCCGTTCACTTGGTCTGCGGTTTATGGGGTACTTTGGCTGTAGGTTTATTTGCTGTCGGAGGAACTCCCGACGGTATTTATGCTGAAGGACCAAATGCTGGTTTATTCTTTGGTGGTGGTATCCAACCTTTATTCATTCAACTTGCAGGTGCTTTGGCTGTAGGAGGAATGACTGTCTTACTCAGCACCATCTTCTGGGTAGCGTTGAAAGCGACATTAGGTATTCGTGTAACCCGCGAAGAAGAATTGGAAGGTTTGGATATTGGTGAACACGGAATGGAAGCTTATAGCGGTTTTGCTAAAGAAGCTGACACTATTGGATATAGTGAAATAGATAGACCTGGAGTTTCAACATCAGGAGATATGCCTAGTAGTTTGTAAGGAACTGAGAAGTCGGGTTTTTACGAGATGATTGGTAACAGCACAAAATAGTCATAAAAACCCGACTTCTTACCTCACTATCGAACAATACTTTCATTCTCCACTAAAATCACAGGAATCAAACTGGATTCTAATACTGCTTGAGAAACTGAACCCACCAAAAGCGTCTCCCAAGATTGATGTCCTCGTTTACCCATGACAATATCAGTAACTTGATAATTTTCAGCTGTACGAATAATTGATTCTGGAACTGAACCTGTAATTGTAATAAATTGATGGCGAATGTCTGCTAAAATACGTTGGGATTTTTTCTCTAAAAATTCTATACCTTCAGCATCAATTGTGTTAATCACGTGCAATACAATTACTTCACCATTACTACGACGAGCAAAATCAGCCGCTTTAATTAATACTTGAGTAGCCATAGCAGAACTATCAACCGCAGCTAATATCATAATCCTACTAGCGATCGCCACTTTTGTGGGGTCTACTTCACCCCGCTCTAACAACTTTGGTGCAAAAGTGGGAATTCCCCAAGCTCCTAAAGGTGCAGTTACTAAAATAGATAAAGCGGCGATCGCCAATATTGTCTCTCCACCATCAATTCCTTGTGCTAAGGGAATCGCTCCAATTGCGGCTTGAACTGTGGCTTTTGCGGAGTTACCTGGTAGTAAAAATAACTTTTCTTGCCATTTCCAATTACTTCCTAATGTAGATAAATACCATCCCAGAGAACGTCCTATAAGCGTACCAATGGCGATAATTATCAAACCAGGCACCAGAGTTTTTTCTAACACTTGTATTTGAATACTTGCTCCGAGTAATACAAACAAAATGATTTCTGCTATAACCCATAAACTATCGAAACCAGAACGTAATCTTCTGGCTAAAGGAGCATCAAATTCTATGAGAAAAAATCCCGTTGTCATTACTGCTAAATAACCAGAGAAGAAGGGGAATTTCTCCGCTATTACTACCAGCAATAATGCTAAACTCGCTGCAATTAGAGTATCTTGAACAGTATTTTGAGTCCAATTCTGCTTTGTCAGCAATAAAACTAATAATTTTGCTATGACTAAACCGAATAATATTCCTAAAACAATTTGACAAATAATTTGAATCGGTAAAAGCTGAAACGCATTTAAAGTTAAGCCAAAAGGTAATGTTACTCCAGAATTTGCTCCTTGTCCCAAAAAATTCAGCAATAAACTAAATACTAGTAACAATAATACATCTGACAAAGCGCTACCCGTGAGGATAGCATCAGGAATACCCTTAGTAACACCCCAACCCAGACTTTTGAGTCGCAGCATTCCCGGTACAATTACCGCAGGAGATTCGGCTCCAATGATACAGCCTAATAATAATCCAGTGGCAAAGTCGAACTTTAAAATCCACATTGCAGCCAAAGCAATAACCAAAGCTTCGCAAGTTGCAGGTAAAAATCCCAACCGTAGCGCTACAGTTCCTTGCTGTGATAATTTATCTCGATCTAAGCCTAAACCAGCCTTCATCAAAATTACCATTACAGCTATAGTTCGTAAAGCCGCAGATGCTGCAAGTACATTCGGAGCGATGAGGTTAGTAACTTGAGGCCCGAGGAGAATTCCGACCAAAATCATACCTACTAATGCAGGAGCTTTCAACCGTCGAGCAACTTGTCCGACGAAAAAACCCAGAAGTAGGATTAAGATAAAGCTTGTTAACACTTTTATTGGTAATTGGTAATTGGTAATTGGAAATGGGTAATAGAGGATGTTTGAAAAGTCTAAATTAATACTATGCCCGGCAAATATTATATTCGCCCAAAACTTTTCAAGCACCCTATTATAAAAATTGTAAATCGCAAACAAAACCCATTAAGTAAAAAGCCAAAAAAAACACATATTAATTTATTTTTAAAAATTAAAATCTCGGTGTGACTTGGGTTCTGTGGGGTTATAGCTTTGCTTTTGCACCCGGTAACGCATTCTTTGGGGGATTAGAATGGCTGGGTTTAAATGACGTTGGTTTGCAACCGAGCGAATATGCACCACAAATTCCCCATTTAGCATTTATGGCTTATCAAGGAATGTTTGCCATTTTCGCCCCAGCCTTAATTTCCGGCGCGATAGCCGAACGCACTAGTTTTACAGGATACTCAGTATTTGTGGTTTTGTGGTCAATTTTCGTTTATTCCCCAATAGCCCATATGGTTTGGGGTATAGGTGGATTATTAAGTTTATCTGGTGGTTGGGGTGCCTTGGATTTTGCTGGCGCTACAGTTGTACATATAAGTTCTGGAGTGTCTGCTTTTGTTGCCGCGATGTATCTTAAACCCCGGAAAACTTATCCCGATAAATTAAGTCCACCACACAATGTCGCTTTTATTTTATTGGGTGCTGGTTTACTATGGTTTGGTTGGTTTGGCTTTAACGCAGGTAGTGCTTTAGAAGCCAATAATTTAGCAGTAATTGCCTTTGTAAATACTAATACCAGCGCCGCAGCGGGAGCTTTAACATGGTTAATTTTAGAAAAAAGCCTACGGGGTAAACCGACAGCAGTAGGTATAGCAACCGGAAGCGTTACAGGATTAGTCGGTATTACCGCAGCTGCGGGATTCGTCACACCCATAGCAGCAATTTTAATTGGTAGTATCACCACTTTTATTTGTTTCTACGCCGTCAGCATCAAGCATAAAATGCAGGTTGATGATGCTTTAGACACTTATCCCATACATGGGATTGGTGGTACCGTCGGACTGATTTTGACAGGTATCTTTGCCAGTAGAGCAGTAAATCCAGGAGCAAGAAACGGTTTATTATTTGGCAACCCCGACGAATTACTTTTAGAATTGGCTGCAATCGCGCTTACTTATTTTATCGCCGGATTTGGTACCTGGATTATCCTCAAAGTAGTTGATATCACAGTGGGATTACGAGTGCATGAAAACGCTGAATTACAAGGAATGGACATTAGCGAACACGGTGAAGAAGCTTATAAAGGTTAAAATAGGTTAACTTAAATCTTGCACCTTACTCATAAATACTTAGCTTTATTAAAGACTAGTAATAAATAAATTTACTTTCTACGAGATATTCATAGTCCATTTAAATGGACTTATGCTTTTAGACTAGGACTTCCAGTCCTAGGCGTATCGGAACGTAGTCGAGTATTTGGATAAATACTGAGTAACATTTATTGTTAACTTATAGATGGTGCAAGATGTGAGTTAAAGGTTAGAGGTTAAAGGTTAAAGGTTAAAATTCATAACTCCGGTAGCACTAACTCATTCCCAATTCCCTATTCCCTATTCATCCGACAAAGTGTAGATTACAATCTTATGCAAATAATAGATTTATCTCGCGACCCGTGTCTAGTTCTGTTAAAACTTTTCCTGCTTGGGCATTTTTCTCTTTATTAAGTAATTTAATACTTTTATTAACGGTAATTTTACTGGTGGGGAAACAGCAGGGTTTTACCGCTTTTTTTGGTACTGGGGTTTCTCCTACCCCTACACCAACTTCTAATAGTCAAACTCAACTAGGTAAACGTCATCAATTTGACTATGAAAAATGGGTGAATATTCTCAAACAGGAAGCTGAAGTTGCAGCAGAGAAAAAGCCCCGCCATTTAACTATACTGGCTGGAGATTCTCTCAGTTTGTGGTTTCCTGTAGAATTATTACCAGATAATAAAACATGGTTAAATCAGGGAATTTCTGGGGAAAAAACTGCTGGTTTATTAAAAAGATTGAATTTATTTGATCAAACCACACCGGAAACAATTTTTGTAATGATAGGCATTAACGATTTAATTGCTAATATCGATGATCAAACAATTTTAAACAATCAACGACAGACAATGGCTTATTTGCGTCAAAAGCATCCCAAAGCACAAATAGTTATTCAGTCAATTCTGCCACATCAAGGAGAAGAAGCAACTTGGGAAGGAAAAGAAAAGCTTGTAGCAATTCCAAATAGTCGTATTCGCAACTTAAATCAACAGTTGCAAACCATAGCAGCAAAAGAAGACGTAAAATATTTGAATCTATATCCTTTGTTTGCCGATAAACAAGGAAATCTCCGTTCAAATTTGACAACTGATGGATTACATCTTAATCCCAATGGTTATTTAGTTTGGAGTTCTGCTTTACAGTTATACTCTCAAATGAGTAGTGAATAGGGAAAAATTGATGGTTGATAGTTGATAGTTGATAGTTGTTCTAGTACTCACCAACGACTAACCACCAACCACTAACCACTAACCACCAACCACTAACAACTAATATTATGGATACAAAAGCTTTTAAACGTGCATTACAACATTCGGACAATTACCATCGTCGAGGATTTGGACATCAAAAAGAAGTAGCGACTCAGTTACATTCGGAATATCAAAGCAGTTTAATTCAGGAAATTCGAGATAATAATTATACTTTGACTCGCGGTGATGTTACTATTCGTCTTGCGGAAGCTTTTGGCTTTTGCTGGGGAGTTGAACGTGCTGTAGCCATGGCTTATGAGACTCGTAAGCATTTTCCTTTAGAAAAGATTTGGATTACTAATGAGATTATTCATAACCCATCAGTAAATCAACGTTTACGAGAAATGCAGGTGGGATTTATTTCTGTAGAAGCTGGTCAAAAAGACTTTTCTATGGTCGAATCTGGAGATGTTGTAATTTTACCTGCATTTGGAGCAAGTGTTCAAGAAATGCAGTTACTTAATGATAAAAGTTGCAAAATTGTTGATACAACTTGTCCTTGGGTTTCTAAAGTTTGGAATACTGTTGAAAAACATAAAAAAGTCGATTGTACTTCTATAATTCACGGCAAATATAAACACGAAGAAACTATTGCGACTAGTTCTTTTGCTGGTAAATATCTGATTGTGTTAAATTTACAAGAAGCAGAATATGTTGCCGATTATATTTTAAATGGCGGTAATAGAGAAGAATTTCTCGCCAAATTCAGTAAAGCTTGTTCCCCAGGATTTGATCCAGATAAAGATTTAGAAAAAGTTGGCATTGCCAATCAAACTACAATGCTCAAAGGAGAAACCGAACAGATTGGTAAGTTATTTGAGCATACCATGATGAAAAAGTATAATCCTGCCGAATTAAATCAGCATTTTCAAAGCTTTAATACTATCTGCGATGCTACTCAAGAAAGACAAGATGCGATGCTGGAGTTAGTAGAGGAAAAACTCGATCTAATGATAGTAATTGGTGGATTCAATTCATCAAATACTTCCCATTTGCAAGAAATTGCAGTGGAAAGAGAATTACCCTCCTATCATATTGATAGTGTAGCGAGAATTATATCCCCAGATAGTATCGAACACTGTCAGTTAAATGGCAATATCGAAATATCTAATCAATGGCTGCCAGATGGGAAAATTGTTGTCGGAATTACCTCTGGTGCTTCTACACCAGATAAAGTTGTGGAAGATGTAATCGAGAAAATTTTTGAATTGAAGCAATCACCAGTAACAGTTTAATTTATAAACGAATTGTGTTGTAACATCTTTCCATTGCATAAATAATTATTAGAAATGCACCTGAAGTCCCTTGAAAAAGTGGGCTTCATTTCTTTATACACTCAAAGGGAACATAGTTCAAGAATTAAGTGTCTTTCATTTCTATAAAGTCAAGACTATTAAGTACATTTTCATCAAAAATTAGAATTAGAACTTCTAAAAAAGATAAACTGAAAACTTTAGTAACTATTGAATGTTGTAATTACCGAATTAAAAGTTGGGGCTTAGAAGTCGGGTTTTTACTCAAAATTCTCAGAGTGTTACAGATATTTATACTAAAAACCTGATCAATGATACTTAGTAATTAAGTTAACATTATCTGACTAAATACTTTTCTCAAGTTGATTGGGCAGCTAATCGAAACATCCGCCGATGACTCGCAATATCAAACTCTGAGCGCAGAAAATAAGTATTTGATTCTATGAAGCTAAATACTTATAAATTTGTATGATAATTAACACTGATGTCCAAGTTACTTTTATAGACAAATCTCTAATTGTAGCATAGTAACATTGTTTTGTTCAGTAAAAACTAGTACAAATAGTAAAAGGTAACTGCTATTGCTAGCCAAAATTTAGGTATATAAAGACTATTCCTCTGTCTGCCAATTTTCGGGTGAGAGTGAGGAATTATCCTCATATGTCTAAATATCTATTCAAATCAAAAAGGTTAGGAATTATGATGAGGATAACTCGTAAATTAGCATTTGCAACTGCTTGTTTAGCGATATTGTCTGCTGTAGTTGTGAAACCGACGAGTGCTATCGAAAATAACTTATCAGGGGAATTAATAGCACAATCTTCCAATACTAAACCATCTACTAAAGAAACGTTACAGAAATCTAATTCGAGTCGGAAAGATGACGCTTGGCTAATACCATTACTATATGGATTAGGTGGATACTTGCTTGGGAGTATGATTGGAACACAGAAAACTTATACCAAAATGAACAAGGGAGAACGGAAAATTCCTCCCTTCAGCTAACAGTTATGCATCTCTAACGAATAATACCTCTAAAACAGTGTGCTTCTCTTCAAATAGCTTGGCTTAAATAAAAAATTCGTGATTCCCTATAGTTGTGCAACGGTGGATAATATTGATTTTATCCACCATTTATTAGAAAATTTTGGATTTTAGATTTTGGATTAAAGGAGTTAAGAGTTAGGAATTGTAGAGACGGGGCGTATTGCTACGTCTGTACTGGAGTTAAGAGTTAGAAGTTAAGAGTTAGGAATTGATAACTGTCCCAGGTCAACTGTCAACTATTTCCTTACCAAATAAGGTTAAATACATCAAACGATAAATATCAGTATTGTCTACAGTATTAGCTAATTTATCCGCATTTAATCCGTGTGCTTTAGCAACAATCGAACCAGTAAAATCATTAAATCCAGCCCAGACGATGGCAAACGGATAACTGTTTCCTTGTTTATCTGGAGCAGAAACAAAAGGTAATGTACCTGTTCCTTCTTTACCATCCCATGGTGCGCCATTTTGTCCTTTTTCTGGTAAAGGTTTATCTAAGGGAAAATCTTTAGTGGTAACTCCAATTACTTCTAAACCACTTGCATCACTATCAGCGGCAGTCACTAATAAAGTGTTAGGATTTTGATCAATAAATTCCATTGCTACACCGATTGCATCATCGGCGCGTTTAGCTGCTTCTATACAGCCTTTAGCGTTGTTATAATTACAAAAATTGTCTGTTCCTTCTTCTTCTAAAACAATAAAAAAACCGTCCTCATCTTGTGAAACAATTTTTAAAGTTGCTTGCAACATTTGAGAAACTGTCGGCGCTTCTGGAGAATACAAGGGTAAATTTTTCTCTTGTAAATCTTCTTCCGATTCGTCGTTATAAATATCTGTTGCAGCAAAAATCCCCAATACTTTTTTAGTATTTGGAGGTAAATTCAAAAGTTCGTCGCGATTATAAACTACGGTATAACCCTTTTGTTTAGCAACTTCAATTAAATTTATTCCGTCTTCTCGCTGACTTTCTTCAGCTTTACTATATCTTCCAGTTGTTCCTTTGGGAAGATAAAAAACTTCACCACCACCTAAAATTACATCAACTCCAGACTCAACTATTTGCTTGGTAATTTCTGTAAATTCGCGGCGAGTTTTAGTTTTAGCAACAAAAGCACCAGTTCCAGGTTCGGGTATTATACCAGAATTAATTATCGCCGTAGCTTTACCGGCAACTACAGCTTCTTCCATAATCGTTTGTGGTTTACCTGAAGCTGCTACTATCGGTTGTCCGTTTTCATCTAATCCAAAGGAATCGGCGTTTACTTTCACTCCTGTAGCGTGAACTACTGCACCTGCATTAGAAGTTCCTGTAAGTTGGTTTTTCAGATGTCCTAGATACACACCCAAATTAGACATCTTATCCCAATTAAGTCTACCATCTGGACCATAATGCAGCATCCGCGCCGCACCCCAATGAGATGGACTAGTACCATCTGGATGAATGAATATGACGTTTCCTTGGTTGGTTTGATTTGCAGCAGTTTGAGTTGGTGTCGGAGTGTTACATCCAAGTAAACTTAACATTACTAAGAATGTCAAACCAATGATTTTTCTGTTAATTTGCAACACGGTTTTTAGCTACTCTATATATTGAAATTAATTAAATTACGACTTTTAGAATGTTAAGTCTGGGCTAGATATATCAATGTATTGCAGAAAAGTAAATATCTTTTTCGGAAATTTTTAACTGTTATGTAAGCTAAATTACTTTTTTTTTAGTTTTATAATAGTTTTATAAATAGAATTTTGCTGATTTGAATTATCTGGTAATACCAAAAATTGAAAATACCCAAATTAAATATAGGATTCCTACTAGAATATTGAATAAAACTAAATTCACTTTCTATCACCTACTCCCTATTCCCTATTCCCCATCTAAATATTTAATTGAATATTGACACAAGTACTTATACACAATTACTAAGAACCATTATTATTTATTTTTTGCTTTTTATCCGGTGGAAAATATCCTTTACTCGTATAAAATAAAGTGTAATTTGAGCTACCATTAAATTAATAAATAGCCGAATTATTACATAGTTTTTTTTATCCGAAAACAAATAAAAATCATTAGTTAAATTAGACAAAAGCAGGTGATTGATGCGATTTGAATGGACAAATATTTTTGCAGACATTGATCCAAGATTACAGAGACTTATGCAACGTCGTCGTCGTGGCATATCTACTCCACCTACGGCTTCAACAGATGTGGGAGAAGTTGCAGTAATTGCCAAAGTAAATGATGTTGAAACATGGCGATCGCTCAGTGAAGTTCGAGAAGGTGCAGAGATTGGTAGTACGTCTGCCGGAGATACCATTGTTACAGCAAGAGTCCCCGTGTCGCGGTTGCAATCGGTACGTACTTCACCTTGTATTATTAGCTTACAAGCATCACAACCTTTACAATTAACTGTTGACGAGAGTTTTGCAGAAGGATTAATTAGTCCTAATTTGATACAAGTAGATTCTAGTGGACAAAAAGGAAAAAATGTAGTTGTGGGAATTATCGATGTCGGTTGCGATTTCGTCCACAAAAATTTTCGTCACTCAGATGGTTCTACTAGAATACTCGCTTTATGGGACCAAGATGGTTCCTCAGAACCCGATAGTCCTTTTGGTTATGGAAAAGTTTATCGCAGCGCAGAAATTAACCAAGCTTTACAAGCAGAAAATCCTTATTTAGCTTTGGGTTACTATCCCGGAAAGCTGGCTCATGGCACTCATGTTATGGATATCGCTACAGGAAATGGCAACGGTACAGCAAATGCTGGTATAGCTCCCGAAGCTGATATCATATTCGTTCACTTTTCTAATGGTGCTGTAGAAGCACTGTTGGCTGATGGTAGTTCGGCTGTTGACAATTCTTTAGGTGATACTACTGAACTTGTGGAAGCGGTCGATTTTATCTTTGACATCGCCAATCAACGCCCTTGTGCCATCAATATTAGTTTGGCTTTACATGGTGGTCCCCATGATGGTACGGCTTTGGTGGAACAAAGTCTAGATGCTTTAGTTGCTCAAAAACCGAATCGAGCGGTAGTTATTGCGGGGGGGAATTCTTATGATAAAGGAATTCATGCTTCAGGAACAGTTCCACAAGATGGTTTCACCGATTTGCATTGGGATATTCCTAGAGGTCATAGACAGTACAAAGCAATGGAAGTTTGGTATAATGGTGCCGATAAATTCCTTTTGGAAATCATTCCTCCCAACGGTGAAATCTTGGTAAGTTTAAAATTAGGAGAAAATGGAGAAATTGTAGACGAAGATGATAACACCCTAATTTATTTATCTCACCGTTTTTGCGACCCTAACAACGGTGATAATATGATTGGTGTTTTTATGGAATCCCGACTTCCAGGAGGAGTTTGGACTTTACGACTCCACGGGATTGAAGTAACTAACGGTAATTTTCACGCTTGGATAGAACGTGAAGATGGTTCTCAAACCAGCTTTGTCCCACCTCATGATAATACTCATACCGTTAACTCGATCGGCTGCGGACGTAATATAATTATGGTTGGTTGTTATAACCCCACAAAACCTAACCAACCTTTATCATATTTTTCCAGTTCTGGTCCTACACGCGATCAACGACAAAAACCCGATTTTATCGCTGCCGGACAAAATATATGGGCTGCTTGTTCACTTACTCAAACTAAGTCTTACCAAAAATCTGGCACCAGTATGTCTGCACCCATGGTGACTGGAATTATCGCTTTAATGCTCGCTGAAGCTCAAGCCCGCAATATTGAATTAGATATTGAACAAATTCGTAATATCTTAATCCAAAGTGCTGAAAATAATCCTCCAGAAGAACCTTTACAAAAAATGCGTTATGGTTATGGTCCAATTAATCTTCAAACTACAATTTCCATCGTCAGAACGATGTGATAATATAAGGTGATAAAATATAATATTATTCGATTACAATAATACTTTTTTACTTAATGTAAATCAGGAATAGTTATTTATGCTTTACATCGCAGGTAGACCAGTGCGTATTAAAAAAAATACGCTGTCCGGCTGTCACAAAAAAGAACACGGTTCTGAAATAGCGCAATCCCAACAACCAGAAAGTAATGATATTTTTGGAGTTACTGTCAAAGTCACAGAGCCTGGGTATGTACCCCCAGGAGTTAAATTAAGAGGTCATATTTCCGATGATTTATTTACAGCAAACGTGACTTCACAAGATATCGAAAATTTAGAAACCGACTCTAGAGTCGTATCCATCAGTGCGCCAAGAAAATTACATGGTGCTAACAATGATTCTGTTGCTTAAATATTTATTTAAATATTTTTCTTTAACATCAAACTTGTTTAAAATTAGTTGACAATATGACTATTGTATGCAATCGTAGCGTAATTTCATAAAAATTAAATAAAAAAAATCAAAAATTGTTATAGATATTTATCTTAAAAACCCGACTTCTCAGTTTCAAAAGCTTGAGAAGTCGGGTTTTTGTAATGGTTGTGTTGTGTTAGAGATGTTTATCCTAAAAACCCGACTTCTGTTGAATCCCCTAAACCCAAGCTATTATCTGAATATTTGAGGTTTTGTAGGCTATCTAGATTCCCATTTTCAAAAGTCAAATAGGCATTCAATCCACCTGGATTTAGGTTATCAATTGAGTTTTGAACGAGAAATTCTTCTAGATTACCGTTTGCGAGCGAGTATGGTGCCAAGAATATTCTTTCATTAACTTCTGGGCTTAAACTCTGATTATTTTTAGCGAATTCTAATTGAGTAATCCGTTGGTTGAGCGCTGCAATTTCATATCCTTGTTCTCCCGGCTGAATCGATTGATTTGTAACTGGATCGATAACAGTACCGTCCAAGTCTAAAACTTGGTAAAAACCTCCTGAATTATCATAGGATGCAGTACTGCTAATATCTTCTAAAATCAACAAAACTTTTTCGTCAGCTTTAGCATCTCCATCAAAATCGACGTTACGAAGATTGATTATCCCATTGATGGCAAGCTCTGATGGTTGAGAAGCTAAATTATTCTCAGTTGGCATGGGGGTTGACTGCGGAGTCGGAGAGTTAGAGTTAACTGAAGATTTAGCAGCATCTGGAATGGGAGAAAATTCAACATAGTCAAAGCGAGCAAATTCACCTTGATTGCTAGTGCCTGTGATTTTGAAACTGTCTCCAGACTTTAACTGCACTGACTCCATAGCAACACGACTAGTCTTCGTAGAAGGTTTTAGCCAACTATCAGGTAAATCTCGATCAAAGTTAAAGCTTGCAGTCTTTTCTCCCACAGTTACTTTAGCTTGAGATTGACCATCGTTTTCGTCATAGTAACCGACTTTAACTTGATAAGTTCCTGCTTCACCTTTAAATGTACCTGTAGCAGAGCCTTGATTCTGATTTGTTCCTTTCAGAGAGATGTGTTTTCCACCACTAGCACCAGAGCCTTTTACAGTCTCAACTTGATAACCATTTAGAGTTAGTTCCTCTGCTTCATAACGTAAAGGTTGATTCTTTACAGGTGTAAGAATTGCCTCGGATTTAGGATTACTAGGATTTTCTTTGGTAGGTGTGGTAATTGGTTTTGGTTGAGGATTTACTGTATCTAGAGGTGGTTTAGATCCTGGATTACTACCAAAATCACCGCCATTTTGAGGAACGGGATTTAACTGTAAATTCTGGACAAACTTGGCTCCAGCAATGGAAGTATCTGCACCCTTGATATTTTGAACGATGTTGCCACCGCCATCAGTAACTTTGAAATTAACTGTACGCTCCGATTCACCATTAAACAGCGGAGAACGGTTTCCTGCAAACTTAGACTTGCTGATGGTGAGATTTTTTCCCTGTGCTTCCCCAGCAATCCAGATATTTCCGGCTTGACGATCGCTATAATTATTGACAAATGTGCTGTTGGTAATGATCGATTTAGCTGGCGTTTTATAATTGAGGACAACTGCTCCTCCTATTTGTCCATCCTTATTAGAATTCGTAACGCGATTACCAGAAAATGTCGAATCTTTGATCGTGACTCCACCTTTAACATCCGTCCATAAACCTGCTCCTTGAGATGGAGATATATTATTAGCAATTGTAGAATTACGAATTACTAATGAGGCAGGATTTGCTTCATCTCGATACGATTGAACAGCTAAACCACCTCCTCTAGGAGCTTTATTGTTGGCGATTTTGCTGTTTTCAATTACAATCTTGTCCTTTGAATATCCACTGAGAAAAAAGGCTCCACCATAATCGCCACCACCAACATTGTTCTCTGCGACAACATTGCGAATCAGAGTCGTTCCTCCGAGATTATCAGGTTTCTCTGTTCCATTGGCTCCATCGGTGAAAATAGCTCCACTTCCATTCAAACCTTGGTTTTTGCGAAAGACTGAATCTTCAACTCTGAGTCCAGTTAATAGGGTGTAAACAGCGCCATAAGTACCTTTATTATTCGTAAAAGTACTGTTCCGAATGTCTAGAAAAGCATCTCCGCCGACATTGCGTTTACCGTTACTATTAACAACAGTTGCTCCCTTTCCACCTCCGTAAGTCGAGATTGCACCCGCACTAAAGCCATCATTAGCAACCGAACCGTCATTTCCATCAAAAACACTGTTCCTTATTGTCGCACTGGCACCGTAGCCGACAAAGATTGCACCACTGCGTTCTCCCACATTCTTGATAAAGCGAGAATTTTCCACCACCAAGGTGTTAGAGTCAACCAGTTCAATCGCTCCCCCTCGTAGAGTCGTATTCGGGTTATTATCAACTGCTTTACCCTTGGTAAAAGTGAGATTTTTTAGCACTACATCTGAATAGTTATAACTAACACGGAGAATCCTCGTTTTGTTCTCACCGCTAATAGTTAAATTGGATGCATCCGCTCCATCGATAGTAAGACTTTTATCAACGACGAGTTGTTGTTTTAGACGAATGGTTTTGTTCGCAAGGGCTGAATCGAAGTGAATAGTATCACCAGATTTTGACTTCAATATAGCCTCTCGAAGCGTTCCTTTTCCACTGTCTGCGCTGCTAGAAACTGTGATAATTGCCATATTTTCCAATGTGAATTACATCAATTGGTAGAATACACTGGTCAATATAACTACAAGATAACTTTTTGGATACTAACAATCTTTTTTCAAATTTGCAAACTTGATTACTAGAAATCAAATATTAATCTAGTAAGTAAAATTACTCTTTACCTAAAAAATATAGGTAACACAAATATATTAATTTATGGTGCTATTTGGAATCTAAAACACAATTTTTTTATTCAAAATTATTTATTTTTATTTTAAGTAATTATAAATAATTATAAACAAATTTAATTTTGGATATTAAAAAATAGCGAACACCACAGAATTCGGGTTTTTAAAATAAATATCGCAACATCAAACAAAGCTAATAAAAACCCGACTTTTCACCTACCCATAACCCATCAAAGGTTCTAGCAAATCCCCAATTATCCTTCAATTCGCTTTTCCAAATACTGCCCAATCATCACCTGTTCCCCAGCACGAGAAATCACAGATTGACGGGTACGATATTTCTCACCAATAAACTTTAATTCTTCTTCAAACACTGAACCGTTGTACTCTGTACGCAAACACAACGTTTGCTGATTCGGTAAATGATACTCAGCAGTAATTGGTTTCGATGTCGCAAAACCCCGATCGCGATACAATATATTGCCCAAGGCACCAAATAAAGTAGAACCACTAGATTCTTTCTTGCCACTCACCGAATTAATGCTTTCCCAAGTCACTTCGGTACCGCAAATCAATATTTTATCTGGAGGTAAATCATGCATCTGAGCCAAAAAAAGCAATTCATCGCATCCCGCCTCTAAAAACCGAACTGCGATGGCGCTTTCAACTTGTTTGGTTTCTCCATCCGGTAAAGTATAGTAGCGTCGTTCCGAATGCCATTTACCCTCTGACTCCCGAAAAAATTCCGCGATTGCGGATTCGTTAGTTAATTCTGCAAGTTCTAACGGTGATGTCACTGGTAGCCTTCCTTATGTTAAATTCTTTCATCAGGTCTGGAAAGCGCTACATCATGTCTTTCCGATAAACCAGATTTTGTCACTTTTCTTAAAGTAACGCAATATTTCATAAAATACAGATAATTTGGCTACAAGATTAAAAAGAAAAGACAATATACCTCGAATTAAAAAAAAGGAAGTGAAAAAAGTCACAAATTAGCGATGTAGAATTTATTACTTGCGATATAGTAAGAATTATTAAATAATAATTATAAAATTTAGCAGAGGATTGCATAAAAATTACACAAGTATTTGTATATCATACATATCATTTATATACACAAACTGGAGTTAAAAGATATTTTTTGGATGAAAATATCTTGATGTAATCAAAAACCCTTTTTATTTTAACTGATGAAAAATCATTAGTGAATTGGCATTAATAAATTTAATTATTCTATGAATAAAATAGATTTTTTATTTAGTTGTATTTAATCTTATTGGTTAATTGGTTAGATAAATAATGATTTGAAACAGACAGCTAACTAGGCATTTTAGTTATAAAGAAAAATAAACACCGACCACGGATTAAAAAGATTGCACGGATTATACGGATTTTAATTACCAATTACTGATTACCAATTACCGATTACCAATTACCAATTACCAATTACCAATTACCCAAAAATATGCCTTACAAAAAGGAGATAAGCAGACAAAATAATCATGAAATACTTTCTTTTTCTGGTCGATGGATTGCCTGTTTATTAAGTTTAGGACTTTTGAATACAAGTTGCGCCTCACTTCCCAAAGAATCAGCAGAAGCTCAATCTCAACGTGGGGGTAGAAGAGGACAAAGAGGTGGTGCAACCGCTGTAGATGTGGCGATCGCCCGCACAGATTCCTTACAAAAATCACAACCACTCACGGGTACCACAACACCATTTCGTACAGTGTCATTGCGATCGCAAGTAGAAGGAAGGCTTTTAGGATTAAATGTAGATGTAGGGGATAGGATTAATCAAGGACAAGTAATTGGACAGGTAGATGATACTTTACTTAGAACAACAATAAATCAAGCAGAAGCAGAATTAGCATCACTCAAATCAGAAGTTGCACGTATTAACGCTCAGATCAGTAATGCTCGTGCGGAAGTTGAAAGAACACGACTGCAACTCCAACAATTACAAGCAGATTCCCAAAGACAGCAGAAACTAGCGCAACAAGGGGCGATCGCCAAACAAACAGCAGAGCAAGCGCGTACACAAGCGCAAACTGCGGCTCAGGTTGTGCGTGCTGCTCAAGAAAGTGTTCGAGTAGAGCAGGAAGCCCTGGCTGCGGCTAACGGTAGAGTTTTAGCTCAACAAGCAGTAGTTGCACAAGCACAAGAAAGACGCTCCTATGCAAGACTAACATCACCTATAAATGGTGCAATTTTACAAAGATCAACAGAACCAGGAAATTTGCTTCAACCAGGGAATGAAGTTGTGCAAATAGGGGACTTCAATAGAGTTAAAGTCGAAGTTCAAGTTTCAGAATTAGAATTAGCAAAAATCCAAGTTGGGCAGTCAGTAGAAGTGAGTTTAGATGCATTCCCCAATCAAACATACTATGGAAGTGTCACCCGGATTTCTCCAGCGGCCGATCCAACCGCTCGACTAGTACCAGTAGAAGTAGTTATTCCTAATAATGATAGAAAAATTGGTAGTGGTTTATTAGCACGAGTTAACTTTACATCCTCAGAACAAGCAAGTGTAGTCATACCTCAAACAGCATTACAAGGAGATCGAAACAGTAAATCCAGCACTGAAGAAAATTCCCCTCAAAATCGTCAAGGAACAATATTTGTATTGAACTCTTCAGCAGAAAAACCCACAGTTTCAGCGAGAGAAGTCACAATTGGCAAAAAAAGTGATGGTAAAGTCGAAATTTTATCTGGGTTGCAACCGGGAGAAAGATTTGTAGTTCGTAGCGGAGAACCCCTAAAAGATAATGCCACTGTACGCCTTTCAATTATTTCAGAAAAACCCGAATCAAATCAAAATTAGCTTTCTCTCTTTATCTCTTTCCTCTGTGTTCTCTGCGCCTAGTAAGGTTTTTTTTTCGATAATCTTTCAGCGCAAAAGGAGTAACCATCCAGACTTAATATTATCCACCAAGCCGAAAAAGCGCACTACAGCTCAAATCTAACTCCCTTCTTCTAACTTCCCAATTCCCTGAAAATATGCAGCAAATTAATCAAAAAAGCGGATTTAGCATTAGCGGTATTTCTATCCGCCAGCATATCGGTACACTGATGCTAACCCTGGCAGTAATTGTACTAGGAATCTTTTTTATCATTCGATTACCAGTAGATTTACTGCCAACAATTACTTATCCCCGGATTGGCGCACGTATAGAAGCACCGGGAATTTCTCCAGAAGTGGGAATAGATGAAATTACCAGACCATTAGAAGAAGCTTTCGCTGCGACAGAAGGAGTAATTCAGGTATATTCCCAAACTCGTGAAGGACAAGTAAGTATAGATTTGTACTTTCAGCCGGGAGGAAATATTGACCAAGCCCTTAATGATGCTACAGCAGCATTCAACAGAGCTAGAGGTCGTTTACCAGATACAATTGATGCACCGCGTATCTTTAAATTTGACCCTTCCCAGCTACCAGTTTACGAATTTGCCTTAACTTCACCTTCTTTAAAAGGCGTTGATTTACGTGTATTTGCGGAAGAAGAACTCGCTCGCGAACTCGGTGTAGTTCCAGGAGTTGCCGGGGTAGATGTATCGGGAGGACTCCAGGAAGAAATTAGAGTAAATATTGATTTAAACCGTTTGCAGGCTTTGGGTGTAGGGTTAACAGATGTACTAGATGAATTGAGAAACCGTAATCAAGATATTTCCGGTGGGAGAATTTTTGGGGAAAATTCCGAGCCATTAATTCGTACAGTCGGACGTTTCCAAAATGTTGAAGAAATCAAAAATCTCTCCTTTGAAGTTTCTTCTGGTTCCTCCGAATCATCTACCACCTCCCCTAGTATCTCTCGTCGCGTTTACCTGCGAGATTTTGCCCAAGTTATAGATGGTTCCGAAGAACAGCGATTGTTCGTTTTACTCAATAGCGAACAAGCAGTCAAACTCAGCGTCCAAAAACAACCAGATGGTAATACAGTTGATGTAGTAGATAGAGTCAAAAACCGTTTAGAACAGTTAAAACAATCCGGTTTGATTCCAGAAGGAACAGTAATTACAACTACTTTAGATGAATCAAAATTTATCCGTAACTCCATATCAAACGTAGCCACTTCCGGTTTAATTGGTACCTTACTCGCTGCGATCGCTGTTTTATTATTCCTTGGTTCTATCCGTCAAACAATTATCATCGTGTTGGCGATTCCCTTGGCTACTCTGGCTGCAATTATTCTCATGGGTATATCTGGCTTCTCTCTGAACATTTTTAGTTTGGGTGGATTAGCTTTAGGTGTAGGGATTGTTGTGGATAACTCCATCGTCATGTTGGAGAATATTGCCGAAGGTGCAGGAATGACTCCCGGTAAAACCGCGAAAACTCGTTTGAGTCCCCATCAATTACTCGTTCAAGCCGAACAAAGTAGCCGAGAAGTTGAATCAGCATTGATTGCTTCCACCAGTACAAACTTAGTCGCAATATTGCCATTTATATTAATCGGTGGCTTTATTTCCCTGCTATTCAACGAGTTAATTCTCACCATCAGCTTTTCGGTGGCGGCTTCGATCTTAATTGCAGTCACCGTTGTACCCATGATGACATCTCGAATGTTAGCTTGGCGGTGGTCGAGTCGCTTGAATGAATTTTGGCTGCTACGTCAATTTAATCGTCGCTTTGAAGCTGCGACAGCAGGATATCGGAATTTTTTAGCGAAAGTATTGAGTTTTCGCTGGTTAGCAATTGGACTTGCAATCTTAATTTTTGGGGGCAGCAGTTTGTGGATGATTCCTCAAATTCCTCAAGAAATTTTACCCCGTATCAGTACCGGACAAGCCAATTTATTTGCTCAGTTTCCTCCCGGTACACCATTAGAAACAAACCGTAAAGTGATGACTGCGGTAGATGAAGTTTTACTCGAACAGGCAGAAACCGAATACGTATTTACCACCGCTGGAGGTGCGCTATTTGGTACTAATACCATTCAAAACCCATTACGGGGTTCGAGTACCATTACCTTAAAACCCGGTACAGATGTAGAAGCTTATGTCGAAAAAGTTACCACCGAATTAGATAAACTCAACTTAGCAGGAATTCGCTTACGTCTAAGTCCGGGTGCAGTTCGGGGTTTAATTCTCAGTAATTCTCCTGTGCGCGGTGCCGAAGTTGATGTAATTTTACAAGGAAACGACTCCCAATCCTTAGAACAAGCAGGTCGTCAAGTATTAGCCGCAATGGAAGAGCAAGTCACTTTAGCTAGATTTCGTCCTGATGCTGACCCCCGTCAACCAGAAATTCAGATTCTTCCCGACTGGGAAAGAGTAGCGGCTGTGGGTTTAACAACTCAAGATATTGGTGACACAATTCAAACTGCTATTGAAGGTAGTACACCAACTCAGTTGCAACGTAGTAATCGTTTGGTCGATATAAAGGTACAGTTAGACGAAGACTCGATCAAATCTTCTTCCGAACTAGCAAGATTGCCTTTATTTGTGAATAATAACCGTCAAATACGTCTCAGTGATGTTGCTAATATTGTTGACGGACAAGCACCCGGAGAAATTCAGCGGATTAACCAGCGTCAGGTTTTTATTATTGCCGGTAATTTAACAGAAGGAGCCAGCCTTGGTGATGCATTAAACCAAGTTAATTCAGTACTCGCGGATTTAGATTTACCGTCGGGTGTGTCAGTCTTGCCCAGTTCAGCTTCAGAAGCTAATCAGGAGTTACAAAACTCTTTGAATTTATTAGGAGGATTAGCCGCTTTTCTAGTGTTTGTAGTCATGGCTGTGCAGTACAATTCCTTGGTTGATCCGTTAGTAATTATGTTTACAATTCCTTTAGCATTAGCTGGTGGTATTTTCGGACTTTATGTAACTCAAACAGCCATCGGAGCAACAGTAATTGTCGGTGCTGTATTGTTAGTAGGTATCGTAGTAAACAATGCCATTATCATGGTAGAACTAGCCAATCAAATTCGCGAACAGCAAGGTATTGACCGTCAAACCGCAATTTTGCAAGCCGCACCTCAACGCTTACGTCCAGTATTAATGACTACCATTACTACAGTTTTGGGGATGTTTCCCCTAGCATTAGGAATCGGGGAAGGTTCAGAATTTTTGCAACCTTTGGGTGTAGTAGTATTTTCTGGGTTATCTTTAGCAACATTATTAACTCTATTTGTGATTCCGTCTTTTTACATTTTGTTACACGACTTGTTCAGTGGAAAATGGGTAAGAAGGAGTTAGTTGTTAGTTGATGGTGGTTAGTTGATGGTGGTTGGTGGTTAGTAGTTTGTCAACTGTCAACTGTCAACTCTCCCCATTCATTAACTCTTGATAAACTGCTATTGTTTCTTGACAAACCCGCTTAACATTCAACCGTTCTAAATTTTGACTGGCTCGATTTTTCCACTCATGTAATGCATTTGAATCATTAAGCAAAGTTTTTAATTTAGCTGCTAAAGCTTGACTATCTTTTGCCGGTACTAAAAGTCCAGCTTCACCATAATCTAAAGCTTCCGGAATTCCATCAACATCAGTTGCAATAATCGCACAACCTGCTTCACGGGCTTCTGAAAGTACCAATGGACAAGGGTCACGAAAAGAAGCTAAAACAAATATATCGCCAGATTTTAAATAGCGTTGCGGTTGTGGTTGATAACCTTCAAAATGAATACGCTCATTGCAATCTAATTGTTTTGCTTGTGCTTCAAACTCTTCTTTATCAGGACCATTTCCTACTATATAAAGATGAGCATCGGGAAATAAATTTGCAACTTGTTCAAAAGCATCTATTAATATAGCAATACCTTTACGTTGATACATTCCCGCAACAGTGATAATTGCCGGATGCTGTAATTGTAAATGTTCATATTCACCTTTGATCGAGTTACGCGGACTTCCTAAAGTACCATTACAAATAACCCGTAATTTATTTTCCGAAATACCTTTTTTTGCCATACTTTGAGCAACCACTTTACTCACAGCAATTACTTTGTCAGCTAAACCCATCAATATACTTTCGCGCTGAAATTCGTTGTGTACCGTAGAAACCAAACCATAACTATTTCCAAATCTCAAAGCACTTGCTAATAGTATCCCCGTCATCATATGAGCATGAACAATATCTGGTTGAAAATCTTTGATAATCTGTCGATAAATTATTCCTGCTTTCAAAATATTTTGCGGTGTTCTTTTTTGATTTAAATGGTAATGTTGAACCCCATATTTACTCAGCAATGTTTCATATTCTCCACCACCAGAAATCACCGCTACATTATGACCATTTTTAGCTTGTAAACAAGCAGTATCCACAGCTACATTAATAATGCCGTTACCAATTTCTTGAATATCGTTCAAAATATGTATTATTTTCATTGAGATACTATGAATTAAAATAGGTTTTTTAGATTTACGCAAAGCATGAATTTCTAGTAAATGCTTTGATATACCAGTTTTATTTAATAATTCAGATGAAATTTTTAAATAATTTGTTTCCTGATTTTTTTATTTAATGAAAAATATTGTGTTTCATAAATTAATTAATAATTCCAAAACATAGCCATAGTCAGTTCTAAGCAATCAAACAATGTTTGACTACTAATTTATATATATATACCCAAATAAAATATAGGATGCTTCCTCGGAACAAGAAGCATATCTAATAAGCGAATTTATTAATTCTGATATTGTACAGAAGCAATTTAGAGAGATAAATGCATTCAGTGATAGTTACTTATTCCGTATTTTGTCCGATTTTATAATATTATATTAAAAATATACTCTAAACGTTTATAGATTGCCAATACAGTATATGTTTTTATCGTGAAATATCTCTAGCAAAAGAAATTAAATATATTAAAAATATTCAATATTATATTAAAATAATCATAATTTGAACAATCTAAATAACTCTGCGAAAATAAATATAACCCGATCACGGATGAAAAAGTATTTCACCAATTTTTATTCCCAATTATCAATTCGCAATTCGCAATTACCAATTACCAATTTATAATTTATGATTCAATTAAGACAATTTTACGTAAATTAGAAGTATGTAAATTTCCGCGACGCGCTAAACCTGAAGCAAGTAAAAGTCGCCAAGCAGTTAAAGATAAAATAGAAGCATCTGCTAATTTGAGAAAATGGCTGACTTTTTTTTGCTTTAATGCCACCATCGCCCAGTGGAGTTTCAAATAATTGATAATATCGTCAAAAGGCGGAATTTGAGAGCGGTATTGTTCGTCAACTAAAGCGTAAATTTTCTCTTTCATTAAAATATTAGTATTCAAACGCTTTTGTAGAAAAATTTTTTGATCATATCCTCCAGACCAAATTGTTCGGTATGCTAAACACTGATTTAAGATTAGGGCATCTCCAAACTGAGCAATACGAATCCAAGAATCAATATCATCGCAACCAATTAATTTAATATCCCATCCACCGCTTTTTAGAAAAGCTTCACGAGTACAAGCTACCTGAACCGGAGTCCCAAATGGTAATCTTTCCAAAAGCATACCGTAATGAATATCTTCTTGGGGTATATAAAAAGCTAATCCCGGACCCAGTACAGGTGTACGACCCACCTCAACTTCCAACTCATTTACTTGAGAAGCAATACACGAGCAAATTACAGCATTTTCATGAAGCGCGATCGCCTTTTGCATTTCCTCCAGACAATTATTCGCAAGATAATCATCATCGTCTAAAAATTTAATCCACTCACCTTTAGCCTTTTCTATTCCAGCATTTACCGTCGCAGCATGACCGGAATTTTTACTATTACAAAAATAAATCAATCGTTGCTGTTGTGCGGGTGGTAGCTGTTCCTTGAAATTTTTGACATACTCGGAAGTTCCATCAGAAGAACAATCATCAGCAACAATCACTTCACACTCAAGAGTTTGGTTAAAAGCAGAGTTAATTGCTCGTTTAAGTAAATATAACCGATTATATGTTGTAATAACAACGCTAAATTTCATATAACTTTAATACTCTAAGTACATTATTTCAGCCCTGTCAACTACCGTTTGGTGAAAATAAATTCAGGTTAATCCAAAAAATTATTGTAATCATTAAAATAATGGCTTGAAATTGGTGGACTAAAACATCGATATGGATTTATTATTGGTGATCGTGATATTTGAAGACAAACAATGAACGTACAAGAAATTATCCGCAACTTAGAGGCGGAACAACTCAAAACAGACCTACCAGTAATTTACGTAGGTGATACCGTGAGAGTCGGAGTAAAAATCAAAGAAGGAGAGAAATTCCGCGTACAGCCCTATGAAGGAGTTGTAATTGCCATGCGTAATGGTGGAATCAACGAAACCATTACGGTTCGCAAAGTATTCCAAGGTGTTGGTGTTGAACGGGTTTTTCTGTTGCATTCTCCGCGAATTGATAATATAAAAGTCATGCGTCGCGGTAAAGTTAGACGTGCTAAACTTTATTATCTTCGCGATCGCATAGGTAAAGCGACTCGGATTAAACAACGTTTTGATCGCCCATTGTAACTTCAATAAATACCCGTATAAATGATACGAGCATTTACAGCTTCATCAGCATCACTCTTCAAGCATCTCTCGCTGCGGAGATGCGATGAAGACTCGATAGATAGTTTGACGGGACACAAACCAAGCCCATCAACTATCTGAGTGCTTTCTTTGAATGAGTGTGCAAGTGGCTTTTTGAAAAAATTGTGGCTGATTATTAATTTTTCAAAAAAAATGGATCTTAAATGCCACAATTAAGTTAAACTAGTTAAGACCGGCACAAAATAATTATTAATAAAGCTTGTGCGCTCTTAGTTCAGTTGGTAGAACGCAGGTCTCCAAAACCTGATGTCGGGGGTTCGAGTCCTCCAGGGCGCGCTCTCAAATAAAATGCAGCCCGAAAGCTTTGCAGTTACCGCTGCAATATCAGTTTTACTGAAAATTTCGGGTTGATTTTATGTTTATAGCAGCTTTAGGAATTTAATTATAAATAATGGTCTAAATCAAAGCTGTTAGTATTAATGGAGAACTTTGATGTAACTAAGAATATTATGTTTGGGGGAGAGTAAACACCGTGGTCAAGAAAAACGAAGCACAGGTACAGGAAATGAGTAGCGGGTTTAATGCTGGCAACTTCTTAAAAGGAACCAAAGAGGAATTTGAGAAAGTTGTTTGGCCAAGTCGTAAACAGCTCGTGAGTGAATCCGCAGCGGTGCTGTTGATGGTAACCCTTTCGGCTACAGTGATATTTTTTGTAGATAAATTCTTTGCTTGGGCAGCAACAGTGGTATTCAAATGAATTCTGCAACAGACGAAGATCGTAATTCGCCGTTGCAGTCAGAGGAAATGGAAGCAGCGTCAAACGAAGGTGTACAATCACCGCGCTGGTATGCAGTACAAGTAGCCTCTGGCTGCGAGAAGCGTGTAAAAACCAACTTGGAGCAGCGCATTCAAACCTTTGATGTAGCTGACAAAATTATCCAGGTAGAAATTCCACACACGCCAACAGTTAAAATTCGTAAAGATGGCAGTCGCTACCAGACAGAAGAAAAGGTATTTCCTGGCTATGTACTGGTAAAGATGGAAATGGAAGATGATATTTGGCAGGTGGTGCGAAACACCCCCCATGTAATCAACTTCGTTGGAGCCGAACAGAAACGCGGTAGCGCAAGAGGACGGGGACACGTAAAACCGTTACCTCTGTCTCGAGGTGAAGTCGAAAGAATCTTCAAGCAAGCTACCGAACAAGAGCCAGTAGTGAAAATTGATATGGCTACTGGTGATAAGATAATTGTGCGTTCAGGTCCATTCAAAGACTTTGAAGGTGAGGTAATTGAAGTAAGTCCGGAACGAAGCAAGCTCAAAGCATTGCTTTCGATTTTTGGAAGAGACACGCCAGTCGAATTGGAATTCAACCAAGTAGAAAAACAAAGCTAGTAGGAAATGGCGAAGAAAATAACAGCGATTATTAAACTGGCTCTGCAAGCTGGGAAAGCGAACCCAGCACCTCCTGTAGGACCTGCTTTAGGTCAGCACGGTGTTAATATCATGATGTTCTGCAAGGAGTACAATGCCAAAACAGCGGATAAAGCTGGGACGGTTATTCCAGTAGAAATTTCGGTTTTTGAAGACCGCAGTTTCACATTTGTTTTAAAAACTCCTCCAGCATCGGTATTAATTACCAAAGCAGCCAAAATACCCAAAGGTTCTGCCGAACCAAATAAAGCTAAAGTTGGTTCGATCACAAAAGAGCAATTGCGAGAAATTGCCGAAACCAAAATGCCTGATTTGAATGCTAACGACATCGAAGCAGCAATGAAAATTATTGCGGGTACCGCTCGTAATATGGGTGTCACGGTTACAGAGTGAAAAGAGCGGGAGTTATGAGTTAGGAGTTATGGGTTATGAGTTATGAATTAAAAGCTAACTACCAACAACTAACAACTAACAGCCAATAACTAACAACCAAAATCCAAAATCCAAAATCTAAAATCTAAAATTGATTTGGGGGAGAGAATGAATCTCGTTAAGTACCCCAGGAGTAAAAAATGGCAAAAAATAAATTATCGCGTCGTTTGAGAGAGCTGCACGAAAAAGTAGAAGATAAAGACTATCAACCGATAGAAGCTTTAACTTTGCTCAAAGAGACAGCAACGGCAAAATTTCCCGAAGCCGCAGAAGCGCATATTCGCTTGGGAATTGACCCCAAATATACAGATCAACAGTTGCGGACAACAGTAGTACTACCCAAAGGTACCGGACAAAACATCAGAGTAGCAGTAATTGCACGAGGTGAGAAAGTAGCAGAAGCCACCAGTGCAGGTGCTGATGTAGTTGGCTCAGAAGAACTGATTACCGAGATTCAGCAAGGAAGAATGGACTTTGATAAGCTAATTGCGACTCCCGATGTCATGCCGCAAGTAGCAAAACTTGGTAAACTATTAGGTCCCCGTGGTTTGATGCCATCCCCCAAAGGTGGAACCGTGACATTTGACCTGGCAAGTGCGATTGAGGAATTCAAAGCTGGTAAATTAGAATTTCGAGCCGACCGTACTGGCATAGTTCATGTTATGTTTGGTAAGGCATCTTTTTCCCCAGAAGATTTATTGATCAACTTGAAGGCGTTGCAAGAAAGCATTGAACGTAACCGTCCTTCAGGAGCAAAAGGTCGCTATTGGCGGACTGTATATGTTTCTGCCACCATGGGACCATCCATAAAAATTGATGTTAATGCTTTACGCGATTTAAAAATTGGTCAAGCAGCTTAACTGAGAAAAAAATTAACTTTCAATCAATTTTGATTAATTTTGAGTTATGATTTGTAAGTTATGGGTTAATCAAAGAAAATTATTTTTAACTCCTAACTTCATGTCCTAACTCTCAACTTCAAACCTTAAAAATAAATAGATAACAGCCAGAGACAGCAGGCGCTTTAACAAAAGCTTAATTTCCTGCCTAGGTTAACATCCCAACTTCCCTCTTTTTCCACTCTTAGTAGTAAGAATTAGATGATGTAAGGATTTTGTAATTACTTATAAAGAAGTTATTACAAATGTTGAACCCTGGCTGTTGCAGTCAGGGTTTTGTTGTTTGAAAGGTCGATAAAAACCATGAAGGAGGTGATATAAAGTGGGTAGAACGCTAGAAGATAAAAAGGCGATAGTCGCCGACCTCAAAGAAGTTTTGAGCGAGTCTTCTCTGGCATTGATAGTTGATTACCAAGGGCTGAGCGTATCGGAAATTAGCGATTTGCGGAATCGGATGCGTCCAACTGGTACTGTTTGTAAAAGAGCCAAAAATACCTTGATGCGGATTGCTGTTCAAGAAGATCAGCAATGGCAGCCAATGACACAATACCTTCAAGATTCTTCAGTCTTTTTATTAGTTAAAGAAGACTTAAAAGAAGCTATCAAGGCTTACGAAGAATTTCAAAAAGTCACCAAGAAAACAGAAATTCGCGGTGGAGTACTTGAAGGGCAAGCTTTGACGGTAGATCAAGTCAAAGCACTCAAAGAATTGCCTTCCAAGCAAGAACTTATGGCTCGCATCGCTGGAAGTTTGAATGCAGTTGCCACCAAATTGGCCAAAGGTATCAACCAAGTACCAACCAAATTGGCCAAAGGTATCAACGAAGTACCCAGTTCTTTGGTACGTGCAGTCAAAGCAGTATCCGAAAAAGAAGATTCTTGAGATTTTGGATTTTGAATTTTAGATTTTGGATTATATCTAAACAAACCCAATCTAATTTAAGAAATCTAATTATCTACTTATCTAGAGAAATTTTTGATTTAACAACAACGACAACAACAGGAGTAAATTAATGTCTGCTAAAACCGATGAAATCATGGAAAGCTTGAAATCTTTGAGCTTGCTCGAAGCTTCCGAACTAGTTAAGCAAATTGAAGAAGTGTTTCAGGTAGATGCTTCCGCTTCTGGTGGCGGCGGTATGATGATGATGCCTGGAATGATGCCCGGAATGGGTGGTGGTGCTGCTGCTGCTGAACCTGAAGAAGAGAAAACCGAGTTTGATGTAGTACTTGAAGACGTACCAGCCGATAAGAAGATTGCTATCCTCAAGGTTGTACGCGGTATTACCGGCTTAGGTTTGAAAGAAGCCAAAGATTTAGTAGAATCTGCACCCAAGCCAGTTAAAGAAGCCATTGCCAAAGATGCTGCTGAAGATGCTAAGAAACAGCTTGAAGAAGCTGGTGCTAAGGTGTCGATTAAGTAATTGGTAATTGGTAATTGGTAATTGGTAATTGGTAATTGGGGATTGAAGTATATATTTGAAAGTGAAGCGCTCCGCGTGTTCGTCAAAACTACTTCATTATTAATTATTTTATCCATCACCTATTACCGATTACCCATTACCGATTACCCAATCAATGTAACTCCGCATCCCAAACAGCAATATAAATGCGGTCTTCTTTATTACGTTGGATTATTCCTTTTAAACCGCTGGTTTGAAAGGAATATTGGTTTGTTTGGCGTTGATAAACTCGCTGCAATCCTTGTTGGATATCGCCATTCATATTACCTGCTAACATTCCTTGTAAAGCATTTTGCATTGTATTTTCTCCCACCGATTGAGCGAGAGATGCTTCTGTTTGTCGCAATATTCCAGATTGACGATCAAAAAGTAAACCCAGGTCTACACGATTGGGTTGTAATCTATAAAGATAAGCACGAGTATTCCATAAACCTTTAGAAACTTTCGTTGGTTGTCCCAAATTTGCTTTGATATTGTCTTCAGAAACACCTGTAGGAAATACTGGAAAAGTCCGATTATTTGTATTATTAACAACCGGCTTTTCAATCTCTTTTGGTGGTGTTGGAGGTTGAGGAGCAGGGGTAGGAGTAGGAGTGGAAATTATTTGCGGTTGCGGTTCTGGTGTTGGAATCAACGACGGCTGATTGTTTTCCGGTGTAGGTTCCGGTGTGAATTCTGGAGTTGGTTCTGGAGTTGGTTCAATTGTCAATTGCTGCTGCGGTTGCGGTGGAGCAATTTGTGGTTGTGAGGGACGTTGAATTTCTGCTGGTTGGGGTGGTTCTACTTCGCTAAAAGTTGGTTCGGGAGCAGTAATTGAATTATTCTCAGTATTATCAATTGATTCTGGTGGTAAAGGAGTTTCAGATATGACGACCTTTTCTTGCGGTTGCTGACGATTAAAATTAGCAATTGCTATTCCCCCAATTAATCCTACAGTAAGTAAACTACCGAAAATTAAAGTTGGTTTTAACCAGTTTTTGGAATTTTGAGAAACTGGAGTATTTCGAGGAATTCCGGCTACAGGAGATACTGCAACTGTTTTTTGAGTATTTTGGGTATTTTGAGTTTTGAATCCGGGTAAAGTAGTAGTAGCAGAATCACTAGATTGCAAAGCATAAAGCATTTTGCTTGCAGTGGTGAAGCGAATTCCTAGATTTGGATTAATTGCTTGATTGAGAACTGTTTTGAAACCAGTTGATAATTCTTCAGGAGCATAATTTTCCCATAATATTTCACTTGTTTGCGGATTGGTTTCTAATTCTTGGGGATGTTTACCAATTAATAAATAAATCGCTGTTAAACCCAAACTATAAATATCGGTTGCAAAAACCGCACGCCCTACAGCTTGTTCGATTGGCATATATCCCGGTGTACCTATTACCATCGATTTTGTGGGGTTTCCTGAAGAAGTGATGGTATTACAAATCGTTTCTTTTACTGCACCGAAATCAATTAAAACTGGCTTATTATTTGAACTGCGGAAAATAATATTATCGGGTTTTATATCGCGGTGAATAATTCCTTTTGAGTGGACGTATTCTAAAACTGATAACAAACTTAGTAAAATTTCTTTAACAGCTTTTTCATCCAAACATCCTTCAGTTTCGATAACTTTTGTTAAAGTTTCTCCTTGAATCCATTCTTGAACCAAATAAAACAACCCATTTTCCGAAAAATATGCGAAAAGATTGGGAATTTGGTCGCTACCTTCACCGAGAAATTCTAAAGTTGCTGCTTCTCGTTCAAAACGTTGCTGAATATGCAGATAGGTTTTTGGATCATCTACCAGTGGTTTAAGTTGCTTAATCACGCAACGACGACGAGAAGGAAGATGAGTATCTTCTGCTAAAAAGGTTTCACCAAACCCCCCAGCACCTAACACCTGGATAACTTGATAACGATTGTTTAGTAACTTTGTTGTCATGCTGCTTTAAAGGAGTCCAATCGATGACGCGAACCAATATTTAATTTATCTTAAAAATTCCGACGGTGTTGGGATGGAATTTATCCCGATTTGATTTTTGATTATTTTCTAAAAGGAGGAAATTCTGTATACTTTTATTAAAGAACAACTCTAGCGCTAGAGTTATGGAGAAAATAATTATGATTGGGACAATAGAAGCTGCTCGATTACTCAAAATTTGTACTCAAAGAGTCCGGCAATTACTTTACGAAGGTCGAATTGTTGGAGCAAAAAAGGTTGGTAAATTTTGGCAGATTCCTCTAATCAATCAAATGCCCAAGGTTATAGAAGGTAAACGAGGTCCTAAAGGAACTTGGAGAAAACGAGTTAGCTCGGCATTAACTCGCATTCACGTTAATTCACATAAGATTAGAAGCAATAATCATGGCACTAGAGAACCTGTAATCATAGTTAGATCCGGTTCTGAAAAAATTTATGCTCATGGCGTGCAAATCAATGGAAGTTGCAATGTGATTTACAGACCCGAGAAACCTCTTGATTGTGGAGCCACGGTTTGGATTGAGGTAGAACCTGACGTTGTGGTCAAACCTTTCATTTTTGCTAATATGACTCGTTTTTAGTACAACCAGATTTAAATTTAAAAACAAAAAAACGGCAGAGAAGTTAGATTCCCCACCGCTTTCAATTAATTAAAATTTTAGATAATTACCCCTCAACAGCTTGAGGCAAAGCATCATCTTGACCGCTGCTGTCTTCTGGCGTTTTCTCGGCAGTCACAAGAATATTACCGCCTTCATCGACATCAACTAAGGCTGTATCGCCTTCAGTAATGCGTCCAGAGAGAATTTCTTCAGCAAGACTGTCTTCTAATAAGCGCATAATCGCTCTACGTAGAGGTCTTGCACCGTAACTGGGGTTGTAACCCTCTACAAGCAAACGTTCTTTAAAGCGATCGCTAACTTGCAGTTCGATACCTTTTTCGGTGAGTCTTCCGAATACTTCCTTGAGCATGATATCGGCAATTAACATTACCTCTTCACGGTTCAACTGACGGAAGACGATGATTTCATCCAGACGGTTGAGGAATTCCGGACGGAAGTACTGTTTGAGTTCTTCGTTAACCAAAGACTTAATTCGGTTGTACTGAGACTCGCTCGCGTCTTCGGCAAACTCGAAACCGATACCACCACCACCTTTTTCGATTACCTTAGAACCGATGTTAGAAGTTAATATCAACAAGGTGTTTTTGAAATCTACGGTACGCCCCTTAGCATCAGTTAATCTACCGTCTTCAAGAATTTGAAGCAGCATATTAAATACATCGGGGTGCGCTTTCTCGATTTCGTCGAAAAGCACGACTGTGTAAGGTCTGCGTCTAACAGCTTCCGTTAACTGACCGCCTTCGTTGTATCCTACATAACCAGGAGGCGAACCAATCAGCTTACTGACAGTGTGACGCTCCATGAATTCGGACATATCGAGACGAATCATTGCTTCTTCCGAACCGAAGAAGTAAGAAGCCAAAGATTTAGCTAATTCAGTTTTACCTACACCTGTGGGACCTGAGAACACAAAGCTCGCAATCGGTCGGTTGGGATTTTTCAAACCAACACGAGCGCGGCGAATTGCTCGCGAAACTGCTCTGACGGCTTCTTCTTGACCAATTAAACGCTGGTGCAAGGTGTCTTCCATGTGTAGCAATTTCTCGGATTCCGATTCAGTGAGTTTATTCACCGGAACACCAGTCCAAGAAGCCACAATATGAGCAATATCTTCTTCAGTAACTACAGGTTCTTCCCCATCAGTACGGGAAGCACCAGCTTTACTTTGAGCAATAGCGCGAATTTCGGCTTTGATCTCCATTTCGCGATCGCGCAGTTCGCCAGCTTTGTCAAAGTCTTGGGAACGTACCGCGTCATCTTTTTCTTTGAGAATTTTCCGTAGTTCTTTGTCCAACTCTTTAGCTGCGGGAGGCAGTTGGGAGTTAATCAAACGTACCCGGCTTCCAGCTTCATCAATTAAGTCAATTGCTTTGTCTGGAAGAAAGCGATCGCTAATATAACGGTCAGATAATTTAGCCGCCGCTAGCACCGCTTCGTCAGAAATTTTCAATTTATGATGTTGTTCGTAACGGTCGCGCAGACCGCGTAAAATTTCAATAGTTTCATCTACTGAAGGTTCACCCACCATCACTGGTTGGAAACGACGCTCAAGGGCTGCATCTCGTTCGATGTGCTTGCGGTATTCATCGAGCGTTGTTGCGCCGATACACTGCAATTCACCACGAGCTAAAGCTGGCTTGAGAATATTGGCAGCATCAATTGCCCCTTCTGCCGCACCAGCACCAATTAAGGTGTGTACTTCGTCGATTACTAAAATTACATTTCCCGCCTGACGGATTTCATCCATAATTTTTTTCAGGCGTTCTTCAAATTCACCCCGATATTTGGTTCCTGCTACCAGCAAGCCAATATCAAGAGTTACTACGCGCTTGTCTTCTAAGATGTCAGGTACATCTTTGTTGCCAATGCGTTGAGCCAATCCTTCCGCAATTGCCGTTTTACCAACACCCGGTTCCCCAATTAATACCGGGTTGTTTTTGGTTCGACGACCCAAAATTTGGATTACTCGCTCAATTTCCTTGGCGCGTCCCACCACAGGATCAAGCTTGCCATCCAAAGCCATTTGGGTCAAATTAGAGCCAAACTCATCGAGAGTCGGAGTCTTATTGCGCCCAGATTGACCAGTAGCCGCAACTTCAGCGGTTTCACCAAGCATACGGATCACTTGGGTTCTGACCTTAGATAGGTCTACACCCAGATTTTCCAGTACTCTAGCTGCTACGCCTTCTCCTTCGCGGATTAAGCCTAACAGTAGATGCTCGGTACCAATATAGTTGTGACCTAATTGGCGAGCCTCTTCTAAAGATAGTTCGAGTACTCGTTTTGCCCGTGGGGTAAACGGAATTTCCACGGCTACAAAACCCGATCCTCGACCTATAATTTTTTCGACCTCGATTCTGGCATCTTTAAGGTTAACGCCCATTGATTTGAGCACCTTAGCCGCAACGCCAGTACCTTCGCCAATTAGACCCAAGAGAATCTGTTCAGTACCAACAAAATTATGCCCAAGACGGCGAGCCTCTTCTTGAGCAAGCATTATTACTTTGATGGCTTTTTCTGTGAAGCGTTCAAACATAAGGCATTATTCCCATCGCCTGCGTCGTGCCGGTACGCTGATTTTAGCACAGGCAAATCCTATGGGTGTCTTTATAAACTTAGTAGACATCCAAATACTTCAAACCCACTTCACAGGTTGCAACTACATAATATTTCTTACTTTCTTGTAGTCAGCATACTGAGGAGCTTATTTAAGTGTGCTATTTGACTTGACTACAATCTATATACACTTAGTTTGAGCAACTTACGGAGTTATTTTCCAACCATCACTAATAACAATTTAATTTTCTTACGTCAAGACGATTTTGAACTTTATAAAAATTATTTATCGTTTAGTAAAATTTAATTTAAATATCATTTACTTTTAATTCTTAAAATCTTTTGTGTATTTTGAGTAAAAGATACAAATTGTAATTGGTAATGGGTAATTGGTAATGGGTAATGGGTAATTGGTAATGGGTAATTGTCCCAGGTCAACTGTCCCAGGTCAACTGCCAACAAGATTTATCCAAACCTAAACAAACATTTAGATCCCAATTGGCTAAAGTTTCTGCAAAATCTGGCTTGTGTATACCTCCAAGCCATAAAATCAAGGCATCTTCACCATTATCTTGGTAATAACGTCGTCGTCTCCCTGCTGTCTTAAACCCAAATTTTTCGTATAAAGATATTGCCGCTTGATTGGAAACTCTTACTTCTAAGGTGACTCTTTCTAAATTGCGATCGCGAGCTGTCTTGATCAAAGAATAAAGTAAAGCCGCGCCCATTCCTTGACGGTGATATTGAGGATTTACTGCCAAAATTGTAATGTGGGCTTCTTCTAAAATTGACCAAAAACATCCCATCCCTAACAGTTTTTCGCCGGTATGAGAGGAGAATATACCTTGTATCTCGCTGTTAGGACTATCCATCTCCCTTTCATAGGCAACTTTTGACCACAATCCCCCAAAACAAATTTGATCCAGTTCGAGGATTGCCTCTAGATGCTCATTAGATAAAGATTGAATTTGTATCTCAAATTTATTCACTTTATTGGTTATGGTACATCGCTCTTTGTACACTGGGAAACGGGAGATAAATGTCGCCCAGAATTCAAATACAAACAACTCATATTCTTCTTATGGTATCGACTCACCCTGTTGGGGCTCAAGAAAATGGTAGTAAATACATACTATTCCAGGGCAATCAAAAAGAAACTGTTTCACCGAATCAATCGCTTTTACCTTTGAGTGCAAAAATCAACGATCGCGATGGTTTAGAAATCGGGGGTTGTGATGTCACAACCTTAGTAAAACAGTTTGGTTCTCCGTTGTATATTCTAGACGAAGAAAGCTTACGAACAGCTTGCCGTCAATATCGCGATAGCTTCAAGCAATACTATCAAGGTGAATCTCAAGTATTGTATGCTTCCAAAGCATGGAATTGTTTGGCTGTGTGCGCCATCGTCGCATCGGAAGATTTGGGAATAGATGTAGCTTCTGGTGGTGAATTATATACCGCGAAAATGAGTGGTGTAAATGCCGAGAAAATTTATTTGCATAGCAATAATAAATCTCGTGAAGAATTGATTTTTGCGGTGGAATCGGGTTGTACGATTGTGGTGGATAATTGGTATGAGTTGAACACTTTAGTCGAACTGGCTACTAAAAATGGTTCTTCAAGCTGTGTGCCATACCGGATTATGTTGCGTCTGACTCCGGGTATTGATTGTCATACCCACGATTATATCCGCACGGGACAGTTAGATAGTAAATTTGGTTTTGACCCCAATGCACTTGATGATTTGTTTGCTTTTGTCAGCGAACAACCATCAGTATTTAATTGCGTTGGTTTACACGCTCACATCGGCTCGCAAATTTTTGAGAAACAACCTCATCAAGACTTGGCTGCGTTAATGGTAGAGTGGTTGAAAAAAGCCGCAACTTATGGTATTAACATTAACGAGTTAAACGTTGGTGGCGGTTTGGGAATAAAATATATAGAATCAGATGACCCACCGAGCATAGAAGAATGGGTGAAGCCGATTTGCCAAGTAATTCAAAAAGCTTGCCTTGATGGGAATCTTCCCTTACCAAAATTATTATGCGAACCAGGACGTTCTTTAATCGGTACCACCGGAGTTACAGCATATAGTATTGGTGCATCCAAAGAAATTCCCGGAATCCGTAAATATATTGCTGTAGACGGTGGAATGTCAGATAATCCGCGTCCAATTACTTACCAGTCAATTTATCGAGCAGTGGTGGCGAACAAAATGACCGTACCATTGAGCGAAACAGTCACGATTGCTGGTAAACATTGCGAATCAGGGGATATTCTAATTAAAGATGCCCAACTTCCCAAAACAGAAGCGGGAGATATTCTCGTAGTAATGGGAACAGGTGCATATAATTACAGTATGTCATCCAATTACAACCGTTTGCCTCGACCGGCAGCAGTTTTAGTTGGGAATGGGGAAGCAAGTTTAATTTTGCAACGCGAATCATACCAAGACTTGATTCGTCAAGATTGCTTACCAGAACGACTCAAAAAAAACGAACAATAAAAGATTCAGGGGTTTAGTAGTAAGGAACCATAAAAACTGATAAAAATCAACTATTTTATGCTGCATCGTTCATGCTACCATGCCCTTAAGCTGCCCTTTTTGGCATCTATAAATCTTTTATACTTTGAGCAAAATATCCTTCAACCAAAGCGCGTAATCCAGATGTCATGGGGAATTTATGGAAACAATGGCTGGCAAACCTGGGATGGTCGCAGTCCTTGTTAAAGACTCTGGATATCATGTTAGTGCTGGCGCTAACGTATATGATGTTAGTATTTATTAGCGAACGTCGCACCCTATGGATGGTGCGGGGTTTTATAGTTTTAATGCTAGCTTCAGCGGTAAGTGGTTCCTTACAGCTACAATTGCTCAATTTTGTTTTACAAAGCTTGGTATATGGTTGTGCTGTAGCAATGGCGATAACTCTTCAGTCAGAGTTTCGCCGCTTTTTAGAGCAATTGGGACGGGGTGAATTTCGCCAATTGTTCCAAACTTCGAGCTTAGCGGTACCGAAATCCTATAGTGTAATTGATGAAATTGTTGATGCAGTTAAAGAGCTTTCCAAAAACCGAATTGGGGCTTTACTGATTGTAGAGACTACTGGTCCAATTGACGAACGGGATTTTTCCGTACCGGGAGTAAAGCTAAATGCTGAAGTTTCTAAGGAACTGCTACAAACAATTTTTCAACCAAAAACTCTTTTGCATGATGGTGCAACATTAATACGCGGTTCTCGGATTGTATCATCGGGTATAATTTTACCGCTATCGGGGCGCACTGCCTCCCGTCAATTGGGAACGCGACACCGTGCGGCGATGGGAATTACTGAGCGTGTGGAAAATTGTATTTGCGTTGTTGTATCAGAAGAAACAGGTTCTATTTCTCTAGCAGAAAGGGGAACTTTGAATAGACCATTGACAATCACGAAGCTGAGAGATTCTTTGGAGACTCGATTTTCTCCTGCTGTGGATCGGGAAGCCTTATCCCCCGGTTTATTTAGTTTAGGTCGTCAAATTCGTGATAAGTCAACCGCATTAATTTCACGTTTACTTGGCTTAGCATCGACTGCTTCTCGGAATAAAAAATGACAGCACAATCAACACAACTGGAAGATTTACCAAGCGACTTAAAAAAAGAACTACTACCCCAGCACGTTGCAGTAATTATGGATGGTAACGGTCGATGGGCTAAGCGTAGAGGTTTACCTAGAATTATGGGGCATAAGCGAGGAGTTGATATTCTCAAAGATTTGCTCCGCTGCTGTCAAGATTGGGGGATAAAAGCCCTAACTGCTTATGCTTTTTCTACCGAAAACTGGGGTAGACCCCAAGAAGAAGTGGAGTTTTTGATGACCTTGTTCCAGCGGGTTTTACGTCAAGAGCTACGAGAAATGTTAGAAGAGAACGTCAAAATCAGTTTTGTCGGCAATTTATTGGCTCTGCCTAATGCTTTACAGGCAGAAATTAACAAGTCTATTGAAGAAACTAAAAATAATCACGGTATTAAATTTAATGTTGCTACCAATTATGGGGGTAGAGAAGAAATTATCCAAGCTTGTCGTGCGATCGCCGAAAAGGTCGATAAAGGATTACTCCAACCGGATGAAATTAATCAAGCTACATTTGAAAATCATCTTTACACCGCTGGAAATTCTGACCCGGATTTAATTATTCGTACCAGTGGGGAAATGCGTTTGAGTAACTTTCTTTTATGGCAATCAGCTTATTCAGAAATATATTTTACCGATACTTTGTGGCCAGATTTTGACCGCAGCGAATTTAAGAAAGCTTTATTTGCTTACCAGCAAAGAGAACGGAGGTTTGGGAAAGTTTAAAGTGGTTAGTTGATGGTTGTTAGTTAATGGTTATTTATTTCTCCCCCATCCCCTTGTCCCCCCATCCCCCCATCCCCCCATCCCCCTAGGGTCCAGAAAAAATTGCCTCTTCTATATCTTGGCGACTCAGAGAATACTTAAACGAGCGTTGGATATCTTCTCTATTGTCTCCAGCATTGATATATCGGACTGTAATTTCTTCAATGTCAAGCAAAATTTCTGCTTCCCAAGCGGGCTGCTTTACCCGCCATATATGTAAATATGTTTCGTTTTGTTGACAGCCTTTGTTTTCTAACCATTTTTCAATTTGCGGAAGTGGATGATTATATAGTGGGGTTTCGGAATTTAAAAGATACATAGGAATTTTAGATTTTAGATTTTAGATTAATATAAATTGGTAATGATTGTTTTGTGATTGTCAAATTTCATTTGATCAGCGCGTACTTCATATCTTGCAGCATAAAAACCTATCGGCAAAATAATTATAATTACTAAGGATTGAAAATTAAATAAAATACAAAACCTCACGCTGTCCTGTCGGACATCCCTCTCCTTGATAAGGAGAGGGAAAGATTTTTACACAGTAAAAAGCGAGGGTGAGGTTCAATTATAGATTTGTACATTATTTTATCCGCTTTCCTAATTGTTTGACTTGATTCTTACCCGCTATTGGGTTGCAAACCCCATTCTGATAGCACAAGTCCATTCAAATGGACTAATAAAAAACAGGTTTACGTTAGTTATATTTTGATTTTGATTTTGATTTCTATTTTTTATTATCTAATTAATCATGCTTATGATGCAAGATATAAGGTACCGCATCTCGCCATTTTATGAAGTATTTTGACATTTTAATTGTGAAATTGATTGACAATATTTGATTTATTTGAGTTAATTATTTGCTGCACTACAATATCTGGCTGTTGGATGTTTGTTTGAAAAGCTGCTTCACCTTTAGTTAAACCTACGGCAATTACTAAGAGCAAACATCCTAAAAAGGTTAATCCCAGAATAAATAAAGCAAAAATCTCACCTGGTGAAAGGGGGCGATCGCTAGCATCAAGGTAAGCCGATCTAGATAGATGACGACTTTCAGAAACCGGCTGATTTAAGTCAGAGGGTGCTTGAATCACTGAAAAGCGGGAATAGCCAATTTTCAAGTCGTAACTCAAGCGTTTTTGGGGATTGCTCAGAGTACCGTAAGCTTCGTTAAGTTTTTGAAATTTAACGGTAGCAAGTGCGGTGGGTAAATCAGTGGTATCGGGATGATAGCGTTTGCTAAGTTCTCGGTAAGCACGACGGATTTCGATGGCTGAAGCTGCTGGATGAACACCTAACAAGGAGTAGTAGGTAGGTTCACTGCGGCTTGGTATTGTTCCATTTTGATTCACAGCTATGTTCGTTACCTTGCGGACAGGTTTTTCTCATATTTTAAAACAATAGCAATGATCATATTGGTTAGGACATTATATTTCTATACGGTTCAGTTAAGGTTGTTTCTTATTGATCTGTTAAAAACCTGTTAATCGGGGGATTCTCCCCCAAACCCCCGATTGGGTGACGGCTGCGTCCCCCAAACCCCCTCCAGAAGAATTGATCTATTTTCTATTTGGTCAGGAATGGCCGCTTCGGAACCGCAACGGGGTAAATGTCACAAGACTCGGATGGTACGTGACACCAAAAACCTGATTATTGCGTTAGAAATCAAGCAAAGTGTCACAGCACCCTACAAAAAAATGTGCCAGTTGCGTAAGTCCTAAAATAAATATTTGTGAATTGATTTGTAAATTGTTTTGTGAATTTGAGTGGAAATTCTGCTGGGGATTGGATTATTTGATTAAATTACCGCGAGGTTTGAAAGTTTCAATTTCCCGTAACTTTTCGTAAAGTTCGCGCTCTTGGGGAGTGATATTTTTGGGAGTAATGATTTGAATTTCGACAAGCTGGTTGCCGCGCTTACCTTTTTCGTCGGGATAGCCTTTACCTTCTAAGCGTAACCTTTGACCTGACCTAACTCCTGGAGGAATTGTCATTTTTACTAATCCATCTAAGGTAGGTGCTTCTACTTGCCCTCCTAAAACTGCTTCGCAAGGTGTAATCGGGACTTGACAATGGATGTCGGTACTTTCGAGTTTAAAAATATGATGGGGTTGTACGGTAATTTTGAGATATAAATCGCCGCCACTAATGCCTTGATTTCGCAAGCGGATGGTTTGTCCTGTGACCATACCAGGTGGCATATTAACTTCTAAAGAGCGTCCGTCTTCAAGACGAATTCTTTCTAAACCACCTTGGTAAGCTTTTTCTAAGGGTAAAGTTAGTCTTGCTTCGATATCGCGACGAGTTGGACGGGAGTTTGGAGTGTAAGCAACTTTTGTTCTTTGATTACGAAATGGGTCAGTAGTTGTACTATCAGTGTAACTACTAGATGTATTAGCTGCTTTATTTTTAACACCAAAAACTTGGTCGATAAAGGTATCAAAATTATCGTATTTAGCGGGATTGACATCTTGTGTACGACCGTTTGCTTGATTCGATGCTTTGCGGGGTTTTGATCCAGCAAAACCATTTTGCTTCCAGAAAACACTAAATTGGTCGTACTGAGCGCGTTTACTGGGGTCGCCCAAAACTTCGTAAGCTTCATTTATATCTTTAAATTTTTCTTCTGCGTTTTTGTCACCAGGATTGAGGTCTGGGTGAAATTGTCGCGCTAATCGTCGATAACTTTTTTTGATTTCCTCATTTGTCGCATTTTTAGATACTCCTAAAATTTCGTAATAATCCCGAAAATTCTGCAAGTTCTGCATAGTAATTTGTTTAAATGAATCGATTAATAGATTTTTTGTTTCTTAATAATTTACGTTTCGGTTGGTAATTTCAGGTCTATAACAAAGATGAAACGATTCCTAATTGGTTTTTCTGAGATTTTCTGCTGCCTTTTATATTTCTATTTTGTACTCTTGTTTAGTATTAAAATCCGTATATAGAACTCCTAATTGAAAAAAAATTAGTACACTTAATTGTTGCCTATTCACTATTCCCTATTCCCTAGCCCCTAAAACTTATATGGCTGCCCGACAATAGCCGCGAATAGTTCTTATATTCTGAATATAGTCAAAGAATTCAGGGGGTGGTTTACCGCTCCACAAAGAAAAATTTACATTCGGTTGTCAAAGCTAATTTAAAAAACACTACAACCAATCGTCATCCTCTTCATCCCAGTTATCTTGATAGCTAGGTTTGGATGGTTTACGTGACGAATAACCTTTGTCATAGTTTGGGTAGCTTGGCTCACTGTTGTTTCTGGTACCCGAATCTCGGTAGGAATCTCGACCACCATTGCGATCGCCATCTCGACCATAACCCCGGTCTAAATCCCTACTACCATAACCCCGGTCGGCATCTCTACCCCCATAGCCTTTATCGTAATCTTTGCTGTAACCTCCCCGGTCATAATCTCGACTGTAGCCCCGATTTGAATCCCTACCGTAACCCTTGTCGTAAAAATCATCATCGCGATCTTTGTCACCGATAAAGATATCGCGGATGGTACCGAATAAATCGTCTTCTTCGTCTTCAGCGTAATACTGACGAACTTCTTTATTCAAATCGGATAAAGCGTCTTGTAAGTCGGCGTAAGTTTGGTCAATACCGCGATCGTCATCGGCTTTTAAACTATCGCGCAAATCTCGACAAATATTATCAATTCGTTGACGACGATTACGAGCAAATTGCATTCCAAAATCCAGGGCTACTTCTCGCAACTGTCTTTCGGCTTGTAAAATTAATGCTTCGGCGCGGGTGCGCTTTTCGACTTTTTCTTTACGCTGTCTATCCACATCAGCAAATTTTTCCGCTTCCCGAATCGCTTGCTGAATATCAGCTTCAGTCAAGTTGGAAGCGCCTTGAATGGTAATACTTTGTTCTCTACCTGTGGTTTTATCTAATGCTGTTACCTGTAAAATCCCGTTGGCATCAATATCAAAAGATACTTGGATTTGCGGTATTCCCCTAGGTGCGGGAGGGATACCATAAAGTTTAAAACGTCCCAAGGCTTTGTTATCGGCAGCCATTTCCCGTTCACCTTGAACTACGTGGATTTCCACGGTGTTTTGATTGTTTTCGGAAGTTGAGAAAATATCGGAACGGCGGACTGGTATGGTAGTGTTCCGAGGAATTAGCTTTTTCATCAATCCACCGATGGTTTCCAAGCCGATTGATAGGGGAGTAACATCAAGCAGCAATACATCTTTAAATTCGCCAGCGAGAATACCCGCTTGTACCGCAGCCCCAATACCCACAACTTCATCGGGATTAACATTTTGGTTGGGTTGTAAGCCAATCATTCCCTCGACCAATTTTTCGATAATTGGCATCCGAGTTGAGCCGCCGACAAGTACAACTTCTTCAATGTCTCGCGGTGTCATTCCAGCATCTCGCAGCGCTCGTTTGACAGGAATTCGCAATTTACCCAACAAATCGTCACACATTCCTTCAAATTGGGAACGAGTCAAACGAGTTTCTAAATGTTTCGGTCCGTCTTGATCGGCGGTAATAAAAGGTAAATTAATATCGGTAACGCTGACTGCTGAAAGTTCGATTTTTGCCTTTTCCGCAGCTTCCATTAAGCGTTGTAAAGCTTGGCGATCGCGTCTTAAGTCTACTCCTTCATCTTCAAGGAATTTCTCAGCTAACCAATCGACAATTCGCTTATCAAAGTCGTTTCCACCCAATTGAGTATCACCGGATGTAGCTTTGACTTCAAATACACCATCACCGATTTCTAAAATCGATACGTCGAAGGTTCCACCACCCAAGTCAAAAACCAAAATTATTTCGTTATCGACTTTATCTAAACCGTAAGCTAAAGATGCGGCAGTCGGTTCATTCAAAATCCGCAATACTTCCAAGCCCGCAATTCTACCTGCATCTCTGGTAGCTTGTCGCTGAGCATCATTAAAATAAGCAGGAACGGTAATTACTGCACCCGTTACAGGTTCACCTAAATATCTACTGGCATCTTCGGCTAATTTCTTGAGAATCATCGCCGAAAGTTCTTCTGGGGCGAAATCTTTCTTTACACGAGGACAAACAATTTTTGTATTACCAAATTCGTCTTTGCGAACTGTATAAGGAACTCGTTTCGATTCTGGATTTAATTCCGAATATTTACGTCCCATAAAACGTTTGATGGCAAAAAAGGTATTCTGAGGATTGAGAACAGTTTGTCTGCGTGCCATTTGTCCGACAACCTTTTCACCGTCTTTGCTAAAGCCCACAACCGAGGGAGTGGTTCGCATTCCTTCCGCATTGGCAATAACCACCGGCTTGCCACCTTCCATCACGGCGACTACAGAGTTTGTTGTACCCAAGTCGATGCCTACTACCTTGCCCATGCCCTACGTTTCTCCTAGTATCTTTTATAAATATATGTTTAGAAGTAATGCTTGATTTATTGTATCTTGCAGTTGAGGAATACATTGTCAACCTTCATGAGCAAAAATTAAGTCTGAAATTGGAAATAATTTAATTAATCTACAATTTATCGACAAAACAAGCGATTAACAGCCCTACTTGATTGTTTCACCCAATCAGGTAAGAAATGTACCTGAAAAAACATTTGTTAATTCATACTTCATCCTTTATCCTTCATAGTTCCTGGTTAATCCGTGGATTTAAAAAAACAACTCGTTGCCCATCTTATCCAAATAACACGAGAACGTGACCCTTATTTAGCTACAGGGGGACATTTCTTTGTTCAAGAATACATTCGTGCTTCTTTTTCACAATGGGGAAGTGTGGAAATCCACACCTTTAAAGTTGGTAGCAAAGTTTGTGAAAATCTAATCTTGAATTTACCTTCAGATTCTCAATCTGGAAAGAGTAATTTATCACCTATTTTAATTGCAGCTCATTATGATGCCGTGCCGGGAACTCCTGGGGCTGATGATAATGCTACCGGAGTCGCGGTTTTATTGGAATTAGCCAGAATTTTTGCTACACAACCCACAAAGTATCCGTTGCGACTGGTTGCTTTTGATATGGAAGAATCTGGTTTGTTGGGTAGCACTGATTATGTAGCAAAATTGCAGCGAGAACAGCAAAAATTGCGTTTGATGATGTCTTTGGAAATGATTGGTTATTGTGATGCAAATCCGGGGACACAAAATTATCCGGCTGCGGTTTTAGAAAGATTTTATCCGAGTACAGGTGATTTTATTGCTTTGATTGGTAATTTGAAAACTCTCCCCGATTTATTTCGACTCCGCAATAGTTTTCGTGAAAGTGGAACCAAGAGCGAATTTTTACCAGTTCCTAATCAAGGTAAAATGATTTCTGCGACTCGACAAAGCGACCATGCACCATTTTGGGATGCAGATTATCCGGCAATTATGGTGACAGATACTTCATTTATGCGAAATCCTCATTATCACAAGCCGAGTGACAAGATTCATACTTTGGATCTGGATTTTTTGACGGGGGTTTGTCGGGGTTTGGAAGTAGGGATAAGGAAGTTGTGAAAAAAAAGGAGTGTGATTAAAAAGCTGATTATATTGTAATTACTCCTTTTGCGTTGAAAGATTACCTTAAAAAAACCGCAGAGAACGCAGAGAACACGGAGGAAAGAGATTTCATAGAGGTAGCTAATTTTAGGGCGGGAAGGGAGTAATAAAAAAATATTTGGCAATTATAAGACTATGATTTGCTCTTCAAGTGAAAGAGATATTCTGTTCAAAAAATTTGCATCTAAGATTGTTCATAATCCTTATTTAGATAGAACTTTAGTTAGTTTTCAGGGTAATAAATATGCTGCATTTTCTTCTTGGTTTAAGTATCGAGAAGGTTTTTCTGAAAGACTAGTAACTTATATTATTGAAAATAGTCAGCTACAGCCAGGTATTCTACTTGATCCATTTTCAGGAGTAGGTTCTTCTTTATTTGCTGCTGCTACTCTGGGATGGCAAACCATAGGAATTGAACTTTTACCTGTTGGTTGCTTCGCTACACAAGCTAGAATTATCGCTCAACAAATTAACTTCAAATTATTCCAATCAATAATTTATGAACTAAAAAAAATAAATTTTATAGATTATTATGACCAAAGTTATGCATTTAATCATCTGAAAATTACTCAAGGAGCATTCCCAGAAGTAGATGAGAAAAAATTAGTAGGTTACATCTATTATTGTAATAAATTTATTGTAGATAAAGACATACGTACACTTCTTTTATATGCCGCTTTTTGTATTCTTGAAGATATTAGTTATACTAGAAAAGATGGACAATATTTACGTTGGGACTATCGGTCTGGTCGTTCTAAAAGTAAAAAACAATTTAATAAAGGTAACATTTTAACTTTTGAATTTGCAATTAATCAAAAGTTAAAACAGATTGAGTTAGATTTAAATGGTGATGCTATTCAACTTGATTTATTTGGTGATAATATACCATTCTTGTCAAAAGATAAATCGGTTAATTTTCAAAATATACAACCGATAATTTATCAAGGTTCTTGCCTAGAAAATCTTCCAAACTTACAATCAAATAGCATTGATTTAATTATTACTTCACCACCTTATCTGAACAGGTATGATTACACTCGTACATATGCTCTTGAATTAGCATTTCTGGGGTGTCATGAAGAAAAAGTCAAGCATTTGCGTCAAACAATGCTGTCATGTACTGTAGAAAATCATGATAAACACAATTATTTAGAAAGTTTGTATTGTACGATAGAACGTTATTCTGATTTTTTAAAAGTTCATTCTACTTTTGAAAAACAGGCTGCATTGCAAGAAGTTTTAGAAATTTTAGAAATTTATAGAAAACAAGGAAAATTGAATAACAAAAATATTGTAAGAATGATACATAATTACTTTTACGAAATGTGCTTTGTTATTTATGAATCAGCTAGAATTCTTAAACCTGGTGGAATAATCGCAATGATAAATGATAATGTCAGATACGCAGGAGAGGAGATTCCTGTAGACTTGATTTTATCTGATATTGCACATTCTTTCGGACTAACAACACGACACATTTGGACATTGGGACGAGGAAAAGGTAATAGTAGTCAGCAAATGGGAAATCATGGTCGTTCTGAACTGCGTAAATGTGTATATATTTGGGAAAATTCTTGTTGCTAGTTGTATTACTCCTGAAGTTAATACTCGTATTGAAAACGATTCTACAATATGTACATATTTTAATTTGACTGAAATATTAACTGAGCAAAAATTACAATACAAAAACTTTATTCAAGAAGTGTTTTCATTATTACAACTGGAATAAAGAAAAATATCTGGAAAATCTTACCAGGAAATAAATTAAAATATCGCTTCGCAATGACAAAATTGTTAAAACTTTGACATTGAAAAATCAGTTTGTGTCACAATAACGATATTCTTTTTAATATAGACTGCAAGGAGTAAATCAAATATGGCTGATTATAAGCTAGATAGTGTAGTCGCTGCGATGGGGTTGACGGAAGAACAGAAGAAACAAATTATTGAACAATCAATTAGAGAAGAAAGAGAAGAAATTGTTGAACAAGCTTTAACTTTTATCGAAAATATATACGTTCATTTACCTTTGAAATGTGCGAGAAGTGCTGTCAATCCATTACAGCGTTTGCAGTTGCTTAAGTATCGTTTGGTAAAAATGAATGAATTTAATTTTCAGCAACAAATGATTAGCATATTTACAGAGTTAAGGGATTTACATACAGTTTATCTGCCTCCAATGCCCTATCAATCGATTAATTTTGTTTTACCTTTTCTGATGGAGGAATTTTATGAGGGTAATCAAAGGTTTTATGTTGTTTCTCACGTAAATGAAGATTTTGAACATCTGAATTTTCACAAAGGAGTGATAATTACTCATTGGAATGGTATACCTATTGAACGTGCTATTGAGTTAAATAGTATGCGAACTTATGGTAGTAATGAACATTCAGGTCGAATTCATAGTTTAAATTCTATGACGGTTCGTTCGGGAAGTAAATATTTGGTTCCCGATGAAGAATGGTTATATATTTCTTATTTAACAGCAAATCAAGAACATTACGAACATCGTTTTCAATGGCAAACATATAATTTCTCGGAAACTCAAGTTATTGGTAATTCAAAAGTTTCTGGTTCTTTAGGAATAGATTTTGCATCTGTAAAATTACAGAAAATCAAAAAAGGATTGTTTGCTACAATTTCTAAGTCGGATAATCAAATATGTGATGAAACTGATTTTCAATGGAGTATTTTTAGTACTGACTATGGTGAATTTGGCTATGTCAAAATTCCCAGTTTCATGATTTATGATAGACAGAAATTTATTCAAGATTTGATTCGTGTTTTGGAAGATTTACCGAGAGATGGTTTAATGATTGATGTTCGCGGAAATGGTGGTGGATATATTGAAGCCGGTGAAATGATGCTTCAACTTTTTACTGCAAATAAAATTCAACCAGAATTATTTCAATTTATTAATACACCAACAACTTTAAAAATAGCACCAGAACCTTGGAAAAGTTCAATTGAAAGTTCTCTTCATAGAGGTAATGTTTATTCTATGGGTTATCCTATTAGCGGACATTATGATTATATTGATGAGATTAATCAACACGGAAAAAAATATTTTGGTCCCGTTATTTTGATAACTGATGCATTATGTTATGGTGCTACAGAGATATTTGCAGCAGGATTCCAAGATAATGCTATCGGAGCAATTATTAGTATTAATGGAAATACTGGTGGTGGTGGTGCAAATGTTTGGCAATATGATGATTTATTCCATCCTTTAGGTTTTTCTGCTCTACCTAGAAATGCACAAATAACCATGGCTGTAAAACGTTCTCTTCGTGTGGGAAATCACAATGGTTTTTCCTTAGAAGATTGTGGAGTGATTCCTGATTATATTCATCAGATGACTCGCAATGATGTTTTAAATCGTAATGTCGATTTGATTGAAAAAGCTGCCAGTATTTTGGCAAATATGAAAGGATTACATCATTTACCTTTAGAAATATTTTAAACCCGTTCATGATGTAGAGACGTAGCACTGCTACGTCTTTTTGTCTGGCAGATAACGCTGAATTTTTGTATGGCGGATAACGCTAAATTTTTGTTTTGTTATATGTTTGGTTACAGGCTAAACGGCAGGAGACGTAGCAATACGCCCCGTCTCTACATTAATTATTTGTGTGTATTAAATTTGGGTTACAAAGCATCAATAAAATCAATTCCTGGTAATTCCCGTTGCTCAAGTTGACTGTTAATATATTCGGCTGCGGCAATTCCAGAAAGCATTGCACTTTCGATCAGATTTCCACCACACCAATCTCCACAACATACTAACGGTGAAGGTGTTTCTGCTGCTAAATAAGATTGTTTGATTGGGGTTTTAGGAAATGCATATCTCCACCGATGTACTTGCATCCATTGGGGATTTTTCAACCACTGTAAATTTAATGTCGAAGCAGCATTTTCTAGTATTTGTTGTCCAACTTGTTGTAAGTCTGCTGATTCAAAGTAATGTTGAGCGAAATCAGCACTACTGTGAATCACAAAATGTGGTTGTGTGGGATTTTTTCGTTTACTACTATCTAACCCAATCCATCCCAAAATAGAGTTGTCTTTAAATGTAATTGCTTTCCATTCCGGTTGTTGCAATGAATTGCTATATCCTGCCATTACTGTAATAGCTGGATAAAATTCCACACTAAATAATTCATCAAAAAAACTATTATTTAAAAATTCCGCGAATGTTTCTAATAACATCACAGCTTGCGGTGCAGGAATCGCAATTACTAGAGATGAAGCTGTAAATTCTTTGTTAGTTTCACTGGTTAAAAACCATTGATTTTCAGAATTAAAAGTAATCGAATTAATACGTTGATTGTGAATTATTTCTAAACCTGGTGTGAGAAATTTTGCGATCGCATTCATTCCAGATGGTGCAATGTAGGGAAGAGATGATGGAATCTTAGGGATAATAGATGAAGAATTAGCTTCTATTTCGTGAACAGTGTTAGTCCAAACTTCTAACTCTCCTTTTTCAACAAGTAAATTTACCAAACCTTGCAAAACTTCACCTTTTGGTTTGAGATAACAAGCACCATGATCCGCTTTTGCTTCAAATAAACGACGGGTAGCAACTCTTCCACCAACACCACGAGATTTATCTATTACCCTTACCGAATATCCGGCTTGGGTTAATTGCTGAGCGCAAACTAAACCCGCGATTCCGGCACCAATTACAGCAACATTAGTCATTAGTCAATAGCCCGCTATATAATTATCAGTTTTCAACAGTCTTACAAAGGATTACCAATAAGTGCCGAAAGCTAATAGTAGAATAAAGTACGGGAAAAAACTAATGTAAGGGAGGAAGGGAAATTGGATGAATTAAGGGTAGCGCTAGAGTTAGCTACTGAAGAAGAATTGCAAGATTTAACTGCGATTTTATTTAGTCGTAAATTTAATCCTTTGGATTACGTGCAAACACCAGATCCGATAGAAGTGCAAAGTCAAAGTCGTCAAGCTTGGTTGGATACACTTGAAGAACGTTTTCGTTTTCTGGCTGCTCCTGGAATGACAGTATTACAGGGGCGTAGCAAACAAGTAACTTATCGTGAAGCTTTGTTACAAGTCTGTAAATATTTAAAAATTCCTTATTCTGACGACTTAACAACCGTAGATTTAGAAGCTGAAGTGTTTCTACATCTTTTAGGAAAAGTTTGGAACAAACTACCTGCGGGAGAAAAAAGAAAGTTAACCGAAAAAGTACAGCAGCAGTTAGTAAAATCGGAACTCAAGGAACCTTTACCTTTGGCTTTACAAAAAGACCCCTTGGGTTTAATTTTTAAAGGTGGTAGTGCTTTAGCTGTGACTTCGGTGATTCAACCAATGTTACTCAAGCAAATTACTCGTCAGTTTGCTACTCATTTAGCTACTTATGAAGTTGCTAAACAAGCTGCAATTAAAGGTGGAACTGTCGCTGCTAAGCAATTCCAGGGTTATGCAACCGCACAAATAGCCCGTCGGGGTATGGCTGTCAGTGCAGCCCGTTATGGTGCCGTCAGAAGCGTATTTGCATTTGTCGGGCCGATGATGTGGGCTTGGTTTTTCGCCGATTTAGGATGGAGAGCGATCGCCACAAATTATGGTCGAATTATTCCCACTATCTTCGCTTTGGCTCAAATTCGTCTGACAAGGGATGAATGTTGGGAAATGGCTTAGAAAGTGAATGGGGGATGGGGAGACAAGGGGATGGGGAGAAATTAACTGTCAACTCCTCACTCCTAAACCTCAATCCAAAATCTAAAACTTGTGCTGAGCTTGCCGAAGTATCTAAAATCCAAAATCGAATGACGTATTTACGACATCCAGACCCGAAACTGCGATTTTCTTGGTATTGTTTGCAATTGGGATTATTTATTTTTCCTTTGTTTCCGGCTTTGGGTGCTGTCGGTTTATTCTTAAGTTCTTTAATCACCTGTGTGCGAGAATATCGCAAGATTATCCAGAATCCTTTATATAAAGGATTTATTTTTTTAAGTTTATTATTAGTAATTACCGCTGGTTTTGCTGCTGATAAAACAACGGCTTTTCTTGGCTTATTTAATTTATTACCTTTTTTTCTATTGTTTGCGGGTTGGAGTCATTTAATCCAAACAACTTGGCAATTACAGCGTATATCTTGGATTTTAACAATTAATTCCTTACCAATAGTAATTATCGGTATGGGACAGTTATTTTTAGGTTGGAGTAGTTCAAACAGTATTTTTGGTTGGACGCTTGTCGCAGGAGGAAACCCACCCGAACGTATGGCTTCAGTTTTCATGTACGCTAATACTTTGGCTGGTTATCTGGTAATCGTTTTCATCTTAAGTTTGGGTTTATGGTTGCAGGAATGGCGGAAATTGAGGACAAGAAGACAAGAGGATAAGATCGAATTTTCTGCCTCTAGCTTCATTTTCCTCACCTTTGCGGTAATCATAAACTTCGCGGGGTTAATTTTAACTAATTCCCGTAATGCATGGGTAATTGCTTTAGTGGCTTGTTTGGCTTATGCTGTTTACCAAAAATGGCGATCGCTTATAGCTATCTTTGTCTCAATTGCGACTAGCATAGCTTTGGCTGCTTTTGCTCCTCTAAGTATTGCACAGTTATTTCGTAAAGTGGTTCCGGCTTTTTTTTGGGGGCGTTTTAACGACCAATTACACCCGGATAGACCAGTTGCTCTCATGCGTACAACTCAATGGGATTTTGCCTGGTCTTTAACTATGCAGCGTCCTTGGACTGGTTGGGGTTTACGTAATTTTTCGGATATATATCAAGCGAAAATGAACTTGTGGTTAGGTCATCCACACAATTTATTTTTAATGCTGTCTGCTGAAACTGGACTTCCTGCAACACTGTTATTTTACGGTTTGTTGGGTTGGGTATTTATCAAAGGAGTGCGATCACAAAGAATTATCCCCAATGAAGATAAGTTAATATTTTTCAGCTATTTATTGGTGTTTGCAGCCTGGATACTTTTCAACACGGTGGATGTAACGCTGTTTGATTTTCGCTTAAATACGTTTTCGTGGTTAATGTTGAGTGCTGTAGCCCGAATTAAGCATGAGAAATCTTTCTAGGGACATTTTGCTGATTATTTTTATTAACTCAATCCGATTGAGTTGTAAATAATCAGAAGGCATTTCATCTGTAAGATAACTTAGTTAGTTCAAATTTTATTATTCGATATTTTTGATTAAAATGTTTAAGCTGTGACAGATTATAAAGAGTCTACTAAAATATTTTTATTTATTTTTTATTTATTTTAGGAAACATTTTTTTGATTTATAAGTCATACTAAAACTATTGTTTTGAATCCAATAAAACGATAAAGATATAGTTATCAGTATTTTCAAAGGTTGAAGTAATAAATTAACAATTGAGCAAAAATTTTTGGAACCTTTTAGGTTGTTTTTCGACAATGAATGTAAAAGCAACTTCTACAATATTTGGTGAATAATTATGAAACGCTTTATTAAGTCTTGCGTCACAATTTCAGCATTATCTTCTTTATTAATTGCTCCTGTTGTTTTGTCTGCTGGTCAGGCTTCTGCACAGCCTAAAAAAGGTTTTGATGGCAATTATGTTGGTGGTGGTCTTAGCGGTCAGGTAACTAACGGTGGTCAGCAAAACGATGCTGCTAACCTCGGCGGTAATATCCAAGGTCGTGTCAAAATTAAAAATACCCCAATTTCGGCACGTACTAAGGTTTTGTGGAACAATGATGCAACTGCTATCAATCCTGAAATTTCCGCCGATTTAGGTATTAATAAGAGTACTAATCTATATGGTGCTGTGGGTTATTCTTTTATTGAACAAGATGGTCAATCATCTCCTTTAGGTAACAAAGATTCAGTAACTGCAAGTATTGGTGTAGAATCCCAAGTTAAGAAAGGAATTGTTGTTTACAGTAATGCTACTGTATCCCTTGATGGCTTTGATAATAGCAAAACTCTACCTGTTAACGTCGGTGGTGGTGTTGGTTTTAATTTCTAATAGTAATTTCTGCCTGATTACCATTAATTTAATGTGAATTTAATCCGGACTCCTCGAATACCGTTTAGTGGGAATATGCTTGAAAATTTCTATTTTTGAAGTGATTCGTCGAGTTTTGATGATGGTGATCTCGTTTTACTAATAGTTAAAGTTAAAAACCCGACTTCTTAAAAGTTTGAGAAGTCGGGTTTTGATTATGGTTATTTTACATTTTGCACCATAAAAACCTATCGTTAAAATAATTACTAATTGTTTTCCTGTCGTTCTTACCCGCCTGGGACTGCAAGTCCCAGTCTGATAGCAGAAGTCCATTAAAATGGACTAGAATGTTGCATTTTTATGTTAGTACTATTTTTATTTATATTTTTATGATCTAGTTGATGATGCTAGTGATGCAAGATATCAGTTATCTCGTTTTACTAATAGTTAAGTCAAAAACCCGACGAATTAAACAGGACTAATACTACTAAAGATATATTCCCTATTGCCTACTGCCTATTCCCTATTCCCAATTCCCTATTCCCAATTCCCAATTCCCTATTCCCAATTCCCTATTCTTTTGTTAAGTGTTGCTTCAATGGTAAATCAGGCATTTTACCGTGATAAAATTAAAAAGTTCCCCTTAATTCCGACTGGAATACCAGGAATGTACTTAGCCGAAGGGATGCATCTTGATCAGTGACCACCGATCAGTGATATGAATAATCGATGTAAAATACCCCTTCAGCTTCTTAGATCAATTTGATAGTAGAAGTAAAGGCGGTATTTTAGTCAGTGTCATTGAAACAACAATTGGTAATTAAAACACTGTAAAAATTGTACCTCGGCAATACAAAATGCCCTATTGAGAACACAATACCACTGTAATGGTTAAGTCTGCTCCTCCCGAAACCACAATCCGTAAGCTATCCAAAGTTGAAGGAATCAAAGAACGCAGCAATTTTTTACGCGAACCTGTAGCAACTGAGATTCTCGAAGATACTACTCACTTTAGTGAAGAAGCCATACAAATTCTCAAGTTTCACGGTTCTTATCAGCAAGATAATCGCGATAATCGCGTTAAAGGACAAGAAAAAGATTATCAAATGATGTTGCGAACCCGGAATCCGGGGGGTTTTATTCCACCGCAATTGTATTTAACTTTAGACAAACTTTCGGATGATTATGGAAACCACACGATGCGGGTAACTACTCGTCAAGGTTTCCAGTTGCATGGAATTTTAAAGAAAAATCTCAAATCGACAATTGCCGCGATTGTTAAAAACATGGGTTCCACTTTGGGTGCTTGTGGAGACTTGAATCGCAATGTCATGGCACCTGCTGCTCCTTTTAAAAATAAACCAGAATATCAATACGCTGTCGAATACGCCGATAAAATTGCTGATTTACTTACACCCCAAACTGGTGCTTATTATGAAATTTGGCTTGATGGTGAAAAAGCCATAACCGCTGAAGAAAGTCCGGAAATAAAAGCCGCTCGTCAACGTAATGGTACGGGAACTGTTTTTCACGATAATCCTGAAGAACCGATTTACGGTAGCCACTATATGCCGCGCAAGTTTAAAATTAGCGTCACGGTACCTGGTGATAATAGTATTGACCTTTATACTCAGGATTTATCGTTGGTAGTAATTACCGACGAAAATTCCCAATTACAAGGATTCAATGTTTTTGCTGGTGGTGGTTTGGGAAGAACTCACAACAAAGAAGAAACTTTTGCTCGGAAAGCTGATGAGATTTGTTATGTCTCAAAATCAGATGTTTACGATTTAGTCAAAGCGATTGTCGCTACTCAAAGAGATTATGGCGATCGCGCTCAAAGACGACACGCTCGTTTAAAATATTTGATCAACGATTGGGGTGTGGAAAAATTCCGTTCCCAGGTTGAGGAATATTTTGGTAAGGCTGTAGAACCTTTCAAACCTTTACCGGAATTTAAATATTACGACTATCTCGGTTGGAACGAACAAGGTGATGGCAAACTATTTTTAGGTATTTCAATCGAAAATGGTAGAGTCAAAGACGAAGGTTCTTTTCAACTCAAAACCGCACTCCGCAAAATTGTCGAGCAATTCAATTTAGATATTCGTCTTACCGCTAACCATAATTTAATATTCCTCGACATCGCACCCGAAAATAAACCAGCTATTGAAGAAATTCTCCAAAAACACGGTATCAATAGCGACCCAGAAAAAATTGAACCATTGGTGCGTTACGCAATGGCTTGTCCCGCATTTCCTACCTGCGGATTAGCGATAGCCGAATCGGAACGAGTAATTCCCGGTATTTTAGACCGGATTCGCACACTTTTGAATAAGATAGGTTTACAAAATGAGCATTTTGTGGTAAGGATGACTGGTTGTCCTAACGGTTGCGCTCGTCCCTACATGGCAGAGTTAGGTTTTGTCGGTAGCGCTCCCGATGCTTATCAATTGTGGTTGGGAGGTTCGCCAAATCAAACTCGGTTAGCGTTACCTTACATGGAAAGGCTGCACGTTGATGATTTGGAAACGCAGTTAGAACCAATGTTTGTTTATTTTAAAGAATCCCGTGAAACTCAGGAAAGCTTTGGTGACTTTTGTCATAGAGTTGGCTTTGACGCGATTCGCGAATATGCAGCCAAATACGAAGTAAAAACAGTTGCTTCTGGAATATCAGACGAGCGTGATGGTTTGGTTGAAGCAATGGCAGATTCGACTACGGCACCGATTACAGAAGAAAGCAATGGTCAAGTAGTTGCGATTAATAATACTACGATTGCGAAGAAATTAAGACATCGAATCAGTGTTAGAGATGATATTTACGACAAGCTCAAGCAAGCTTCTGAAAGTCAGGGTAAACCGATGACGGATTTGGTAAATGAAGCTTTGAAAGCTTATTTAGAAATCGAGTAAAGGTTTGTAGTAGTTATTGGAAGTATGTTAATTAGGAGACGTTGCAATATGCTGCGTCTCTATATTTTTTGTTTATTCACAGAAGATTGTCAATTTTAAAAAACCACTTTCCCTAATCTGAAAACGGATTTTCAACTTTGAGTTCAGCAATTCCTTTAAAATCACGAACATTTCTTGTAACTAAAAATGCATCTTGATTTAGTGCAGTTGCCGCAATAATTGCATCAGGGAGCTTAATTTTATATCTTCGTTTTAACTCGATTGTCTGCTCTTCAATTTCTCGCGACAATGGAACCGAGCTAAACTGCGATAGTAAATCTTTGATCGACTGCTCCTCATCCTCTGATAAGCCAGAAAAACTAAGCAACTCAATACGGACAATCGGCAAAGTTAAAATGTCATGTAAATTCAGAAAATCTTCTGCAAACAACGAATCAACTATTGACTCACCAGCAAGATAGTAGATAAAAATATTTGTATCATACAGATATCTCATTCATCCCATTCCTGGCGAAGAGTGTCTAAATGAGTAAGAATTGCTTCTTTCTTATCCTTTAAAATTCCTTTGGCTTTAGTAATTTTTTCGTAATCTCTTTTCCAATGCAAGAGCATTGACTCTGGTACATCTACTGTAATTGAATCTTCATCCTGAGATACAAGATAATGTTTTGGTATTTTGATTAATGGCACAGTTTTATCTCCCAAATATTCTTAATTATAAAATTAAATAACATTTCAAAACCAACATCATGAATTGATTTAGCTAACTTGGTACGTGCCAATCTCTTAACAAAGGTGGGCTAGATTTGTCGCGTCTTTATCGCGCTACTGGGTGCATTAGATGAGAAGTCGGGTTTTGATGAGAATTTTTCGGTGTTACAGATACTTATTCTAAAAACCCGACTTCTAGAGTTATACGCAAAAATCTTAGTAATTATAAACACATTGTACTTTTAAGCTTAATTCAAGATTTGGGCTGCTGAAGTTTAGTAAAAATTTGATTTAGATAGAACGTCAGTAATCACGACAGCATTGTTGAATAAGTGATTCTTCCTAGGTATTGTGACAATTTTAGGTTTGAGAAAGTGACTTGGATAACTGTTGTTTAGAAGTAGTCAAGATAATTTACTACTAATGGCAAAAATGTAGCCTTTTTACTAGAAATTACTAAATAAGGTGGAATAAAATAATACATCTACGCAAGAGGTAGGTTAGCGCTAATGTACCCAACCCCAGAACAACTGGCCGCTGACGAAGCTACTCCACCCGATAAGCTCAGGGTTCTTGCTTATGAAAGTATAGAACTAGGAAGATTGGTGGCAGCAAATCCCAGTGCTGAACCGGATTTATTGCGGGAGTTAGCATCGAGTGAAGATAAGGCTACTCGCGAAAATATCACGAAAAATCCCAATTCACCGACTGATGTACTGCTGAAATTGGCGGGAGATTTTCCGGCTTCATTTTTCTCTAATCCGGTGTTATCCCTGTTGATGCTGGAAAATCCCAATTTAGCAACAGATATATCATATTGGTCTTTATTAAAGCTATTAAAACAGGATGAAGCTCCGGAATGGTTTTTAGCTTGTGCTGCAATGCATTCCAATTCTTTGGTATTGGAAGCTGTAGCCAAACATCAACAAGCTTCAGAACACATTTTAGAACAGTTAGCGATTAAAAGTCGGTACGATCCCGAATTGGGTTTATGTATTGCACAACGCAAAGATATAACTCAAAGGGTTTTGGAAAAATTAGCAGAATATGGTGCAAGTTCCGTTCGCTTGTATCTTGCTACTTATCCCAAAATTCCTGTGAAAGTTTTGGAAATTTTAGTCGATAATCCAGAACCAAATTGGAATTTAAGAGTAGCTATTGAAACAAGTATTGCTAAAAATCCCAATACACCCCTAAGTGTTCTAGAAAAGTTGATTAAGGTACCATTAACCAAAGTCAAAAGTGCGATCGCCAAACGTTCTGATTTAACCAAGCATTTGATCATCGAATTGGCAATGGATTATCGGGTGCATACGATGAATTTTCTGCCTCAGAATCCTCACATCCCTAGTAGTTGGTTGGAGGAAATGGCAGAACATCCCCATGAACGGGTGCGGCAGATGGTAGCAAGACATCCTAACACACCAGCATATTTACTAGTAGAAGCAGCAAAGGATTTGCAACTGCGCCAGTTTGTTGCAGAAAACCCTAATACTCCTCCAAAAATTCTTGAAGAATTAGCAATGGATAGTCGGGGAGATATCCAGGCAGCTGTTGCCAGGAATGGTAGTACTCCAGGTTATGTATTAGAGATATTGGGTAGTACGCCGTTTCACGACTTGTTATTAGCACGTCATCCCAACACACCAGAATCAACCTTACAAAAAGTGCTTTGGCGTTTGGCATTAGACGAACGTTTATCAGTTCGCAAATATGTAGCACAGCACGACCATGCACCAATGTCAATCTTAGTTCAATGGGCGAAACATTCACCAGAACTTCGTCCGTGGATAGCCTTGAACGTTCGCACTCCATCCCAGGTTTTAGAAGAACTTGCCAAAGATACATCCAAAGATGTGCGTTATGGTGTGGCGAAAAATATTAATACCCCTCCCCAGGTTTTAGAAAAACTGGCTGAAGATTGGCGATTAGAAGTTCGTCAAGCTGTAGCTAGTAATCCTCAAACACCCGGAAATGTTTTGGAGATATTAATTAAGGATTGGCATTTACGTTCCTTTATTGCTCAAAATCCTAGTACTCCCGCTACAGCATTAGAACAACTAACACAATTTTTCCGATACGACTGGCATATAGTACAGCATCCCAACACTCCACCCAAACTGCGCCAGAAACTATTAGAAGAATTTTCTACTAGCGTTGTGGAAACCGAAAGGTTATTTGTCGCAAGACATCGAGAAACGCCCGTAGAAATTTTAGAACATCTAGCCCAAGACGAAGACCCCGTTGTTGCCAAATCCGCAAAGCGTTCTTTAAGAAAACGTCAGGGAGAAGGTTAGAGGTTAAAGGTTAAAGGTTATAACTCCTAACTCAATAACAGACGTAGCAGTGCTACGTCTCTACAAAAACTCCTAAATATTGTCAATCCAAAATCCAAAATCTAAAATCCAAAATTCTATGACTCCCAACGAACTCAAATTATTTTTAGACCAGCTTATTCGTAATAATATTCAAATCAGTACCATGATTTGGGGACCTCCGGGTATTGGTAAATCTAGTATTGTTAGTCAGCTAACACGAGAAAGTGGGATTGATTTTGTAGATGTTCGTTTGTCTCAGTTAGCACCTACTGATTTACGTGGGTTGCCGGTTGCTGAAGATGGTATTTCTAAGTGGTTTCCACCAGAATTTCTACCTCGTAAGGGTAAAGGTGTATTGTTTCTCGATGAGTTAAATATGGCTCCTCCGGCAATGCAGGGAGTGGCACAACAGTTAATTTTAGACCGCTGTGTAGGCTCCTACGTAGTGCCAGATGGTTGGTTTGTATGGGCAGCAGGGAACCGTAAAGAAGACCGTGCTGCTGTATTCGATATGCCTTCACCTTTAGCAAATAGGTTTTTGCACGTAGAAGTACAACCGGATTTTGAAAGTTTCAAAGCCTATGCTTTAGAAAAAGGTATACATGAGCAAATAATTGCTTTTCTTTCCTTCCGTACTACTTTATTACATAAAATTGACCCCCAACAACCGGCTTGGGCTTCTCCTCGCTCTTGGGTAATGGCAAGTGCCTTACATTGTGCCGGATTAAATATTAATCCAGCGGTAGGAACTGCTGCTGCTACTGAATTTTCTTCATACATATCTATGTACGAAAATCTACCTAATCTAATTGCGATTTTGGAAGGAAAAGGCGAAACCATTCAATTTCCTAAAGAACCCAGCGTCAGATATGCAACGGTAGTTGGATTAACAGTACGTGCGGAAAATGCTGTTCAAGCGCTTAATGCTTTTAATTGGTTAAATCAAGTTGCAGCCAATGAATGGGTAAGACTTTTTGCCGTAGATTTATCGCGAGTCATGGAAAGTAAAGGTAAGCGGGGAGTTTTAGCCAATTTACTCAGCAAAAATCCCGAATTTAAGAAATTATTACAAGATTATCTAGATTCCCAGAAACCGTAGAAAGGTTAGAGGTTAGAGGTTATAACTCTTAACTCCTAACTCCTAACTCCTAACTCTTAACTCCTAACTCCTAACTCCTAACTCTTAGAGGATGTTTTGAAAGTCTAATTTAATACTTTACCTGGCGACTAGAAGTCGCGGCTACAAAAACAAAACCCTCCGTGGTAGCGGGTTCTAAATTAACTAGTCCACGCAGGTGGACTTTGTTTCTGTAGTAGCGGTTTAAACCGCCAGATACTTTTAAAACATCCTCCCAACTCCCAACTCCTAACTGTCAAGTGTCAACTGTCAACTGTAAACTGTAAAATGACTGAAGATATTCAAAAAAGTATTAGCGCGTCTTTATTGCGTTTGCAAACAAAATCACCGTTTTTTGCAACACTAGCAATGTTTGCTCGTTTTATTCCTACGGAAAAATTACCAACAGCGGCTACTGATGGTAAAGATATTTTCTATAATGTTGAGTTTTTATTATCTTTACCTGCGAAACAACTTGATGGAGTGTTGCTACACGAAGTTTTACACGCAGCGTTGCTCCATGTACCTCGTCGGAGTGTTAGGGATGCTCAATTATGGAATATTGCGGCTGATATCGTGATTAACGGGATGATTGCTACTCATGGTTTTGAATTACCCAAAGGAACTTTGAGAGATGTTAAATTAGAACATTTAAGCGTTGAGGAAGTTTATGAAATTCTGCTTCAAGATGCTGATAATGCTCCACAATTAACTAACCCCGATTTACTCGATAGTCCACCGGAAGATGCTGGTGGTTCTCAACAAGAAGGTAATAACCAAGAAAGTCAAGAAGCAGGAGAGCAGGAAGGAAAAGGAGAAAGTTCCTCGACTTCTGAAAATGGTGATAGTATGTCCCAAGCAAAAAAAGCCGCAATGGAAGCCCATTGGCAAAATGCGATGCAGCAAGCTGCAACTGTCGCCCGTACTGCAAATAAAGGTAATCTTGGGGGAGCAATTGAACGAGAGTTAGAAAGTTTAAATTCTGCTCAAATTGATTGGCGTTCTTATCTTTGGCGATATTTAGTACAAACCCCTACTGACTTTTCTGGATTTGACCGCCGTTTTATCGGACGTAGGTTGTATCTCGAAAGCTTGCAAGGTGAATCGATTCGCGTTTATTTAGCTTTGGATACTAGCGGTTCGATTGATACAAAATTACTGGGATTATTTTTCTCGGAAGTGCAGGGTATTTTAAGTGCTTACCCCCATATAAAATGCGAGTTTTACTATGTTGATGCCGAAGTTTATGGTCCTTATGAACTCAACGGTAATTCCATGCCACCAAAACCTCAAGGTGGTGGTGGGACATCTTTTGTTCCTTTCTTCGAGCAAGTCGCTCGAACATGGGATGGACAACAACAAGCTGTATGTGTTTATTTAACAGATGGTTACGGTACTTTCCCGGATATACTACCGGAATTACCAGTGTTATGGGTAGTTACTCCTGGTGGTTTAGCCTTAGATGAATTTCCTTTTGGGGAAGCGGTACGATTGCTATCAGTTTAGAGGATGTTTGAAAAGTTTGAAAAGTCTAAATTAATATCATACCCGGCGAATATAATATGTCCTGCGGACACGCTTCGCGCTTCGCTACTACACAACCAAAGTCCGTCTATGCGGACTAACTAACCACCCGTATTAAAGATTATAAACCCACGCACCATCTGGGTTTTGTTTGTGTAGTCGCGATAAAAAAGCGCCGGATACTTCTAAAACATCCTCTTAATAACTTTAACCTCTAACCTCTAACCTCTTAAAAATTCTCTGTAATTAATTCTTCAAGAAAACCACTAACAACCATATTTAAATTCAAAGTACAATCAATATGTTTAAAAGTCTCTTCTAAAGGACGACTAGTACTTTTCCAGCCTAAGCCATCTGTTACCCAAATAAATTTATGTCCTTGTCTAGATATAAAATCAAATAAACTTTTATATTCTCCTGCGGTTGCTTTTAATTTGGAACCACTTCCACCATAAAAATTAGTTTCTATTAAGTAGAGATGATGATGATTTTTAACCGCAAAATCAAAACGACGACTCGATTTATCTACTTGAATATCAATATTCCATTGTTTTTTTATTTTGTCAGATGTTGCTTGGGGAATAAATAGAAAATTAGTTTGATCACAGATGATGGTAATTAGATTTTCAACAATATTTTCCATTGTTGTTCCACCACGATTTTTTCTACCGTTTGTGTCTAAACCAACTTCAATACCCAAAACGTAATCAGGAATACTTTTAAGAGTTTTATTTTTAAATAGTTCTAATAACCCCATATTTTTGGCAAATTCAACAATATTATCGATATCTCCTGGAAATAAAATAGTTTGATTTTTAAAATTAAAAGATTTATAACTAAAATTATTATTTGTGTAATCAGTTAATATCTGAAAATTAAAGGTACGACAAGCAATTAAAATCGGTATTACATTCACAATTTGCGGCATTTGTTGTAAAAGATAACGAAATTCATTTTCGATATCTTCTTTACCAATTAAATAATTTAATGCATTCAAATAAATTTCTACTTGTTTAAACTTATTCAGCACTTTTGTCCAATCAACAAAATAATCCCATCCAGTGATTGAATCTGTTAATGTATCTTGAAAATATTGAAAAACTTCTGATTCATCAACACAGTTGAAATATTTTTGAAATAAATAATTAAATTTCATGATAGATGTGTTTCCATCTAACTAATAATTCATAATCAACAGTTCATTGATAGGGTTGCGTTTTGCTGAATTACTATTTATGGAGCGGGATGCTTTGACTCTTTCTATTCGATAACCACTATAAAGCTGTTCAAAAAAATCATCGTCAATATTATAATTTTTCGGATCGGAATTACTCAGCATTAGCAATGCTGCTTTTTTATCTAGTTTTTGAAAATAATTGTGTAATCTTAATTGTTCGGAATCATCAAAAATTTGATGCGAATAAGCAGTAAAATTAGATGTGTTACTAATCGGTTTATAAGGTGGGTCAAAATATACTAAAGTAGTATCATCGATAAATGTTTCGCATTTACTAAAGTCTCCTTGGATAATTTCTGTTCTTTGCATAATTTTATTCACTGTTTTTAAAGTTTGTTGATTACATATTGATGGTTTTTTGTATTTTCCTACAGGAACGTTAAATTCTCCTTTAGAATTAACTCTAAATAAGCCGTTAAAACAAGTTTTATTTAAAAATATCATTTGGGCTGTCCTTTCTACCCAATCGGAATTATATTCAACTAAATCTATCTGGTTTCTTTGCTGATTAAATTTATTTCTTACGTGATAAAAATATTCAGCCCTTTGATGATTATTTAATGATAAATATTTATTTTCAATATCTGACAAAAGTTCAATTAAATCATCTATATTACATTGAATAGTTTTATATGCCAAAATTAAATCAACATTGATATCGGAGATAAATAACTCTTTTACCGGATAATTATATGCTATCCAAAAAAATAACGCACCACCTCCTATAAATGGTTCTACATATTTTTTTATTGAACCGTTATTTAACCCCAAAGGCAAAAATTTACTTATTTGTTTGATTAACTGAGTTTTTCCTCCAGCCCATTTCAAAAAAGGCTTTGGTGCTACTTCATAATCAAACTTATGTGGAACAGTTGAAACCATTAACTATACCTGTACAAATATCACAAATTTATTTTAGTTCACTAGTACCATACTTTTGCTTAAAGCGATACAAATTCAACTTATTTTTTCGATAAAGCTGGTGAAACGAGTTATTCATTATACACATCCCTGTGATTTTTGTGATTAAATTTTGTAATATTCGTTGAATCTGTAATTACGGATGTCAAAATTGAAGTATCGATATTTAGCATTAATTTGTAAAGGTATAGCCATTTTTACAATTAATTTAGTTGGTATCGCTACTGAAACCAAACCGAATAAAAGAGAAGATTTAGATAATTCTTAGTGATTAATATGTTGTTTAGATTACTTTTATTAACTTTTTATTAGTAAATTATAAAAGTAAAGTTTACTATTGACTAATAACGTAAACTTCAGAAAAAATTGTGTAAGTAGGTAGGCGTAATTAAATATAAAATAAGAACCTTACCCTCAATCCCTCTCCTTATTAAGGAGAGGGAGCAGTACGGCAGGGTGAGGTTTTATATGTAATTTGACCTACTTACTTAATATCTAATGTTAAAAAGTTCTACATTCAAATCTGTAGAATTAATTAATTACTTAATTAACTAACTAACTAACTATGAGCTATGGCTAATCGTTCTCCAGAACCGAATTTATCTAAACTTCGGCAACAAGCAGCGAGCGAGAAAACTTCATCATTACGATTACAAGAGTTAGCTGGAATTGATATTGAATTAACACGAATTGTAGCCAAAAATGCCAATGCGGCTCCGGATTTATTGTTTGATTTAAGTAATAGTTCTGATAACATTATTCGAGAAAATGTAGCGGGTAATCCTAATACACCAACAGAAATTTTATTGAAATTAGCAGCGGAATTTCCCCAGCAGTTGTTAGAAAATCCGGTGTTTTCTTTATTATTATTAGAAAATCCAAATTTCATCCTGGAAATTCCCCTAATGACTTTACAAGCTTTGTTAAAACTTGATTGTATATCACCTCAATTTCTGGAATTAGCAACCAGTCATCGTGATGTAGAAGTGTTATTAGCGATCGCCATGCATCCCAAAACGCCGCAAACAGCTTTACTCTCATTAACTCAGGTAGAAAATACAGAAGTAGCTGAAGCTGCACAGTTACACATAACTTTAGCGGGAGAAATGCAGCAGGGATGGGATAAAGCTGCAATCATGGCAATGCAATCTACCAATTTACCACGGGAACGTCAATCTTCGATTTATTTATGGTCGATTGGTGCTGTACCGGAATATCTGTTAGAAACTCTTGATGCTGAAGTACGTTTATATATTGCCGAAAATTTCAACACCAACGAGCAGATTTTAGCAAAATTAGCGACGGATAGTTATAGTAAAGTAAGGGCAATGGTTGCTCAAAATCCCCATACTCCCATAAATATTGTGGAACAGTTAATGGGAGATATTAGTGATACAGTACGGGAAGCAGTCGCTTATCATCCCCGCACACCCCTGAGTTTACACCAACAGTTTCAAATCCAATTAGAACTAACCGAAAATCCGCTGATTTCTGAAGAAATTCTCAGACAACTTTCCACCAGTCAATGGATGCGGATTCGTTTGGCTATTGCCGCTCACTCTAGCACTCCTGGGGATGTATTATTCGAGTTAGCCAAAGATGAAGATGTTATGGTACGTAAAGCTGTAGCCCTGAATCTTAATTCTACCGTCGCAGCATTAGAAAAATTGGCAACAGATAACGATGTTTGGATAAGTAAAATTGTCGCAGTTCATCCGAATAATCCGACACAAATTCCTTTCAATCTACAAAAAAATACAATATACGATTATATAAATACGGCACGCGCTCAAGGTATCCCAATTATGCCAGTATACGCTGTTTACGACCCCAATTTATTAACAGCGATGGCAGATAGTACTAATTACGATACTCGTCAAAGAGTTGCACAACACCCCAATACTCCCATTCATGTTTTAGAAAAACTCGTTGAGAAAGAAAACAATTCGATTTTGGAAACCGCACTAACTAACCTTTCTGGCAACTCCAAAACCCCCGATAGTACTTTACAATGTTTAGTACAAACTTCCGATTTAAAAATTTGCGCTGCTGTAGCACGTCATCGCAACGCTTCTAGCACAACACTCGCAGAATTAGCCAAACATCATCGTTGGGAAGTTCGTACTATAGTCGCCAAAAATCTCAAAACTCCCCTCACAACCCTTGTACAATTGATTCAAGATAAACATCGAACAGTTCGAGAAGCAGCGATAAATAATCCTTATGCTTCTAAAAGCGTCTTAGAACAGCTTGAAACTCTTAAAAATCCAAATTTATCTCCAGATATTCTTAATCAGCTTTCTCACAGTCAATGGGTAGTCATTCGTCAAGGGGTTGCACGTCATCCCAACACAGATAAACATCTGCTTAAACAACTTGCAGAAGATAAGATTAGTATGGTGCGTCTAGGTGTAGCAGAAAACCCCAATACTCCCAGTAGCTTACTAGAATTATTAGCACTAGATAATTGCGATATAATTGCGATCGCAGTTGCTTCTCATCCCAAAACATCTTTAAATATTCTCGAACAATTAGCAATTTTAGGAAAAGCAGATAATCAAATTAAACAAGCAGCAATCAAAGCTTTAATAAATCGCTTTCCCCAGAGAATCACTCAAGTATTAGCAGATTGTGTCACCTCCACAACTCCCACATTCACCCGCTTACTCGTTTTTCTACATCCTTCAACACCAAAGGAAATATTAGCAGAGAATATTCATTCCTCATCTTGGTTAGAGAGATACGCCATCGCCAAAAATCCCCACACTCCGCCTGAAATTCGTGCTGCTTTAACTGGTGATGCTAATCGAATTGTTCGTGCAGCCGCGAAGAGTTGACAGTTGACAGTTGACAGTTGACAGTTGGCAGTTGACAGTTGACAGTTGACAGTTGACAGTTGACAGTTGACAGTTGGCAGTTGACAGTTGACAGTTGACAGTTGGCATTGAACAATAATCTATTAATATGCTTACTACCTTAACTCCTAACTCCTAACTCTTAACTTCTCACTCCTCACTTCTCACTCCTCACTCCTCACTCCTCACTCCTCACTCCTAACTCTCCAATTTATATATCCAACCCCATCACAGTTAATTGCGGTGGATATTCTACAGTAAATTGATAATAAATCTCTTGTTTATCTTGTGGTGCAAGAGTTAAATTCCATTTTAATATTCCCATTTCACCAGGTTGAATTTGCGGATTTGTGCGGTTGAGACGTACTTTTATTTGTTCATTACGACTTACTGGTAGTTGTTCAATTAATTCTAATTTCGCTTCACTATCAAGTAAATTACTAACTTTTAATCTATACCCATAAGTGATTTTACTTATATTACCAATAAATTTTTTATCGACTTCCCGCTCAACCAAATCCCGTTCAATTTTCAAACCTTCGTCAATTCCCAAGTTTAATTTAAACTCTTCACCTGGTACGATATTTTGTAAATCAGAAACTCCCACAAAAATGCGATCGCGAAAAATATTGACTTTACCCGGTAATAAAGTTGTACCCTGGGAATTATTTTTGACATTAGCTTGTAGATAAGCAAAACTTACCAAACGCGGCATTGCTATATAGCCAAAATTACAGGGATAATCATCTTGGAAAATAGTAGTTTTGTGAGGTGCACCATCGCTGGGTATATTTCCACTACCATCTAAATTAAAGGTAACTACATTTCCTTCCTGAGATACTTCCGCTGTGATTACCTCTGCTTGGATTATTTCTTTTTCTAATTCTTCAATTTCCGAGATATAATTTCCTTCCTCAACATCAAAATTAGGAGATTGTGCAGCCATTGATGCATCAGCAAACCCTCTGACTCTTTTACGAGTCATTAGTGGTTGGGGAATATCAATATACCAAGGTTGAGGTTTCGGTGGTAAAGTTCCACTACCGGGTTTAGCTGTAGAAAGAGTTAAATTTACATTCGTCCAATCTTCGCCGGTATTTTGGATAATTTGTGCCAAGTATACCAAATTCACGCTTTGATTTTTCGGATCAACTCGAATATCATAAAGCGGTTTCCAACTTGCTCTGTTAACTACATAAGACACTTCTAACTCAAACTCTCCCACACCCAAAGCTTCAATTCCCACCGTTAAATTAAAACTAACACTAGGTTGAGGAGAGCGAATTTGTTGTAACGAAGCGTGTAACACCTCCAACTGAGCATCTAATTCCCGTTGTTGATTTTTGTAATCTTCCATGGAAATAGCATATTCAGTATACTGACTGCCGAGAAAGTTGAGTAAATCTAGAGTTTCGCTCAAGCTAATACTTTTACGTGCCAAACTAATCGAAAATTGCTCCTCAGTCTTCTCCCGCAAACCTTCCAGAAACCGCGATTGTAAGGCTAGAGCATCCATTTGAGCTTGAAATTGACGTTTCTGTGCTTCCAACTCCTCGATTTGTTGATTTAACTGTGATATCCGCGCTACTACTGACTCAGTTGTGTAAATACGCTCCACATTTACACCCAACAAACGCACAGCCAAATTACCTTTACCGTTAACCCGCACCGACTCCGTTTCAATAGTTTCTGGCAGTTGTGAGATGATTAATTCCTGCTCAGTTCCGTTTAATTTGATTGCACCACGGCGTGTCACCAATGCTTGATGAGTATAAACTGCAACTGCGACAATATCTGTTTCGACAAATTTACGCGATGATGGTATTTCCTGGTTAACCACTGCCAGTTTTCCTTAATTGCGAACGGTTATGCTGGTTAATTGTAGATCACGGATGGAATAGGATTACACTGATTTCACGGATTTAATTACCCAGTTGACAGTTGACAGTTGACAGTTGACAGTTGACAGTTATCAATTACCAATTACCCATTCCCATACAAAGCTGTTTCTGAAGCAAATTGCTTTGCAGCTTCTAATAAATATTCAAAATAGGCACGTGCAACAATCGATAATTGTTTACCGTTGGGATAAACCATATACCAATTGCGTTTTATGGGGAAATGTTCTACATCTAAAATTATTAAATCTTCAGCATAAGGCATTAATGTATGACGAGATAAAACCGATATTCCCAAGCCTCCGGCAATAGCTTGTTTAATCGCTTCATTACTACCTAATTCCAATTTTACTTTCACTTCTACATTCTTTTCTTCAAATAACTTTTGCACCGCTCTTCGTGTTCCAGAACCGGGTTCTCGCATAATAAAAGGTTCATTTGCTAACCTTGATATTGGAATATTCTTTTCACCAGCTAAAGGATGATTAATTGGAGCTAAAACTATTAAAGGATTATCTAAAAATTCTTGATAATTGATGTCAAGATTTTCTGGAATTTGACTCATAATATATAAATCGTCTTGATTATTCGTCATTCGTTCCAGAATTCCTTCATGATTTGTTACTTGTAAAGCAATCTCAATTCCCGGATAAAGCTGACAAAATGCGCCTAATAAACGTGGAATAAAATATTTTGCTGTGGTAATTACTGCTAAACGTAATTGCCCTTGTTTTAATCCTTTTAAATCCGCTACTTTCATTTCAAATTTAGCCAAAATATTAAATATATCTTGGCAAGTAGCAAATAATTCTCGTCCTGCATCCGTAAGATACAAGCGTTTACCAACTTGTTCAAATAACGGTATTCCCACTGATTTTGTTAGTTGTTTTATTTGCATCGAAATAGTGGGTTGCGTAAGAAACAATTCTTCTGCGGCGCGAGTAAAACTACTGTGTCGTGCCGCAGCCTCGAACACTTTTAACTGATGCAGCGTCGCTTGATTCAATGGTGATTATCCTCTTATAACACTTCATAAATAAACACCCTCAAAAGGATGCTCTCTCATAGAGAGATATATATATAAGTATTACCGAATAATTAAGTAAAAAATGCTTTCCCTCACGAAAAAAATCTGAGGGTTTACATAGAGAAAAGTCTATGTTTGTTATTCAAAATTCGGTATTTAACTTATGACATTTAGAAGTTATGATCATAATTAACCGCATCCCTAGACCACGGATTAAAAAGGATTACACAGTTGACAGTTGACAATTACCCATTACCAATTTCTATTCCAACTCACCCATTTCTAACCTTTCGACTTCCGGTAAAATCGATATTTCTTCGACTACTTTTTCGGGTAACTTATTTAATTCTGGCAACTCGATTAATTCTGCTTCCCCAACTTGCTCTTTAATGTTAATTGGTAATCTTACGGGTTGACGCTGCTCAATCCAACAACTTGCTACTGGTAAAGTTTGCTCTAGCTCATCTAAGGGACGAGGTATCACCATCACCGCATTCAATTCTCCAATGCGTTCTGCTTCGTACATCCCAGCTTCTACTGCTACTGCAACATTTGCTACAGAACCGCGAATAATTGCAGTACACAATCCAGAGCCGATTTTTTCATAAGCCGCTAACTGGACATCTGCTGATTTAAGCATAGCGTCCGCTGCTCCTACCATCGCCGGAAACCCGATTGTTTCTACTAACCCCACTGCTTGATTGCTCAATCTATTATAGGTGGAACCATCAGCAATTTCACTTAATCTACTAGTAATAGGTAATACTATATTTAAATTAGGATAAGGACGAGGAATTACCAAGCTAGAAATAAACTGTCCGAATTGCTTAGCGGTTTGTTCACCAGCTTCTACAGCCAAACGGACATCAGCAACCCCTCCGCGAATCACAGCAGTACAATGTCCCCCGCCAATTTTTTCATATCCAATTAAGTGAACCCCAGCAGATTTGAGCATCATATCCGCCGTTCCCACAATTGCAGGGAAACTCTGAGTAGATACTAACCCCAAAGCAGCACCTTTAGTTTTTTCTCGACTGTGTGATGAAGATTGATTATAAGAATGCATTAGTATTTCTCCCCAAAATTCCCATTGACTATAAAAAGTGAAGGATAAAAATTAAACATATTGTTTTTACGCCTTACCTTTCACTTTAGCTTCTATAAAAGATTGAGGATGAAGCATGAAAAATAATTGTCATCAAAAATGCATTATTTGCGATCGCAACGAGCTTACACTAGGCGATTGCAAACTGTGTCGTGAATAATTCATCCATCTTCCGATTGGTTATCCTCAGATACAGGTGTATCCAAAGATTGTCTATGAGGGAATAAAGTTATCAACAGACTTTTGATATTAGTTCTTCCATATATATGATTTCCAACCCCGTTTGAATTAACATTGGTGGGTTGTTCGGCTGATTCTTCTGCTGCTGAATCCGAGGAAACAGCTTTTTCTTCTATTGAATCTTTAACAGGAAAAAAATACGAAATTGGAGATGGACTAACGTAAGGACGAGGTGATGGGGTAAGGGGGGGAGTGACGTAAGTTGGAGAATTGGGAATATGAGAGGAAATTTCTTCCTTGACTTCTTCAGTTAGAGGTAACTGAGTTTGCTTGAGTTTACCATTCATTTCCTCGTTGGAAGATTCGCTCAAAGACCTGCTATTGTCTCCAATAACCGAACCTGCCGGAACGACTTTCCCCGCTTCCACACTAGCACGAAAGACAGTTGTAGCCGAACCTATACAAGCATTTACACCAATTTTACCTGCGCCAACCATCAGGAAACCGGCTCCTAAATTTGCTCCCGATTCGATCTCTAAAATTCCTGCATCGACCTGGAGAATTGACCCCATACCAATACAAACTCCAGAACCGATAATTATTTTACTATTGGGAGCCGCTTGCATGATTACCCCTGGCGCGATAACCGCACTAGCATGAACAATCACCTCGCCACTGAAAAAAGGCTCGAAATTATTATATAGGCGCAGTGGCGGCACGGACATATTTTACCTATTTTACCTCGTTGGTGGAGGATGGGAGGATGGGGGATGGGGGGACAAGGGGATGGGGGGAAATAACTCCTCACTCCTAACACCTAACTCTTTACTCCTCACTCCTCACTCCTCACTGCTAACCCTATCCTCTAATCCAAAATCTAAAATCCAAAATCTAAAATTCGATTACGGACGTTGAATAATGTTTTCGACTACGCGACGCTTGGCTTTCGGATCGATACCAATCAAGCGGACGTATTCTCCTGGATATTCTGCGAGATAAGATTCGAGGATACCTAGTACTTCTCTTTCGTTCGTTGACTCTATTTGTCCGCAACTTGACCAAGAACCTGTACGGAAACGACGGTTGTCTACGTGTTCGGCACTGATTTTATAACCGCCATGCAACAGGTGTCGAACTTCTTCTAAAACTTCGGTACTTAATTGATTATTGGTAAGGGTTGCAGTACCACCACTCGCCGTACTGTAACTTTTTACGGGAGTAGAACTCGAAGTTGAGGCGTAACTTGAACTTGTATCCCTCTTACTTGTATCACTCTTATATGAACTACCGTTACCTTTGGATGCAGTACCACCAGAACCATCAGGACGTTGAATAATGCTTTCTAATACCCGGCGTTTCCCTTTGGTGTCAATACCAATTAGGCGCACATACTCGCCTTGATGGCTTCTCATGCATTCTTCTAAAGCAGAAATAGCCTCATTGAGATTTTTTGTTTCAATTGGGCTACAGCTTTGCCAGGAACCTGTACGGAAGCGTCTGCTATCAACGTGTTCCATACCAATTCTGTAACCTCCTGAAAGTAGGTTACGCATTTGATCGATTGTCTCACTATCTAATTGGGAACTACCACTGCTGGAATTCCCATTACTATAGCTACTGTTGCGACCACCATTGCTTGAACCACTATTGCTATAACTACCATTACTACTGCTTGCAGGAGCGCTGTAGGTTGAGATTATAGTTGGTTTTGTCGAACCATCTGGACGTTGAATGATGGTTTCTAATACCCGTTTTTTCTGCTTGGCATCGATTCCAAATAAACGCACGTATTCGCCTTGGTGTTCAGTCATACAGCCTTCTAAGGCTGATACTGCTTCACCTACGCTTCTGGCTTCAATCGGTTGACAGCTATGCCAAGAACCAGTGCGAAAACGTCTATTATCTACGTGTTCGGTGCCAATTTTAAACCCTTGCTCTAACAGATAGCGCACTTGCTCTACTGTTTGAGTATCCAAACCATTGTTATACACTTCAATACTCCTTTCTAAACCTTTATCTTCGTTTGTATTATATATGTCTATTTTTTTGCGAACTGCTGCAATACACTTACTATCTTCGGCACAAAGATAACCTACTCTCAGTGCCTGATTTACTCCTACTACATGATGAGCAAATTCTTGATCCTCTGAATTTACATCTGACAAACGGTCAGCTTGGTGTTGGCTGGTAATCACAGCCCCAGAAGGTACGTATTTACCGGGAGGAATTTCCACATCTTGAATTAAGGCGTGCATCATCACGATACAACCGTCGCCCACTTTGGCATTAAATACTGTGGAACGAAAGCCGATGAAACAGTTATCACCCACATAACACGGTCCGTGAATCAGAGACAGATGGGTAATACAACTGTCTTTCCCTATCCATACTGAGTATTCTTTGTTGTTATCTCCCAGTACACGACCTCGTTCTAATCCATGTATAACAACACCATCTTGAATATTGGTATTTTCACCTATATAAAATGGCGACCCCTCATCTGCTCGCACCGAACTTCCGGGAGCAACTATAACATTTGAACTGATTTCAACATCACCAATAATGTATGAAAACGAATGGACGAAAGCAGTTTCGTGAATTCGTGGTTCAGCCAAATTCTTAGACCACGGGGTTGGGGGAGCCGCTGTGGTGGTGCGGACTCTCATAGCGTTGTTTCTCCTTAAATGCATTTTTTTATTAGTTAAGAGTTAGTTTTGTAGAGACGGGGCGTATTGCTACGTCTGTACGGGAGTTAGAAATTAGGAGTTAAGAGTTAGGAGTTATGAATTATCAGTTATTTTATTAACAACTAACAACTATCAACTAACCACTATCTACTCACAACTATCAACTAACCACTATCAACTAACCACTATCAACTAACCACTAACTACTAACCACTAATTATTAATATTGTTCTTTTTTGCTGTAAATTAAGCGATTTTCCACATAAACTGTATCAATTATCGCCACTACTGCTGCATCTATTGGACGCTGTTCGTTGCCGTCAATTTGACGCGCAGCACTACCACGACTGATGAGTACCCATTCATCAACTCCCGCACCCACAATATCTGCCGCAACTTCGTATTCTGGCTGGATACGTCCTTCTTCATCGATTAACTGTAATAACAGCAGTTTCACTCCTCTAAGACTTGGATCTTTTTGCGTGCTAGATACTGTACCGCGAACTCTGGCAATTTGCATTGCTTTTTACAATATTACGGTCTTCCACCATAAGGACGAATTGCGTTGACATTTTCCCGGAATTGCTCTACATCTTCGGTATATCTAATTGGTAAAACGTATTCTAGGTTTTCGTGGGGACGAGCGATGATATGAGTAGACAATACTTGTCCCCCATTCACTCGCTTCACAGACTCAACTCCTGCTCCAACTGAAGCTTGTACCTCAGAAACATCTCCTCTCACAATAACGGTAACGCGACCTGTACCGATTTTTTCATATCCAACCAAGGTGACGCGAGCAGCTTTCACCATCGCATCCGCTGCTTCTACAACTGCTGGAAAACCCAGAGTTTCTACCATTCCAACTGCAATTGACATTACTTTCTATCCTCAAAAAATTTTCTAAATTGACTGTCCCCATGTTGTAAACAAATGGGTATCTTTCATTTGTCTAGCTAGTCGTAAACCTATAGTACTACTGTAGCGCTGCTAAATTCTCCACTCAGATTTAACTAAATATATCTAGTTAATTTAGGAAAGACCTAGAAACAAATTTTTCTCAAGCTCAAAGGCTATTTTACAACCTGTATTACCCTGCGCTTTCACTATAGGTTTGATTACAAGGGTTGATTTTCTAGGTTCCTGTATTAGTGTTAAATGACGACTAGATTTTTTAACAATTGGTTACTTTTTCCGAAAATAAATCCAATATTTAGGCATTTCAAGTTATCAATACCCTTTAAGTTCGGAATTGTTCCACTGCTTCGGTATATCTAATTGGTAGAACATATTCCAAATTTTCATGGGGACGGGCAATAATATGAGTGGAAACAACTTCACCACCGTTTACCCGTCTTGCAGCTTCGATACCTGCTGCAACTGAAGCTTGTACCTCAGATACATCTCCCCGCACGATTACAGTTACACGAGCGCTACCGATTTTTTCGTAACCGACTAAGGTCACGCGAGCGGCTTTCACCATGGCATCCGCTGCTTCTACTACTGCGGGGAATCCCTTAGTTTCAATCATTCCAACTGCTATAGGCATTTACTGACTCCAACAACTTTACTAAATTTATGACTCTACGAAGACTTTTTTTGACGGGTATGCTCATTTAAAAGCTGAAAAAAAACTTCCCCCAAATTAAGCATATGAAAGCTTTGCACCCATTGCAATATAAATTACTATAATAGTTTGTAATCAAAGGATTTTAAAAAACTTAACATATCTTTGATCGAGGGTCTAGAATTACTCACTACTCAATCGAAGTTTACGGTTTCTAGATTGACACTCCCCCGCATAAATGACAGGGGATTCCAAGAGGCTATCTAAGCGGAGAGTGAACTCATCCGCTTAGACTCATTCTCAGTTAAGGGACTGTCATTGACCCCACCCATTGAATCAGCCTCACCCATTACAGGCAAAACGTTCTGAAGATCCAGTGGGCATGAAAAACCAACCCATTGACCAATATTCTGCGAAGCATTCCAATCAGCATTACACCGATACCCGTCAAACCCTTTGAACCAATGCCCATTCCTTTTCCCAATCACACCATTACGATGATCTGATTTACTGGTATAGGGTGCGGGTACTGACTCGACTGGCACGCCAGCCCGAATCGCTTTGTATCGAGTAAAGATTTCAAGCTGATAGAATGCCCAACTATCACGGTTATTACCTGCGTCCGATTTGGTTTTCTGGCGTTGCTTCGATGTTTGTCGAATCCCGCTTAAATCTTCAAACCGCAAGCCCATCCCATAATCCTTGGCAAGCTGCACCAATTCTTTCGAGATGGCGTGATTGATATGGGTCATGATGCGTCTTTCACGTTGCTCTAGTCGCTTCACCACCTTAGTTTTCTTAGATTCCTGCAAGGCTTTACGGGTTTTCTGAAACTGTCGTCTGAGTGCTTTAACCCGTCCAGCTTTCCAGAAACGTCCAAATCCTTTAGGTAATGCGGCAACAGCAATATTATTCTGTCCACGGTCTACGCCAATCCAGCCTTTAACCTCACCTGTGTCGGGAACTTCCATCGACACGGAAATGAGTGCATACCATATCCCTTTCTTAGATTTATTCAGCTTCAAAGAGCCTAACTTAGCTTCTCCCTTGGGCACTTTATCTAAGACTTCGGTATGTGAAGCGGAATGAACTTCGAGCGGGATACGTCCTTTCCTCCCACGATATAGCGAGAAAGAGACAGTGAACAAATCACCCGACTTTTGCACTGCATAGCCTTGATTATTCACTTCGAGCGGCAACCGCTTAAAGTGCTTCACCTTCGTCTTAGCATTGCAATTTCGGATGGTCTGGTTAATCCACATCGAACCTATTTCAATATGTCCGAACGCACTGCTAGTCAACTTCTTTCTGTCCGCTTTTTCGAGTTTTAGTAAGTCGTTAGCCACGTCAGTATTGATTTTCTCAAGGCGCGCAAACTCAGAGGCTTTAGACTGATTTAGCTTGTGAAATGGAAGTTTTAGAGTCAGTGTAAGTTCAGCCATATACATCCTTCGACCTTGGATGCTTCGATTATAGTATATCCTACGTTCATGTGTAGGATAAATTGCGAGATTCGAAAAACGACCCCACACAGCGGGCTAAAGCCCTGTCGAGTCGTTTTTGATCCGGACGATAAATTAGGCAGGCTCTCAAACTCCCGCATTGTTTTAGTAGACACTTCTGCTTTATACTTTTTTTATCACATTCGCCCAAATCGCTTTCATAGAAGCGTAAATTTGACATAGGCAAGAGTCACTTTAGTCTCAAAGAGTTCTAGAGCCTACTTTCCGAATCCATAACTATTGGTGCGAAAAAGATATAAAGGAAATATAAAATTTTCTTATCAGACAGATTATTGTAGGTTTTTTAATTAAGAAAACTGAAACAATAAATAAACATTACTCATCAAAAAAATATTCCAAAAAGAGTGAGATATTGAGAATACAATTTGATTCTTTTGTCAAGTATTTTTAAAAAAGTGACAAGTGTGAAAAAATGAATTGATATTTTCTGTTATTGATTTACATTAAAGTATTAAAAGAAATAGGAAAATTTCTTAAAGACTATTTAAAGAGTATTTATAGTGGTAAATTTGAATGAATGAGCTTCTATTTTCAACAACTTGGTGTTTGCCCTTATATGGATTAGTAGGTGCGTTGTTAACTTTACCCTGGGCAACGGGATTAATTAAGCGTACTGGACCAAGACCAGCAGCTTATTTGAATTTATTAACAACAGGTTTAGCTTTTTTTCATAGTGTATTCGTATTTAAACAAATTTGGAACAGGGAACCAGAAACTATTGTTTTAAATTGGTTTACAGCCGCAGATTTAAATTTATCTTTTGCATTAGAGATATCGTCAGTAAGTTTTGGTGCGACAGTTTTAGTTGCCGGATTGAGTTTATTAGCGCAAATTTATGCTTTAGGTTATCTAGAAAAAGATTGGGCAACAGCGAGATTTTTTGCTTTGATGGGCTTTTTTGAAGCAGCATTGAGCGCTTTAGCGATCAGCGATTCTTTATTACTCAGCTACATGGTATTAGAAGTTTTAACTCTCTCAACTTACCTGTTAGTTGGATTTTGGTACGCTCAACCGTTGGTAGTTACAGCAGCGCGAGATGCATTTTTCACCAAACGGGTAGGAGATTTATTGTTGTTGATGGGCGTGGTAGCTATAGGTACTATGGCAGGTAGTTGGGATTTCTCCGACTTATACAAATGGGCGCAAACAGCACAATTAAGTCCTTTAACATCAACTTTACTCGGTTTAGCATTAATTGCCGGACCTGCCGGTAAATGCGCTCAGTTTCCCCTGCATTTGTGGTTAGATGAAGCAATGGAAGGTCCAAACCCAGCTTCAGTATTACGAAACTCCTTGGTAGTTGCTGGTGGAGCTTATGTACTTTACAAACTCGAACCAATTTTAGCTTTATCACCAGTAGCTTTAGATGCTTTATTAATTATCGGTACGATGACAGCCATTGGTGCGAGTTTAGTTTCCATAGCCCAGATCGATATCAAGCGAACCTTATCTCATTCCACCAGTGCATACATGGGTTTAGTGTTTGTCGCAGCCGGTATGGAACAAGGTGCTGTGGCATTGTTATTGTTGTTTACTCACGCGATCGCCAAAGCTTTATTATTCATGAGTGGTGGTTCGGTGATTTATACTACCCAGACTCAAGATATCACGGAAATGGGCGGGTTATGGTCGCGAATGCCAGCAACTACTACAGCCTTTATTGTCGGTGCGGCTGGTATGGTAACGCTATTACCCTTGGGCAGCTTTTGGGCAATGTTGTCATGGGCTGATGGTTTTTATATAACTAGTCCTTGGGTAATTGGGATTTTAATCATAGTTAATGGTTTGACAGCCTTGAATTTGACAAGGGTATTTAGATTAGCGTTTTGGGGAGAACCACAACAAAAAACCCGACGCACTCCCGAAGTACATTGGCCAATGGCATTACCAATGGTATCCCTAACTGTGGTTACTTTGTTAGTACCAATGATGCTTCAGCAATGGAACTTATTACCAACTTGGGAAAGTATCAATTGGTATGTATTAGCGGCATTAGTATCTTCGAGCTTAATAGGAGTGATTATCGGTTCTACTATTTATCTGCATAAAGCTTGGTCTAGGTCAACAGTCTTCAGTTGGAGATTTATCCAAGATTTATTGGGATACGATTTTTACATAGACCGTATTTATCGAGTCACCATAGTCAGTGCTGTCGGGTTGCTATCGAAAATTTCCGCTTGGAGCGATCGCTATTTAGTCGATGGATTAGTAAATTTAGTCGGTTTTGCAGCTATTTTCAGCGGACAAGGTTTAAAATACAGCATTTCCGGACGTTCTCAAGGTTATGTGCTGACTATAGTGCTTGGAGTCAGTTTAATCGGCTTATTTATTAGTTGGTCTTTAGGATTGCTTGATAATTTACCATTTTAATCAGGTTAAAGGTTAAAGGTTAAAGGTTGGTAATAAACAATTAGTAACTGTCCACTGTCAACTGTCAACTGTCAACTGTCCACTGTCAACTAACAACTCTTTCTATGCTGAGTATTTTAATTTTGCTACCGCTCTTAGGTACGGCTGTAATTGGATTTTTGCCTTTTGGCATCACACCAAAAATTTCCCGTGGCATAGCTTTGACTATTGCTATTATTGCTTTTTTGTGGACATTGGTATTAGCTAGTCAGTTTAATTTAGGTGAAATTAATCAACAATTTGGTGAATTCATCCCTTGGATAGATGTATTGGGATTGAATTATCATATTGGAATTGATGGTTTATCTTTACCTCTGTTGATATTAAATGCATTGCTAACTGGAATAGCTATTTATACCAGTGATACATCTATAGGGCGACATCGATTGTATTATTCTTTATTGCTGTTACTCAACGCGGGAGTTACGGGAGCGTTTTTATCTCAGGATTTGTTGCTATTTTTCCTATTTTATGAATTGGAATTAATTCCCCTCTATTTGCTGATTGCCATATGGGGTGGAGAGCGCCGGGGTTATGCAGCAACCAAGTTTTTGATTTATACTGCTGTTTCGGGAATTCTGGTTTTAGCCAGTTTTCTGGGCTTAGTTTGGCTGAGTGGTAGTTCTAGTTTTAGTTTAGATAGCTTACACACAAGCTCTATACCCTTAGCAACACAAATTTTACTGTTGTTGGGAATATTAATCGGTTTTGGGATCAAAATTCCCTTAGTTCCCTTGCATACCTGGTTGCCAGATGCTCACGTAGAAGCTTCCACACCAATTTCCGTTTTGCTGGCTGGGGTGCTGTTGAAATTAGGAACTTACGGTATGCTGCGTTTTGGAATGTATTTGTTACCAGAAGCTTGGACATACTTAAGTCCTTGGCTGGCAACTTGGGCAGTAGTTAGTGTATTGTACGGTGCATCTTGCGCGATCGCCCAAAAAGACATGAAAAAAATGGTAGCTTACAGTTCCGTCGCACATATGGGATACATTCTTTTAGGTGCAGCAGCAGCGACACCTTTAAGCATATTAGGCATTGTCATGCAAATGGTTAGCCACGGTTTAATTTCAGCGCTGCTATTTTTGCTCGTAGGAGTAATTTATAAAAAAGCAGGTAGTCGTGATTTAGATGTTATCCAAGGATTGTTAAATCCCGAAAGAGGCTTACCTTTAATTGGTAGTTTGATGGTTTTGGCAGTAATGGCAAGTGCTGGGATACCGGGAATGGTGGGGTTTATTGCGGAATTTATCGTATTTCGGGGCAGTTTTGCAGTTTTTCCCATCCAAACTTTACTGTGCATGATTGGAACCGGCTTAACTGCGGTTTACTTCTTGATTTTGATGAGTAAAGCCTTTTTCGGACGCTTATCCCAACAAGTAACTAATTTACCCCGTGTATATTGGTCTGATAGAATACCAGCTATAGTTTTAGCAGTTTTAATCGTAATTTTTGGTATTCAACCGAATTGGCTCATCCGTTGGACTCAATCAACAACTAACGTCATGATGAATACACAAAATCAGATTGTGAACGTGTCTTTTAATAAGTAAAAATAAATGTTCGTTGTTGGTGGTTAGTGGTTGGTTGTTGGTGGTTAGTTGTTGGTTGTTAGTTGTTAGTTGTTAATTTTATAATGTCTCCCCATCCCCTTGTCTCCCCATCCCCTTGTCCCCTTGTCTCCCCATCCCCAAATTATTATAGGAGAAGCCTTTATGGTTAGAACTACTACAAAAAAAACACCTACAAATCATCCTTTAGCTGAATATATTGAGCGTCTATTAAATGGTGACGCATTACTTCTAGATACTCCAGAAAATTTAATTGAAGTTGTCGGCGTACTTCACAGTTACGGCATTGTTTTGGATGCTTATTCAAAGAATCTAATTTACTTTGCCGAAAATCAATTTTTAGTATTCTTTCCGTTTTTTAAATATTTTAACGGCGAAATTAATTTTCAAAAATTACTGCGTCATTGGCAACACGATAGAATCAATTACGAATACGCCGAATACTGCATGAAATCAATGATGTGGCACGGTGGTGGTGGATTAGATGAATATGTAGATTCAAAAGAGTTTAGACGCTTAGCGCAAGCAGTTATTAATGCAAAGTTTCCAAATAATCCTTTAGTTTTGGGTGTTAATCAACTGTTTCCAGAATTTTTATTTGAACAGTTACGAGTTTGTTCTTATTACAGCGCTTTAGGTCAATTTTGGCGCGTGATGTCTGATGCATTTATGAGTTTATCAGACCTCTATGATCAAGGTAAAATAACATCAATTCCTCAAGTTGTAGACCATGTAAAAGAAGCTTTAGTGGCAAATGCAAATAATCCTATTACCTATGCTGTAAAAATTCGGGATAAAGTTTACGACATAATTCCTAAAAAAGCTGGTTTAACCTTTTTAATGGATACAGCAGTACCTTATGTAGAAGCAGTTTTCTTCCGAGGAACACCTTTTCACGGCACAGTTTCTTATAATGCTCAAGCTTATCAAATTCCTCCAGACCAAGGAAAATTTCAATATGGTGCATTGTATGCAGATCCTTTGCCAATTGGTGGTGCGGGTATTCCTCCGACATTATTAATGCAGGATATGCGTCACTATCTACCCGAATATTTACACAATATTTATCGTCAAACTCGTCGTGGGGAAGACGATTTACGAGTGCAAATTTGTAAAAGTTTTCAAAAATCAATGTACTGTGTTACGACTGCGGCAATTATCGGATTAATGCCTTATCCAGCAGACACTAAAAATCCTTCCGAGCAAAATGCTAATCGAATTTATCTGCGAAATTGGATGGATAGATTTATTAATTCACAGTTGAAAGTTGTAAATGAACAGCCTATAACTTGTGAGGTGGCTTTACCGAAGTGGATGTAGAGAAGGTTAAAGATCAAAGGTCAAAATTTAAAATTTAAAAGCTTTTGTTTGTAGATCAACAAGTATTTCTTTGATGGGTGTTTCACCTGTCTTTTTTTTTTAATTAAACTTTCAATTTATGACCGAAAAAAATACAAATTACGATAGCCCGTGGAAGGAAATTATTGAGGATTATTTTCCTCAGTTTCTCGAATTCTTTTTTTATGAAGCTTATGTTGAAATAGCCGAAAATCCCTTTGGATTGGTTGTCATGGCACACTTGAAAACCAAAGCAACCAGCCAAAATCCAGAAAGTCGTCTACAGTGGAAACTAAGACTCGTTAGAAGTCTTTTCACGAGAGGATATAGCCGAGAACAAATCATTGGATTATTCCGGTTTATCGACTGGATAATGTTTTTACCGCAAGAATTAGCAAATAGTTTTCAAGTCGAACTCAGAAATGATGGAGAGGTAAATAGAATGCGTTATGTAACCAGTATTGAAAGATTGGCAAAGGAAGAAGGAGTTATTGAAAATGCACGAGAAAGCGTAGTTGAAAATTTGTTAACCCGATTTGAAGAAGTACCAACGCAAGTAGTTGAAGCTATTAATAAAATAGATGATGTTACGGTGTTGAAAAGTTTGCTCAGAAGGGCAATTCTTGTTAGTTCGATAGCGGAATTTGAGCAGGATTTAGGTAGTTGTTAGTAAGTTTGATTTAATGAAGCGTAAAAGATATCTTGTCAATTTTAACGAATAGACTTTGGATTAACGGTGGGATAAGAAGTCGGGTTTTTACGATAAATATCTATAACAACACAAAACATTAATAAAAACCCGACTTCTATGATTATCTTCTAACTCACGTTGGATTATCTAAAAACTAATCCAAAACCTAAATTTTACTAACCGCTTTCACTCCTGCCATATCCAATATTGGCACTATCAAATCTTCGCGTTTCACTGCCATCATATGCACTCCTTGACACAATTGTTGAGCAATTTGTACTTGTTCGGCAGCGATTTTAATTCCTTCTTCTAAGGGATTCTTTGCTTGTTCTAATCTATCAATTATATGGTCAGGAATTTCAACTCCAGGAACACATTTATTGATAAATCTGGCATTTTTTGCCGACTTTAATAGAAAAATTCCGGCTAAAATTGGTTTGTTGCAGCCTGCGGCTATTTGAGTCATGAATTTTTCAAAAATGTCAAAGTCTGTAATCATTTGACTTTGAAAAAATTGCGCTCCGGCTGCTAATTTGCGCTCAAATCGTTTTTGTAAACCACTCCAACTGCGACATTGTGGATCTACCGCAGCACCAACAAATAAATCGGTGGCTCCGTCGGTTAAGGGTTTATCGTTACTATCCAAGCCGTTGTTGAGTTTCCCGATTAATTGCAGCAACCGTACTGACTCCAAGTCAAACACACTTTTAGCGTCGGGATGGTCTCCTGCTTTTACAGGGTCGCCGGTCAAAGCTAAAATATTACGGATACCCAAAGCATGAGCGCCCATCAAGTCACTTTGTAAACCAATGCGGTTTCGATCTCGACAAGCCATTTGACATATCGGCTCTATTCCTTGTTGATGTAAAATTACCGACGCTGCTAAGGAAGACATCCGTAAAACTGCGCGGCTACCATCGGTGATATTGACGGCATGAACTCTCCCCTTAAGAGTCGCCGCCATTTCTACCATGTGTTGTGGATTACCGCCTTTCGGTGGTGCTACTTCAGCAGTGACTAGGAATTCACCGTTAGTTGCTGATGCACGAAATGTTGTTAATTGAGTTGAATTTAGCGTACCAAGCATAACATTGAGATATTTCGATACTTGGTACAGCTCTATCACATCTGACTCTCCTAGGAAAGCTTAAAAAGGTATAGAGAAACCCAAAGCTGATTTTACCTGTTTTAAAGTTTGATTGGCGATCGCCCCGGCTTTTTCCCTACCATCCCGTAAAACCTGTTCTAAATAAGCTTTGTCGTCCATTACGGCTTGATATTTCTCCTGGATGGGTTGCAGAGCATTAACGGTAGTTTCTGCTAATAAGGGCTTAAATTGTCCCCATCCCATATCCTGACATTCTGCGGTAACTTCTGGTTTAGTTTTACCGGAAAGCAGCATATACAAAGTTAATAAATTATTACATTCAGGACGTTCGGGATTATCAAATTCTAAACCACGCACGGTATCAGTTTTACAGCGTTTGATTTTCTTGGTAATTTCCCCAGGGGTATCTGTTAAATTAATCCGACTTAATTCTGAAGGGTCAGATTTTGACATTTTTTTAGTACCGTCAGTCAAACTCATTACCCTCGCTCCTTCTTTACGAATCAAAGGTTCTGGTAATTTTAATATGGGTTGATCGGGTTTAGCGAATTGATGATTAAATCTATTGACAATATCTCTGGTTAATTCTAAGTGTTGTTTTTGGTCTTCACCTACGGGAACTTTATCGGCTTGATACAATAAAATATCGGCAGCCATGAGTACGGGATAATCTAATAATCCGACATTGACATTTTCACCCTGCTTAATGGCTTTTTCCTTGTACTGAACCATATCTTCCAACCAGTTGAGGGGAGTGATACAGTTAAATAACCAAGTTAATTCGCTGTGAGCAGAAACGTGAGACTGTACGAAAATACTAGAATAATTTAAATCCAGTCCGCAGGCTAGGTAAACAGCTGCTAAATGATAAGTATTTGCGGCAAGAGCTTTCGGGTCTTGTGGTACAGTAATAGCGTGTAAATCAACGATACAAAAATAATTTTCGTATTGCTCTTTATACTGATTTTGAATTTCTACCCAATTGCGAATAGCTCCTAAATAATTACCTAAATGTAGATTACCAGTTGGTTGAACTCCAGAAAAAACTCGTTGCTTACTCATAAATTTTTTAATCAGTTAACAGTTTGAATTATGCGCGAATTATATCCACCTAGAGTTGCTTATCAAGAAGGTAAATTACAAGTTTCGGATTTACATACAATATATTTTGAAGAATCGGGTAATCCTCAAGGTAAACCAATTGTAGTATTACATGGTGGTCCGGGTGGTGGATGTCCAGATTATTATCGTCAATATTTTAATCCAGAAAAATGGCGTTTAATCATGTTTGACCAAAGAGGTTGCGGTAAAAGTACTCCTCATGCAGAATTACGGGAAAATACAACTTGGGATTTAGTCGGTGATATTGAAAAATTACGCAAACATTTAGGTATAGAAAAATGGGTTGTGTTTGGTGGCAGTTGGGGAAGTACCCTTTCTTTAGCGTACAGTCAAACTCATCCACAGCGTTGCACGGGTTTGATTTTACGCGGTATTTTTATGCTGCGTCAACAGGAATTACATTGGTTTTATCAAGAAGGTGCGAGTAATATTTTTCCCGATGCCTGGGAGGAATATTTAAAACCAATTCCCCTAGAAGAAAGAGATAATTTATTAACTGCTTATTACCAAAGATTGACTAGTGAAAATCAAAAAATCAGGTTAGAAGCAGCAAAAGCTTGGTCAATTTGGGAAGCAAGTACGAGTAAATTATTTTTAGATAAATCTTTAATGCAAACCTTTGGTGAAAGTGCTTTTGCAGATGCTTTTGCTAGAATTGAATGTCATTATTTTGTCAATAAAGGGTTTTTTGAACGAGAAGACCAATTACTTTTAAATATTAATAAAATCCGCCATATTCCCGCTGTAATTGTCCAAGGAAGATATGATGTAGTTTGTCCGATGATATCAGCTTGGGAATTACACAAAGTTTGGTCGGAAGCTGAATTTATTGTAGTTCCCGATGCCGGACATTCCATGAGCGAACCGGGTATTCAAACAGCCTTAATAAATGCAACCGATAGATTTTAAATCTCCGTGTTCCTCTGCGTTTACCTTTGCGATACTTTGCGTTTCAAAAAATTAGTTTCCCTTATCCTAGGAAGTAACTGGGAGACATCTTGAAAAAATCAGCTAGCTGTTTTATCTCACTTTCAGTAAGTTGACTTTTACCATTTAAAATATCTAAAACTCTTGATTCACTTTCGCAAATAGGAATCAAATCTTGAGGTTGAAGTGAAGATTCTTCTAACAATGCCTTGAGCAAAGTAACTCCTTTTAAAATTGGTATTGCTTCATGTTGATTTTCGTAATCATAAACTAGCGTACTCAATACTTTTAGATAGTCTTTATCATCTTTTGTAATATTTTCTTTATCGAGTATAGAATTAATTCGGTTTTGAGTAGCTTTTAATTCCTCTTCATTAGTAATTGGACGGGGAGGAAAGGTAATGATTAATTCAATGTAATAGCTACTAGGAGTTTTCAAACCAGTCGTCATTTTTCCAGTTTTCCTTATCGTATTCAGCGTGAGTAAGTACAGCGCGAATAAATATTATTTGGTATTCATAGTCTATGTAGGTAATCAGTCTGTAATTATTACCGCTAATATTAAAAACGGTAAAATTTTTAACTAAATCTGCCGAGGCAAATAACTGACGTATATCATTGAAGTCTTTGAAATTAGAATCAGATATGCGCTGATACCATAATATAAGACCAGTTTGAGCATTAGAGTGCTTCTCCCAGAATTCTCTCAGCGTCCTTTTACTAATAACACGCATTTAATTTAACTGTTAGTTTCTAACGTTCCAATGCTTCCCTATCCCATTTACCGAGTACAGCAGCAGCTTCATAAGTACTTTGTAGGAAGGATAATAAGGTTTCTTCGGGGGAATCTGATATTCTTAATGCTTCTAAGGGTAAAACGAATTCTTGTATATCTTGGTGATAATAAGCGCCTTCCGGTTTGATTGGGTAATCTTTAAAACCTGCGGGTTCGGGATAAGTGTAGGAATAGAAAAATGGTTCGACTCCACCTCCACCAGACCAAAATCCACAACTGCTGACTTCGTGAGAATATGCTTCATGGGTGATAAAATCGGCTACTCCAGAGGCTCCGGGATGTTTGGGTGCAATACGTCCGGAAAAGCGCGTCAGAGCTAAGTCGAAGCTTCCCCAGAAGAAGTGTGTGGGGCTAACTTTACCGATAAAGCGGGAACGAAAGTCTGTAAATATACGGTTACTTTGGGCTAATACTTGCCAAAATTTATGTACGTATTTTGAGTCATAAGCTGCGTGTTTGGTGTCTTCCTCAAAGCGGATGGGGTTGGATATTTCTTGAGGCATTGTGGATATTTTTACTTTAATATCAAGGGATGTTAGAGCGTCCATTGTTTTCTGGTAAAATTCGGCTACGGAAAAGGGTTTTAAAGCGAATGTTCTACGTTCTCCGTCAGAGGTAGAAATACAAAGTTCGTGAGCAATAAAATCAAAATCTATTTGAAAGAATCGGGTTTCGTAAGGTATGGGAGAAGTAGTTAATCCTCGTGATGTAACGTAAAGGGTGACATTCCACCAATGGTTGATTAATGGAGTTAATTCCATACGGATTTTACCGATTATTTGCGTCCATAAATGTAGAGTTGTAGATGTTTCTTGCCAAGATTTTGATGGTAGTGATGGGAAAATATCGGTGTTGGTGGACATTATGATGTGTGAGGTAGGGGTTGGGGATATTTTCTCATGGTTTTGCAGAAATATACTGTTGATATACAACTCATCCGCAGATTTCTTCCAATCTTCTTAGTCTGGTTGTCATCAAATATCACGAGGGTCAATTGCAATTATTTCAGAAAATCTTTTAAAATCATTTATATTGAATGTTAAGAGATGAGTCATATTATGAACTGTCATCGCTGCAACTAATCGAGCATCATGAGAAGGTTTATCAATAATTTTGTATTTACTAATCAAGGTTTCCCACGCTGAAAAGATTAGTGCTGTATCGGGTAAAAGAACGAAAAAAGTCTTCATCTGTTCTAATTCTTGTAAAGCATCAGCAACCGATAAACCTAATCCATTAACTTCTAATGGACGAGTTGCAACCACCCAAAATTCAATCAAATTTTGCGGTACTATACACAAAGTTTCCTCTTGTGCTAGCAACTTCCTCACTGCTTGAACAGAAGATTCATGCATTGGGTGATTTTCTTGGATACTCCGCAATAAAATATTTGTATCAACCAGATAACTCATAATATTTCATCTTCTCTGGTATAGATATTTTCACGGCTAATTGCTTGCTCGGAAAGCGGTGGTGCTGTGCTTTTCGTGTGATTTTTAACCCAATTTGAAAACCTTTCTGCACGTTCTTGATGTGATAGTGTTAGAGATGCAGGTTGTGATGAATTTGCTAACAAACCTTCAACTAAAGTTTTCAATAATATTTCTACAGATGTTCCCTGGGCTGTAGCTTGAGCAATTAAACGTGATTCAATTTCAGGGTCTAATTTAAGTAAGATAGCCATAATTTGCTTTAATAAAATATATCTTTTGATTTATTATTGCTGATTTTTAGCCTTTTTTGTCTCACAATATGACCAAAAGCACGAAGAATCTTTGTTTTCGATTCATACATATGGCGATTGTCACTTTTTGTGGACTATCAGTCTACGGACTATGTGTCACATTAGAAAGCTTTTCGTAATAAATTTGAAAAAATGCGAAAATAACTCTATAAGTACTAAGACAGAATTAATTACATAACAAGATTGGATGTTCCCTATTCCCTATTCCCTATTCCCTGTCTCAACGTTCGCGCAAGCGTCTCCGAAGGAGATATGAACTTAATTTTGTCCAACTACTTATTCAAGTGCAAAAAATGAAATTTATCGGTATTGATTTGGGTTGGAAATCGCAACCAAGTGGTTTATGTTATTTAGAATTAATTGATGGAAAGTTGGAATTACAAGATTTAGATAGAAAAGATTCAATTGTAGATATTCTGACTTGGGTTGATGATTGTGTCAAAGCGGATGAAAGTGCAATTATCGGTGTAGATGCACCAACTTTGATTCCCAACGCTACGGGAAGTCGTTTACCTGACAAACTGACTCACAAACATTTTGGTAAGTATCACGCTGGATGTTACCCCGCTAATCTTGGTTTAGCTTTTGCTGAGCGCACGGTCAATTTTGGTTTAGAATTAGAGTCTCGCGGTTATCTTCACGCTCCGACTATACAACCCCAAAAACTTGGTAGATATCAAATTGAGGTGTTTCCCCATCCCGCTATCGTTAACCTTTTCCGATTACAACGTATTCTTAAATATAAAAAAGGCAGAATTAGCGATCGCCATCTCGAACTAACCAAGTTGTACAATTACATCACCGATATTTTACCAACTCTCACTCCTCCTCTGCGTACTCAGCGCGACAGTTGCTACAACGGGGGGAACCCCCGCAACGCACTGTCTTGTCTCTGCGGTTTATTTATTACTTCTATTCCTAAGACAGGTATAGCCCTCAAAGCAGCAGAAGACAAACTTGATAGTATTATCTGTGCTTATGTTGCGGCTTATTGGTGGTATTGGGGAGAACAACGGAATATAGTATTAGGTGATGCAAATACTGGTTATATTGTAATTCCTGATCGAGTGGAACTATGAAATGACGATAAAAAGCATTTTTCCTAGTCCATTTTAATGGACTTATGCTATTAGACAAGGACTTATAGTCCTTGACGGGTTATTTTGACAATTAATTACGAATTATTTCTATATTCTTCAATCAACTGGGGAATATAATCGTATCCATCCACTCCGATAAAAGCAATCATCTTAGGACGATTATTATTCAAAAGGTTTTTAAAAACTTCTTCACCCAATTGATTTTGTAAAGTTGATAGTAATTTAGCTGGTTTATACCATTCTCGTGAAGCAATTTGATTGAGTATATACATCCCTAATGAAGCTGTGTAAATAGCTCTTTCAAAACTAGCTAAACTGTAATTTGCTTCTGCTAAATTACTTAAATTTAAACCCTGTAAATATAAATCTCCACAAGTTTGAGCAGTCTTAAAACCTGCTTCTAAATGTTTAATAGCATCTGCTGGTTTCTCTGTGACTAAATAAGCTATACCCAAACTACTCAAACATAAAGCTTTACTTTGTAAATCACCCAACTTTTCTGATAAACTCAAACCTTGTTGCAGATAATTTATTGCCATCTCATAAGTTTCTGGTTCTGCTCCCGACTCTTGAGCCTGCATGACTTCACTGTAACCCAAATTCGCTAAAGCATTTGCTTCAGAAACTTTATCTCCAGTTTGTCTGCTTAATATTAAAGCTCTTTGAGAATTATTTATCGCTTCCGCATAGTTTTTCTGATCAACGTAACTACGACTCAGATGATTTAAGTTTGCAACTTCACAAGCACTATCTCCAAAATTCCGGGCTATTTCTAAAGCTTGTTGATGAAAATTCACCGAACTTTCATATTGTCCTAATGCTCTTTGAGAGTAACCCAAAATCGTCAAAATTCTCGCTTTTTCCTGAGTTCCCTCAACTCTTCGTAAAGGTTCATCTAAATAGGAAAGTGCATCTTTTAAATAATTACCTGAAAAAGAAGCAACGATTCCACCATACAAAGGAAAATAAGGTCTTTGTGAAAAGTTACGCAATATTTGTAACACTATTTGCCATGCAGCACTACCATAAGCAGTATCGGCACCAAAACCGTTTCCTAACTGACTCCAAATTACAGCAAAGGTTAAATAAGTCGAAATTGATAAGTTTGAACCGGCTTTGACATTGTAAGCTTGTTGGTCAAACCAATTAACTAATCCTCGCTGTAAAAATTGTAAAATTAAAGTTAATTCAACCCAATCACTCAGATTAAAAATCCGTTGATTGCGTGCAAATTCTACAGGAGATTGTTGTTTCGCTAAAATACGAAATAATTCTTTACTAAACTCTCCATCAACTTGTTTTGCCCAAGTTGTCCAAGGACCACTTTCTTCGGATACTCCACCAAATCCGATCGACGAACGATTTTGTTCATACATCCAGCTTATCAAATGCTGTTGCACTTTCTCACAAGAAGCAATACCGCGAGCGATACCTTGAGAAAATTCCTCTAAAGATTTTAAGTTAAAAGTCTCTACATTTTGCTGTAGTGATTTTGCCAACTGTTGGAGTTGTTTTTGATTTAAAGGTTGTTTATTATTAGGATCGGTAACGCGCAAAAATATCGTTAAACGTTCATTCTCTGGTGCTGTGGTAATTTCCCTGACAGCAGATAAAATTGATTCTGTCGCCTTATTTTGTTCTTCTACTCGTTTCCATTGAGTTTGAATTGTTTTTAATGCTCTTAAAGTACGGGTTATCTTAGCTTTTTTCAATTCATCAGTTTCACCATCCACCCGAAGAGTCGTAAAATCCAAATTTTCACTCAAGACTAATTCAAACACTTCTCCCGTCCCTACGGAAATACCTTTAAGCAGCATTTGATACACTTGTCCTTGAGAACTAATTTTGCCCTTGAGGGTAGCTTGGACAATTTCATCGATTAAGGCTAGATATTTATCCCGTAATGGCAATTCAGACACTTTAATAATAAATATAGAGGGTTTGTTTATTTATTGTAATTGGGAATTGGGAATAGTTGTGGACACTAAATTCTTAGCTCTAATTTCAAACCTAAAATGTAAAATTAATTAACTTTCAAAAAGATGGAAATGAGTATCAGTATGACAAGGTTTATGTAAGTCAGATCGAGAACAATATTTTTAAAATACATCTGTAATTATTCTGAATAAATCCCAGATTTTTTTAAATTTAATTTTGATTCTGGTAACTTATTATGCACCATTATAGGTTATTAATAAAAGTATCAAAGAGTTGGGAAAACTCTAAATGGTTCGCATACCCAAACTGACATTCAATCGCGGTACATTAATTTTACATCCACCACCAGGAGGTAAGGCATGGATGGATTTTGCTACATGGGATGATAGAGTAGAGAAATTCCGCATTAAAGCGATTGAATATCGCCGTTTGGTGGAAACTCTACAAGCAGAAGCAACGGATTTTGTCGATGAGGCTAAAGCATTTTATCCTGTGGAAATGAATCCTGGTTTGGTGATGGAACCTTATCCCCATCAAAGTGAAGCTCTAAAGGCTTGGAAGTTAGCCAAAAGACAAGGAGTTGTAGTGCTTCCCACCGCAGCCGGGAAGACTTATTTAGCACAGTTAGCGATGGAATCTACCCCACGCACGACGTTGATTGTTGTACCAACTTTGGATTTAATGCATCAATGGTACGCTCATTTAGAAGCTGCTTTCCCCGATGTCAAAATAGGTTTACTCGGTGGTGGTTCCAAGGATAGAACTCCTATACTAGTTTCTACTTATGATAGTGCCGCAATTCATGCCGAAACTTTAGGAAATCAATATGCTTTAATCATTTTTGATGAGTGTCATCATTTACCAACTGATTTTAATAAGGTTATCGCGGAATTTTCGATTGCACCTTATCGTTTAGGATTGAGTGCAACACCAGAACGAACTGATGGAAAACACGCTGATTTAAACTATCTTATTGGTAGAGAAGTGTATCGGAAAAGAGCCGAAGATTTATCAGGAAAAGCTTTAGCAGAACACGAAATTGTCCAAATTAAAGTTAAATTATCCCAAGTAGAGCGGGATAGGTACAACGAATTGATGGAAACTCGTAATAACTTTTTAAAAGATTCTAAAATCTCTTTGGGAAGCATTGAAGGTTGGCAAAGATTTGTGCAGGTGAGTGCTAGGAGTCAATCTGGAAGACGTGCGATGTTAGCGCATCGAGAAGCGAAAGAAATAGCTTTGGGTACTGATGGAAAAATTAGAATTTTAACGGATTTATTAACAAAGCATTATTCAGAAAGAATATTAATTTTTACGGCTGATAATATTACTGTTTATCGAATTTCTCAAGAGTTTTTAATTCCGGCAATTACCCATCAAACTCCGGTAAAAGAAAGACATGAAATACTAACTAAATTCAAGGAAGGTGAATATAAATCTTTAGTTGCTTCCCATGTGTTAAATGAAGGTGTAGATGTACCAGCTGCGAGTATTGCAATTATTTTATCCGGTACTGGTTCAGCAAGGGAATATACTCAAAGATTGGGAAGAGTATTGAGGAAGGGAAATACTCAGAATAAACGAGCAATTTTATATGAAGTAATTGCGGAAAATACTAGTGAAGAAAGAACTTCGGAAAGACGTAGAGGAGTTGAAAAAGAACAACCACCTAAACACAGAGAGCGCAAAGGTGAAGGATTACAAGTGATATATGGAACTGGTGGAGGAAGAACTTATAAAGCCGCTGAAAAATCTTCAGATGGTAAATATTCTACTAAGAAATCTCACAAGCAAATGAATATTTGGAACGAACAAGAAGACAGTTGACAGTTGACAGTTGACAGTTGCCTATTCCCTATTCCCTATTCCCTAAAAATGTTACCATCTGATTTACTGATTTTTCGTCAAAATGGCGAGCAAATAATTCCCAAACGATTAAATATTGATCAATTACATTTAAAGTTAGCTGTTGAGTTAATTGATTGCTATAAAAAAGCTGTGGGGACAACTCAAGGTGAACTTGAACGTCAACTTTCAGAAATGGAAGGAGATAGTACAGATTATAAAATAAAAAGAGGTTTGGCTTATATTTTGAAAAGCAGTTTTTCTACTTTTGAAGTAGTTAGTCCCCTCGAACCCCCGATGTTACGAGAAAGGGTATTTGCTAGTGCGGCAAAATCTGTTCCCAGTCGTGATACTGCAAAGTTTACTTTAAAAAAAATTGCTGATGAATTAAGTCACGAATTAGAACGAGAAGTTTTACCCGAACAAGTTAGTAAAGGTTTATATGCTGACTTGAATGAAAATAAAATTTTAACCGCTTTTGATACTCCTACACCATCCGCTTTATTACATAGATATAATATTTCCCAAACTCAAGGTATTTTCTATAAAGCTAGTCAGTTAATTCTCAACGCTCATCGGAATACTCCCGGTGAATATAAAATTTTATTTCGCTATCTTAAGTTATTTCAATTAATGTCTTATATCGAAGGAGATGCCGACCACGGGTTTACAATTACAGTTGATGGTCCCACTAGTTTATTTAATCCTAGTACAAGATACGGATTGGCGATCGCCAAGTTAATTCCGGCTTTACTTCACGTGACAAAATGGAGTTTAGCAGCAACCTTACAAACCCGCGATGTTTATTCTGGTAACTCGACAAGCAAACGTTTTACCCTAAATTCTGAATGCGGTTTAGTATCTCACTATCCACCAGCAAAAGAATACGATAGTATGTTAGAAGAGTCTTTTGTTGATAAATGGAATTCCGCAAAAACAGAATGGGTATTAGAGCGTGAAGTTGATTTAATTCCGATTCCCGGTAGCGTGATGATTCCCGATTTTCGCTTAGTTCATCCCGATGGTAGAACCTATTTATTAGAAATAGTTGGATATTGGCGACCTGAATATTTACAAAAGAAATTTTATCAGGTTAGAAGCGCCGAACGCAACGATTTAATATTGGCAATTTCCGAGCGTTTAAACTTAGATAAAGCCGGAGTAAAATTAGATAATGTCCCCGCGAAAATCGTTTGGTTTAAAGATAAATTACTACCGAAATCTGTTTTAGCTGTGTTGGATTGAGAGTTGGTAATTGGTAATGGGTAATTGGATAAAATTTCTAATTTTCTGTTTTCTATTTAGATGCTTTTTTAATTGATTCCATTTATTGAAGAGCTACATATTTTTATTTTCAACAAAGAATTTTATCAAACATAAACTCTGTAATCAAAGCTTGAAATAATAGTAAAAGGTTGAAATGTTAACATTTTTAACCTTTTATTAACTTTGTTTTAGATTTTAGAATTATAAAAACTTTTTATAATTAAAATTCTCTGATTTTAAGTATTTTAATTTTATAAGTAAATAATAGCTTGATAAAATACGTATATTAACTAGGTTTTTTTGATATCGAGTTACATATAATAATGGCGATAGATGACAAATCTTTTAGAATTAGAAGCCAATCATCGCAGACATTATAGGAGCGTGCAAAAATGTTGAAAATGAACTTTCTGGCTGCTTTAGGAGTAGTTACAACTCTAGCAACTATTGCCAATCCCGTAAACGCCCAATCTTCTCGAAATAGTAATGTCCAAGGTTATACTTTATCTGGTGATTCATTAACGGGAATCGATCAAAGAACAGCCAATCAAGATTTCTCCATCTTCTTTAATTATCAACCGAACAGTGCAACTCTGGTGAATAATAATGTAGAGGAAAATATATTCCCTACCCCTGATTACAACACAACTGGAGAACAGGTTCAAATACGCAATACATCCGTTTTACTGCAACCGGGACAACAAAATATTAATGGTAATGACGGATTACAGCTACAGTTTGATTTGACTAACACTAATAGATAAGGAAATTTGGAATTGCAAATTGCAAATAATCAGATTTCTCAGGTGAACTTTTTTAACTCTAATAATCGTAATTTCGCCCGTTTTTACGGGTTTTAATTTTGTGAAATTTATTTATTTAATCAAAAGTCAAACATCAAACATCAATATTTATCTGCTCTACTTGTCTAGCAGCTTTTTCCCAAAGCTTTGCTGAATCTTCATCTTCCCAGTGAGTTCTGAGATTTTCGGCTTTTTTGTGACATATTCGTTCTAACATTTCTAAAACAGTAGATAATGTCAATTTATCAATTAATGCTTCTAAAACTTCTATATATTCTTTGTGCATGATTGTTATACCCTGGTTCTTTATCTGATATTTTATGACAAAAAATATGTAAATTACTTTTACGTTTACAAATAATAACTTAAGTCCTATTTATCTAATTACCACTCAGTTATAAAACCCTTCCCTATTCCCTATTCCCTATTGCCTATTGCCTATTATTACCCACTTTAGAGTAAAATTATTTCTTGAGATAAAGGAGGGGAACACTTGACAAGAGTAATTATAGTCCGCCACGGTCAAAGCACCTACAATACCGTGAGAAGGATTCAGGGACACTTAGACGAATCAGAATTGACCGAAAAAGGTCGGAATGATGCGCTAACAGTGGGTAGAGCAATCAATAATATCTCATTCGATGCAATTTATTGTAGTCCTCTCAAAAGAGCAAAGCAAACCGCAGAAATTATTCATCGTGAATTCAATGCTAATTTAGATCATATTCCCCCTCTTGAAATTACTGATAAGTTAAAAGAAATTCACCTACCTTTATGGGAAGGAATGCTCAGTTTAGAGGTTAAAGAAAAGTTTCCTGAAGATTATAAACTTTGGCAGGAAAATCCTGATAAATTACGGATGTTTATTCGAGATGGTGAAACAACCGTCGAATATTTTCCGATTTTAGAATTATACAAACAAGCACAAGAATTTTGGCAAGAAATCTTACCCCAACATCAAAATCAAACCATACTTCTAGTTGCTCATAGTTGTATAAATAGATGTTTGATTCAAGCTGCAAATAATATTTCTGCCGGTTATATGCAGTATCTTCACCAATCTAATTGTTGCATCAATATACTTAATTTTGCTGACAATGGTAATGGTAATTTAAACCCAGAAAAAGTTCAGATAGAATCATTCAATGAAACTCAACATATGGGGGAATTTTTACCTTCATTACGTCCGAATCATCAAGGAATCAGATTATTATTAGTTCGTCATGGTGAAACTGATTGGAATCAACAAAATAAATATCAAGGACAAATTGATATTCCCCTCAATGAAAATGGGAAATTACAATCTGAAAAATTAGCTGAATTTCTCAAAGATGTTTCTATTGACAAAGTATTTAGTAGCTCTTTATTACGTGCCAAACAAACAGCAGAAATTATTTTACAGCACCATCAAGGAGTTAATTTAGAATTAAATGATGGATTTAAAGAAATAATTCATGGACTTTGGGAAGGAAAAACAGAAATAGAAATTGAGCAAGAATTCCCCGGAGGATTACAGCAATGGTACGAAACACCAGAACGAGTTAAAATGCCTAATGGTGAAAGTTTACAACAAGTTTGGCAACGTACAATAGCAGTTTATGAATCAATTCTAAATACCGCATTTACTGATAAGTTAAATACTGTATTAATAGTTGCTCATGGAGTTATTAATCAAATATTACTTTGTCATATTTTAGGATTATCCGCAGAATATTTCTGGAATTTCCGTCAGAATAATTGTTGTTTAAATGTCATTGATTATCCTAAAGGTAAAAATGGTTTACCTGTAGTACAAGCAATCAATATAAAGGTTAAAGGTCAAAGGTTAGAGGTTAGAGGTTAAATAAAGGTTAGAGGTTAGAGGTTAGAGGTTAAATAAAGGTTAGAGGTTAGAGGTTAAATAAAGGTTAGAGGTTAGAGGTTAATTTTTAGTCAGAACTATTAACTATAGTAATCCGAATTTAAACGTAAGAAAAGTAGATGTAATCGGGAAATGGAAAGTAATGGAAAGTAAATTGTATTAATACCTGGCGACTAGAAGTCGCGGCTACACGAACAAAACCCGTCTTCACGGGTTGATGTGGACTTCGCTTGTGTAATAGCGCTAATAAAGCCCCAATTTATTTATAAATTTCTCACCAATAATTTAAGATTTCAACTGTCCACTGTCAACTATCAACTGTCAACTGTCCACTGTCAACTGTCCACTGTCAACTATCAACTGTCAACTATCAACTGTCAACTTACATCATGACAATCGAACTTTTACAACAAGTAAGAATTATCAACCCTCTAACTAAAACTGACGAAATTTGTGATGTGTTGATTGAGGACGGTTATATTCGTTCAGTTAATGATAAAATTAAAATCTCTGATATCCCAGAAAATACTTCTATTCGTGATTGTCAATCTTTTATTTTAGGTTCGGGATTAGTCGATTTATATAGTCATTCTGGTGAACCGGGTTTTGAAGAAAGAGAAACGATTATATCTTTACTCAAAGCTGCTGCTGCTGGTGGTTTTACTCGCATCACTCTTTTACCAGATACAACATCCCCAGCTATTGATAATCCTGCTGTTGTCGCCAAATTACAACAACTTCGTAAAGCTTCCCAATTATCCCCTCTCCCTCTTCTCAATATCTGGGGTGCAATTACACACCATGTCAAAGGTGAAAAAATCACCGAATTAGCCGATTTAAAAACTGCGGGAGTAGTCGGTTTCGCTGATGGTGACGCTTTGAATAATTTAGCCTTGGTACGTCGAGTTTTAGAATATCTACAGCCCTTAAGAAAACCCGCAGCCTTTTGGTGTTGCGATGGCAATATTTCTGCTGATGGAGTGATGCGTGAAGGTGCAAATTCGATTCAATGGGGTTTACCAGGAATCCCCGTAGCTGCGGAAACTTCGGCAATCGCTGCTTTACTCGAAATTGTCACCGCTACTTTTACCCCCATCCACATCATGCGTGTATCTACCGCTCGTAGCGTACAACTCATCGCTGATGCTAAATCCAAAGGTTTACCCATCACCGCTAGTACGACTTGGATGCATCTTTTACTTGACACAAAGGCAATTAAAAGCTATAATACAGCACTAAATTTAAAATCTCCCCTGGGAAATCCAGAAGACATGATGGCATTGCGTCGGGGAGTGCAGCAAGGAATAATAGATGCGATCGCGATCGAGCATTCACCATATACTTACGAAGAAAAAACCGTAGCCTTTGCTCAAGCACCATCAGGAGCCATAGGTTTAGAATTAGCATTACCTTTGTTATGGCAAAATTTAGTAGAAACAGGTGAGTTGACAGCTTTAGAATTATGGAAAGCACTTTCTACTAATCCAGCAGAATGTTTGAAACAAAGTCCGAGTAATATTAAAGTTGGTGAAAAAGCCGAATTAACTTTATTTAATCCCCAAGAAACTTGGAAAGTTGAGAGCAAGAATTTGCATAGTTTATCAAGTAATACACCGTGGTTGGGAGAAGAGTTAAAGGGGAAAGTTGTGGGGATTTGGTGTTAGTAGAAGGGGGGAATATTTAAATGCCATACACCCTACAATATTAAAAAATAAAATAAGATAAACCCAATATAATCATGACACTTCTCAACGCTCGCAATTTATCCTTAGAAGATGTTCAACGTCTATTAGGATTTCAAGAAAATTACAATGACTCATTTACTTCATTATTGTCTCTCGAACCTTTAACAGAAATAGAACAACAAGAACTATTACAAATTCGGAATGATTTTGATAGATATCTCACAGCAGGTAAAGTTTCCGAAGGACAAGTAAAATTCTTAGTAATTGCTCCTTTAATGCGTTTAGCAGGGTTTTATAGTTACCCAATTCAGATAAAATTGGAAGAAGATATCGCTGAAATAAAAATAGAAGATGAAGATACAACTGTTACAGGTAGATTAGATATTTTAGCTGTTAACAAAGTTAGCAAATTAGCAGATAAAACCTTTCTTTGGGTATTATTAATTGAATCTAAAAACAGCAGCATTTCCCCATCATCCGGTTTACCTCAACTGTTAACATATGCTGGTTCAAACTTACAAAATCAAACATCTGTGTGGGGATTAGTTACCAATGGACAATATTACCAGTTTGTGTATATCCAACAGGGAAATGTTCTAACTTATCATATGATGCCATTATTAAACTTGATGGAACCAAACCGTGCAGTTGAATTATTACAAGTGTTAAAAGCAATCTGTCAACTTTGAAAATCAAATGTTGGCAATTAGTACTGCCTTAACGTCACCTTAAGGAGAATACTTCTAGCCACGTTTTTACCATTAGGGAGCGAGACGCTCCCACTACAAATGCTTTACCGTTATTTTCGTGAGGTGATTCGTCGGGTTTTTACAATAATTATCTGATTTGAGCAAATATTTAGGTGAAAAACCCGACTTCTTAAAATTCTGTTAAGGTGAAATAACTCCTCACTTCTAACTCCCGTAAAGACGTAGCAGTGCTACGTCTCTACAACAACTCCATCACCTGTGACGGTTTCACCAAAGAATTCGCGCATAAAATCCCACTCGCAGCCACCGCAGGAACTCCAATTCCCGGCATGGTGCTGTCACCAACACGGTACAATCCTTTTATTGGTGTATTAGTACTAGGAAACATTCCTTTACCCGCAGCAATTGCCGGACCGTAAGTTCCTTGATATCTTCTTAAATAATGAGCGTGAGTTAATGGTGTACCGATAAGTTCTAAAACTACTCGTTCTCTAATATCGGGAATTACTTTTTCTATAGCGCTATATAAAATTTGCGCCTTTTGTTTCTTTTTCTCTTCGTAACCTTGATTTTTTTCCCATCCCACATAAGGTTCTAAAGTGTAAGCGTGAACCACATGATGATTTAGAGGCGCGAGTGTTGCATCCCAAACACTGGGAATCGATATCATACAGGTGTTTCCTGGTACAGTAATATCTTTCTTGGCATCGTGAACTACTACATGATGTCCCGTCAAATTTTCTAAACCTTCACTGCTAAAGCCTAAGTGTAAATGCATAAAACTTTCCACCGCTGGAGTATCCAAAGCTGCTTGGCGGTAAGATGCGGGTAAATCTTCGGGATGTAATAATTTGCCGTAAGTATCCCAGATTGTAGCGTTGGAAATTACCACCGGGGCTTTTAATAGTTGATTATCTGGCAACCGCACCCCGACAGCTTGACCATTTTCGACAATAATCTGCTCTACATGACATCCCAAACGCAATTCTCCACCCCAACGCTTCAACCCCCGCACCAGCGCATCTACAATCGCACCGCTACCCCCCAAAGGATATTCAATTGCAGTATGAGAACGTTCCCCTAACATAAATGCTACTTCCGGAGCAATGGTACCGCTGGCTTTTAAACCCGATAGCAGAAAGCATTCCACGTCAATCAACCTTCGTACCCAAGGGTCTTTGACAGTTGCATCCATTACACTGCCTACTGAACTTTGTACCAAGGGTAAATTGGGTAACATTTTTAATAAAGAAGGTAAATAACGACTCAATAAAATAGGAATCAACTGCCAATCGGCTCGTAAAGCCAAAGTCGGAATACCTTTCATGGCTTCGTATAGCGGCAACAAACGACCTTCAAATTCTGCTAATTCCTTCGCACCTTGGGGAGTAATTTTTGCAACCTCTTCTCGGTAGCGTTGAGAATTGCCATAAACAGCAAAACTACCTTCAGGAAAATGATAATGTCCGAGGGGATCATAAGGTACAGTTTGGAGAGATTCACCTAAAATATCTAGAACTTGTTTTACAGGATTCAAACTTCCAGCGTCACTCAGTCCACAATAGAATGAAGGTCCAGAATCAAATTCAAATCCTCGTCGTCGAAAACTATGAGCAGCACCACCCGCAAAATCATGGCTTTCGCAAACGATTACTCGTTTACCATAACGACTGAGTAATCCAGCAGCAGTTAACCCACCGATACCACTACCAATGACTATGACATCAAAATTTTTCACTATAAGTTGTAAGTTGTAAGTTGTTGGTTGATGATTATTGGTTGTTGGTTGTTGACTGACTACTAACCACTGTCAACTGTCAACTGTCAACTGTCCACTATCTATTAACTGATGAGTAATGACAGAACAACCACTAATTCAATTAAAAGGCGTTTCTAAGTCTTTTGGTAGCAATAAGATTTTAGATCAGGTAGATTTTAATATTTACCAGGGAGATGCATTAGGAATAATTGGTCCTTCGGGAACTGGTAAATCTACGATTCTCCGGATAATTGCTGGATTAACTCCTGCCGATGAAGGAGAAATTTTTATCCAAGGTGTGCGACGAGAAGGTTTAGTCGAAGATGGTGTGGATGCTTTGGGAATTGGGATGGTTTTTCAGCAAGCGGCTTTGTTTGACTCCTTAACAGTTGATGAAAATGTAGGGTTTTTACTTTACCAACATTCAAGTCTTTCTAAACGAAGGATTCGGGAACTAGTTGAGGAAAAATTGGAAATGGTTGGTTTACCCGGAGTCGCAGATCGATTTCCCGCAGAACTTTCTGGAGGGATGCGAAAACGGGTGAGTTTTGCTCGTGCTATCATATCCAATCCAGAAAAACCCGAAGAATCACCATCCGTTTTGCTCTACGATGAGCCGACAGCCGGATTAGATCCCATTGCTTCCACTATCATCGAAGATTTAATTCGACAATTACAGGTTGCTGAGGGAACCTCTAGCAGCTACGCTATCGTTACCCACCAACACAGTACAATTCGTCGTACCGCTGACAGAATCGTGTTTCTCTACCAAGGTAAAGTGCAGTGGGCAGGAAAAGTCTCCGAAGTTGACACCACAGAACATCCTTCTATTAGACAATTTATGAGTGGAAACATTGATGGTCCAATTAAAATTGCCGGTGCATGAAACATTAAGCATTACTTAATCTTGGTGATTAATCACTATTAATTAATTGAGTATAAATTTATAAAAGTATAAAAATATAAAAGTATAAATTATCGAAATCATCTAAATTATTAATGATAACGAGTAAACAATGTCCGAAGACCTATTACCTATTTACAACTTCTAACTGTAGCTATATAAGGAGGTGAAAAATGCGATCGCGATTGGTTCGAGAAGGTTCTGTAGGATTATTAATTCTATTGGGTTTGGGAGTCTTTGGATTAATTTTCCTCTGGCTGAACAGAATAAGCGCCGGTGGTCGTACTTACAGCTTTACTGTAGAGTTTATGGACGCTGGTGGAATGCAAAAAGGTGCTGTTGTTCAATATCGCGGTGTCAAAGTCGGCAATATCGCCTCTATTACAGCAGGTGTGAACAGCGTAGATGTAAAACTTGATATCAACAAAACTGATCTAATAATTCCCCGCGATGTCAGAATTGAAGCTAATCAATCTGGATTAATCAGCGAAAGCATTATTGAAATTACACCAAAAAGCACCATTTCTCGTGCTAATGTAGACGCTGGACCTTTAGATCAAAATTGCGACCCGACTATAATTGTCTGTAACGGCTCTCGCCTCAAAGGTGAAATCGGTATCAGCGTTGACGAATTGATTCGCTACAGCAGCCGTTTATCGGAAGTTTACAGCCGACCAGATGTATACAACAATGTCAATCAAGCTTTAAAAAACACCTCTTTAGCAGCAGCACAAGTCGCTCAACTGACTCGCGATGTTTCCAGTTTAACAAAAGCTACTCAACAAGAATTAAAAACTTTCTCTTCTGCTGCTACACAAGTAGCTAATGCTGCTAGTCAAGTTAGTACATCTACTGATAAAACTATCAATCAATTCAGTACTACCGCGTCGCAACTCAACACAACAGCAAGACAGTTTAGCAGTACGGCACAAGAATTTAGCGGTACAGCCAAAGAAATTAGTTCCACTGCGAATCAAGCTTCCAGACTATTAGCAAATATTGATAACTTAGTTACAACAAATCGTTCCTCTCTTGTAGGTGCATTAAACGACATCACCGCAACTAGTTCCCAATTAAGAACTACTGTTAACAGTTTGTCCCCAGCCATCAATCAATTTACCACAGGAGAGCTATTACAAAACCTCGAAACTCTCTCAGCAAATGCAGCAGAAGCATCAACGAATCTAAGGGATATCACCAAAACACTCAACGACCCCAATAATTTACTAGTATTACAACAAACATTAGATTCCGCGAGAGTAACTTTTGAAAACACCCAGAAAATTACCTCAGATTTAGACGAATTAACCGGAGATCCCAGATTTCGACAAAACCTCAGAGAATTGGTAAATGGTTTAAGTGGCTTAGTATCTTCCACAGAACAAATAGAACAGCAAGTAAAATTTGCTGCCACCCTTGATTCAGCAAAAGCTAATTTAAATCCACCAACACCAACAACTAGAAAGCAGCCTTTTCGATTTGAGTCCTCATCCGTTACCGTTAAAAGCAGCGAAAAAATCAAGCAAACAAAAAATCTACAGCCAAATTCCTCATCCCAAGAGGAACTTTTAAAACAACTTCGGGAATATCAGAAGACAAGAGAGTGAATATAATTCGTAATTCGTGGGAAGATGGGGGGACAAGGGGACAAGGGAAAGCTAGTTAATACCTTTAACCTTTAACCTTTAATTCCAATCCTGTTCTTCCTTATTGCCTTTTGTGCGATACATTCCACCAACAGCGTGAATTGCACGGGTTTTCTGGAAAAGTTCCGCTTCCGTAATCCCCCACTTATCTAATACTTCATCCAACCCGCGTTGAATATCTCTCGCACCAGGAAAATTATGGTAGCGAATCCGCAATCTAGCTAATTCCACTAAATTATAATCACTCGCTTCCCCCACTAATAAACCTTCAACTAAAGGGCGATCGCGATTATACTGTGGATGTTGTTGTTCTTTATTTTCTTGAGCCATCAAAGAATTTTGGATTTTAGATTTTAGATTTTAGATTCAAGGAGTTAGAATCACCAGAGTTAAGAGTTAGAAATTAAGAAAATATGTGTAGTGGGAGCATCTTGCTCCCCATCCCCTTGTCTCCCCATCCCCTCTTAATCAGGAGGACAAACCCGCTCTAAAGAGTAGGGAAGTCGCTGACAGGCTTTGTTAAATGATTTAGGTTGAATCAGCCACCATCCAAGCAATCCTAATGCTGTAAAGCCTAGAAGCATCAGCAATAATCCTGTTAATAATAATATTGGATTACGTTTGCGTTTGGGTTTTTTCTTGGCGGTTACGGTAGTAGTTGTCACGGGTTCATCGTCGGAAAGTTGCAAGTCTAGTAATGCTTGGGAACTTGCTGCTAATTCTGGCTCTGTTTGCAAAACTTCTACTTGAGATACTTTGGGGCTGATGACAGCTAAGTAATCGGGAATGACGCGACAATGAGTAATAACTACTGAAATGTTATCGTGTCCGTTTTTTTGATTGGCTAATTTAATCCAAGAATCCGCAGCTTCTTCGGTTGAAACTTCCCCCGTTAACACAGGTAAAGCATAATCGCGCCAATAATGTTCTACCAAATTATTATCGCTTAAACCGTCGGAGCATAACAGCAATATTCCATCTTCTTCTAAAATCAAGCGTCTGATGTGGGGATGAAGAAATTCGCCTTCTTTGGTACCCAAAGCTTGAGTCAGTGCGGTAGCATCGGGACGCTGTAATGCTTGACGATACAAACTACGACTGTGAGATACTTCCCGTGTTGCTACATCGTCATCAATTGTCAGTAATTGACAATAATCACGGGTAATCCAGTAAGCACGACTATCACCGATGTTTGCTAGATAAAGTTCACAGGCATTTTCTGAACGCCAATTTCCGGTGGTTTGCACGCTTTGCGGTATCTGTACTGACATTACCAGCGTTGTTGCCATGCGTTCTCTTTTTTGGCGTTTTTGCTCGTTATTCGCGTTACAAATTAAATTATTTACAACTCGCAAACTTGCTTCTATCTGCTGCTTTAACAATTCTGGAGATACGATTTCGGTTTGCTGTGCAACTTCGGCAAGTAAAGCCCGAATTTGCAACGTTACCGATTGTACCGCTAAATTGGAAGCAACTTCACCACCTTCGTGTCCACCGATGCCATCGCAAACAATCGATACTTTGGGCAATATTGAGTTTTCTTTGGCAGTATTACTATTAGGAAAACAATTGTCTTCGTTTGCGTGTAATTGCCGTCCTTTATCTGTAATTCCAGATACTTTTAAAGTTAAAGGTAATTCTGCTGCTGCTGATAGTAATAATTGGTTGAGTTGAGCAGAAATACTCTCAAAATCAACTACACCACTACACATCTGCTTGACAATTTTCTTTAAGCTATTGTTAACTTTTGTGTTGGAAATCGCGACAATCGGTTGCCAGGATTCACCTAATTGTTGCAAAGATGGTGGATTTGTATTTTCGATTAGTTCTAGCAAGCGCACACACCAACCTTGTACCCGGAGGTTTTCGGCTACCAGCAAACTACCCGCAACTCCTAATTCTGATAAAGGCTGCCACAATTCGAGAATTTGCCACAACCAATAAACTTGTCTGACTGCCGTTGAATGTTCCCACACATCGGTAATTGCCGGATAAACACTACCTTTATCGTTGATGGGTACATTTTCTAGTAACAAGATATTATCATTGTTATTTTGTGGTAATCGCACAAATCCGTAGACGTGAGGTAAGTGCGATCGCAAGTTATGCAAGCGCAAATAAGGAATTAGTTTGTCAGGTATTTTTTCGGGTATATCAGGTATTAATATTGGCTGAGTATCCAACCAAATTTGAGACGAAATAATTTCATAACGAGAAGCAATTTTTTCTCCTGGTTCTAAGTTAATTTTTTTTGTATCTACAGCCCAAAGATATTTATAAGTTAATGGTGTTAAGCAATTAGCGCAAAGACGATTACCGTAAGTATTAACCGGGTCGGTACAATGGGGATTGGTGCAATAAACTATTCTTTGAGTAGAAATCATTAGGTATAAATTCCATCTGTTAGTATCAACACGTAAATTTCAGTTACATTTAGCGGTCAAAGAATTTAGGTTTACATTAGACTGGGTGAGTATCTTGTTAACCAAAGTTTTTTATTGGAAGTAATCAAAATTTACCCCAAAAATCACAATTTGGACTTGCTGAAATTCGTCAGTGTCTAAGGGAAGCCTTGGATGCCCCCACAATAAACTAAAGAAACACATTCTACTCTTTCCTCTTTCCTCTTCCCTCTTGTCAAGCTTAAACAAATCTTTCTTTTTAAAGTAATTAACTCCCCTTGTAATATGGCTTTTTCAATTTCATACTTTATACTTGAACCTTCTGAGTACTGGCTGTTAACAATTTATTTATCCTAAATGTAGATTTTAGGATGGCATTATGTCTACGACTTTAATATGGCTGATACTTGGAGCCTGTTTGTGTTTATCGGAATTATTTGTCCCAACTGCTTTTGTCGCTTTTATGATGGGCATCAGCGCCTTTATAGTAGCGTTATTGTCTTTAGTATTGGGAAACTTATGGCTGCAAGCCTTGTCTTGGTTGCTACTTTCGACAACATTAATATTGCTTAGCCGTAAATATATTTCACCACGACGACGCAGATCGAAAATGCGGGATGCAGTTTTAGCCGAAACCATCACTGAAATACCACCAGGAAAAACCGGACGAGTTTTGTATGAAGGTAATTCCTGGCAAGCACGATGTGATGATCACAAAGCTTTTATTGCAGCTGATCAAAGAGTTTACGTTGTTAGGCGCGAAGGTACAACCCTGATTGTCATGCCCGAAAATATTTTGCATTCTTAATTTTCGTATTTGAGTTTTATATGAAGAAAAATAATCATCGGAGAAAACAATGGAACAAATATTTTTACTGATATCCTTGGCTTTAGGTGGTTCTGCTGTAGCTGGTTCTGTGAAAATTATCAACCAAGGAAATGAAGCTTTAGTGGAAAGATTGGGTAGCTACAACACCAAGTTAGAACCCGGACTTAATTTCATGATTCCTTTTTTTGATCGCGTAGTTTTCCGCGAAACGATTCGAGAAAAAGTTATTGACATTCCTCCCCAAAAATGCATTACTCGCGACAATGTAGCCATTGAAGTTGATGCGGTGGTTTACTGGCGGATTGTGGATATGGAGAAAGCTTACTATAAGGTAGAAAATTTGCAAGCAGCGATGGTGAATTTGGTATTAACTCAAATTCGCTCGGAAATGGGACAATTAGAACTTGACCAAACTTTTACCGCTCGTACCGAAGTTAATGAAATTTTATTGCGAGAATTAGACATTTCCACAGATCCTTGGGGTGTAAAAGTCACCCGTGTAGAATTGCGCGATATTATTCCTTCTAAAGCAGTACAAGACTCAATGGAATTGCAGATGACCGCAGAAAGACGTAAGCGGGCAGCAATTTTGACATCAGAAGGTGAAAGAGAAGCTGCGGTTAATAGTTCTAGAGGTCGAGCCGAAGCACAAGTTTTAGAAGCAGAAGCCAATCAAAAAGCAGTAATTTTACAGGCAGAAGCACAACAAAAAGCTACTATCTTGAAAGCGCAAGCCGAACGTCAGCAGCAAGTACTTAAAGCCCATGCAGTTGCTGAATCATCAGAAATTGTCGCTCAAAAAATCAAAGAAAATCCCAAAGCCCAGCAAGCATTAGAAGTATTATTGGCTTTGGGTTACTTGGACATGGGTGCAGCCATCGGACAAAGCGGAAGTGCAAAAGTCATGTTTATGGACCCCCGCACCATTCCTGGTACTCTAGAAGGGATACGCTCTATCGTTGCCGACGTACAGGGTGATGGAGTGATGGGGAGATAGGGTTCGGGAGGGACAAGGGGACAAGGGGATGGGGAGACAAGGGGATGGGTAATAATTTCTTACTTCTTACTTCTTACTCCTAACTGTCCACTGTCAACTGTCAACTGTCCACTGTCCACTGTCCACTGTCAACTGTCCACTGTCCACTATCAACAAGCTTGCTGTGCTTGGCATTTTTCACATAAGCCAAAGAATTCTAGGGTATGATAAAATATTCTAAAATTTTGTTTGGTTTCTAATTCAGTTTCTAGTTGATGAACTGGACACTGGTTGATCGGAATTGACCTACCGCATTGCAAGCAGGTTAAATGATGTTTGTCCTGTTGCGCTAAACTGTATAGGGCTTCACCATTAGATAAAGTTCTTACTTGTACTAAACCTTCGAGTTTTAGGGCTTCCAAGGAACGATAAACTGTAGCTAAACCCATACTTTGATTGCTATTACGCAGTTGCACATAAATATTTTGGGCAGAAATGCTTTGTTTACTCGTTTTGAGCAGGTTTAAAATCCGCTCTTGGCTGCGGGTACGTATGGGTTTCATAAAATGTAACTATTTAAATAACAGTAAGAAATAATTTCTATTGCCATGCCTACTTTTTAATTTACTTTAACTTTTTAACAATATGATTTCCATCTAGTCACCCTAGAAAGATATAGTATACCCATAGCAGCATTGGGGTAAAATTAAATGTCAATTAAGTATCAAGCCAAAATTTTTGTCACTCTTCGTCCTTCAGTTTTAGATCCCGCAGGTGTAGCTGTGGAATCCGGGTTGAAGCAGATGGAATACAATAATGTTGAACGAGTACGAATTGGGAAATACATCGAATTAACCATTACTTCTGAAGACGAAAATTCAGCCCGTCAAGATTTAGATAAAATATGTGGCAAAATGCTCGCAAATCCCACGATTGAAAACTACCGCTTCGATTTGACTGAGGTAGAGTCGGTTATTGGAGCAGTCTAGGAATTTTGGATTTTAAATTTTGGATTTTGGATTAAAAATTAGGAGTTAGTTGACAGTGGACAGTGGACAGTGGACAGTGGACAGTGGACAGTTATTGATTGCCAACCTTTAACCTTTCACCTCTAACCTTTCACCTTTCACCTTTAACAATCATGAAATTTGGTATTGTTGTTTTTCCCGGTTCTAATTGCGATCGTGATGTTGCTTACGTGACGCGAGATATTCTTAATCAACCAACTCGGATGGTTTGGCATCAAGATACTGATATTTCTGATATCGATGTGATAATTCTACCTGGCGGTTTTAGTTATGGGGATTATTTACGTTGTGGTGCTATTGCTCGGTTTTCTCCGGTGATGTCTTCTGTAATCAAAGAAGCACAAAAGGGTAAGTTTGTCTTGGGTATCTGTAATGGTTTTCAGGTATTAACTGAAGCTGGACTTTTACCGGGTGCGTTGATTAAAAATCGAGATTTACATTTTATCTGCGATCGAGTTGCGCTAAAGGTTGAACGCAACGATTTACCCTGGACACAAGGTTATCAAAATGACGAAAACATAGTTTTACCTGTAGCCCACGGAGAAGGACGTTTTTACGCGGATGAGAAGACTTTGGCTGAGTTGGAAGATAATCATCAAGTTGTATTTCGCTACGGTGATAATCCTAATGGTTCATTAAGAGATATTGCAGGTATTTGCAATCGTGAAGGTAATGTGTTAGGGATGATGCCACATCCGGAGCGGGCTGCTGATGCAATGTTGGGTAGTACTGATGGGTTAAAGTTGTTTGGGGGTTTGTTGGAAAAGGTTTTGGTAGGGGTTTAATTAAGTTCGATAGGAATTAATCAAGTATATATTTTTAAACGCAGAGTCACGCAAAGTTAAGCGCGGAGGGACGCAGAGTTTTTGGAATAATATTAACTAAGCTTAATGCAGTCTAAGCATTTGTAATCAAAAATTTCTAGCTTCAAGTTGATCTCAAGTAGCAATAATCATATAATTTCTACGTTAAATCGCGGTAGCGTTTGAGTAGGGATTAAGATTACTTATTAAGTAGTCATTATTTGCGATGTTGAAAAAAAGGAACTACCGGGGTGAATAGTTTACAATCGGGGAATAACGAATTAGCTTTTGTCGATTACAGCGATTTATTAGATAAAATTTTACAAGTTTTAAAAATACAAGGTTTAAAAAATTCACCTCATGAAAATATATTTAAAATATCTGAGGATAAACAAAGGTTATTAATTAACATCAATAATATTGCAAATCAGGTTATAAGTTTACCAATAAATAGTCCTTTGGGTGCTTCTGGGAACAGTGCAAAGACTGCTACGGTGAATTTTAGCCCTGGTTTTGTAGAAAGGTTTCCTAATCAAATTAGGGAAATTAAGGATTGTTTAGAAGATTTATTAACATCTCAAGTTGAGCAGCATTCATTATCAATTCAGCAGTTTGTAGAGGATTTAACTACAGATTTACAGAGTTTTAAGGGTAATAGTTCTAGTCTAGATTTTACTTATCCTTTCGGTAGTTATAATAATTTACAAAAACAGCGTTTAACTGTATCAGGGAAGAATGAAAAAGGCAAAGAAGTTTTACGATTTCATAAATTAACTATCAGTGTACAGAAAACGAAAGAATTTAACGAGCAGTTACGAGCGGGTTTAGACAAATATATTAAAGCTGAATTTGGTGATAAAAGTGAAGCTGAGCGGGAAGATTTAAGTTATATTCTGGATGATTTATATCAAGATAAAGATAAGTTAGAATCGGATTTTTATAAACTTAAACAAATTATCGATAGAGAAACTTTAGGAAAACTCAAAAAACAAGCACAAATAAATTATTTGGAGTTTCTCCATGAGAATTTGAATGTAGATAGTGGTAATAATGTTCAAGCTAGGGTTTATTTACAAGATACTATCAGACGTTTGCGTTTAGTAGATGAATATATTAACGATATCAATAAAGCAGATGGTGATTATTTAGTAAATTATGCAGGAGTTTCTTTAAATTATCGAGATATTTTTTCCCGTGGTGAAGCTTTTGATAGTTTACCGATTATTCCCAAGGTTGAAGGTTATTTGGGAGAGACAAAAGACGAAGAAAAGGGAGAAATTCAGTTTATTTTTGGTTTGAAGCTCAAGTTTGATGGGAAAGTACAAGCTTATGGTGGTAGAAATGTATTTGAATATTATCTGAATTTACTTAATCCAGATAGTAAGGAACATCATGATGAGTTAAATGATGAGTTACAAAAAAAATCTTTTGCGAGCAAAGTTTTAAGAATCGTTTTTTTGTATTATATGATGTTTGCCTATCGTCCAAATTTATCAACGGATGTTAGTAATCAAAACCCGGAATTAGAATATAATCCAATTACTGGATTTGATGAAAAGGTAATACCAATTCTCAAAGGTGATGATGATGAAGCAAAACGGAATCTTTTTAGAAAAATGCTTAAGGGTTTTGAGAAATATCATATCCAAAATAAGATTACAATTCTCAAGGAATCTTTAACTAATTTAATTAAATCAAAACGAAATTTTCCTACTAGAGAATATCCTTTACATATTTCTGTGGGTAAAAGTATTCTGGAAAAAGATATTGAGGAGATATTTAATCAAAATACATTTTTTAAGTCTATTTTGAGGGGTAATCCAAAACAACTTCTTAAATATATATCTATTGGTGAAGCGAGTACTAAAATAAATACTCTTTGCTCTCTCCCTGGTAAAATCACGATTAGTGACATTCATTATGCTTCATCTGATGAATGTCAAAGTTTTAATATGCAGTACGATATCACAGGGATTCGTGCTTTACCTGTATTGTTTTTACCGTTTCAAGATAAGAAGTGTCAGGATGTTTATCATCAAAGCTTAAAACAACGTAAATTAATATTGTTCCCATACAGATTAGAAGACAATCAATTAGATGCTCAACAATTGTTTATTTATAATTTTACTTTTTCTCTATTAGTATATATAAGCTTAAAAGTATTATTACCTGAGAAACCCAAATTATTTATCCCAATTTTACGATTACATTTACATAATAAAGAAGACAATACGACTATAGAAAAGTTTATTGTCTCTTTCTCGAAAGTATTATCTCACTTATTAAATGAGGAACATCGTTCTAATTCCCAAGGTATAGATATTAGAAGTTTAAAATATAAATTACCAAATGTTTTTAGTTCCCTATATTCAGTGCTTCCAAAAAAAATTACTTTTAATCATTGTTCAGAATCTCCCCAAGAAGTAAATAATTTAGTCATCATTATAGTATCAAGTCGAGAAAGTGATAGAAGTTGGAAAGGTTCTCAAAAAATTTCTAACGTTATGGGAGAAATTTTAGGCTTTACTTGTCAAAATGGAGTTGTGAAAATAAAACTAATCAAAACTTTTTCTGATAATTACCAACAACAACAATTATTTACTCATCCTACTGTAGTGATTGATGAAGTTGCTAAGCTCTATCAACAAGGATATAAACGCTTTATTTATATTGCTAAAGCACCTTACACTAGCAGTTTATATATGACTCAAAAGGATGAAGATGATGGACTATTTTTTATGTCACGGGAAGTTATCCGAGCTTTTAAAGCTAAACACGATAATATCAAAATTTATCCCATGTTTTTCGATAAATATTATGCTAGTAAACTTTCTGTAAAAATTGCAGTTAATTCGTTATATATTCAAGATACAGTAGAATTATCACATCTTGTAGATGACCCTAGTAAAAAATCTGTAGTATTCTTCAATTTATTTAATGGTGTCACTATTGGTAAAGGTGCCGAACGTAATTACAATGGTGTGATTTCTTATGCTACTTTTGCCAATATTTATAAAGGCATTTTGGATGATGAAGATATTTATCAAGGTTTGATTTTCAATGGTACTTTGAAAAATGAAATATTACAGTTATTGACTTTGTGGTTCTATCGCTCCCTCTATGAATAATTAATATCAAAATGCCAAGTTAATAAACT
>JACYMD010000067.1 GCA_015272215.1 Rivularia sp. T60_A2020_040 | reverse complement strand
ATTTGCTACATAAGTATTCTAACCTATTTTTGCTCTTATAATTGTTTAAGTCCCGTTAATAAAAACAATAAAACAAACGGGAGCATTCCCACCTTTGATCTCAATTGGGCAACAAATCGCCACAGCCCCATATAATTTACCTTAAATCTCCGGTTAATCGGTCAAGATATTGGTTTATATATTTTTTTGATCGTACAACACAACCGGAGTATGTAGAGACGGGATATTTTACAGCGTCTTCGTATATTTTGATTCACACCGACAATTTAGTGAAATCACAATAATCAGAGAAAATACTGAATAAACACAGGAAATTTACGGAATTAAGATACTTGTATATGTATCATATAGTGAAATTACGCTTCAAAATCACTTATGGAACCTTTAACAACAGGTGCGATCGCCTTACTTCTTTTTTGCGGTGAAAAGTTAATTGACTGGGGTATTAGCAAAGCTTACGATACGGCTTTTAATCAGCTGACGGAAAAATCCCCCGATACTGCTCAACAATTAGCCTTACCTCCGGGGGAACGAGAAAATATTGGGGAAGCGGTATTAGTTGAGATGGTGGAAGATACAGCGAAAAATCAACCGGAATTACAACAAGCGGTGGAAGCATTGGGTAAAGAAGTAGAAACTAAAGCTAATCAAAATACAGAATTAGCAACGGCTTTTAATCAATTTGCTCAGAAATTAAAAGCACAAAATCCCACAATTGTTAATGAAAATTGGCAGGGAATAAACATTAAAGGTGGAAGTAATACTGTTAGTAATAACACTTTTACTTTCTAGAAATAAAACATAACCTATCCCCAACCTCTTATTCACAAATTCCCACAGCTTGTAGAGACGGGGCGTATTGCTACGTCTCCCGAAATTTCCAGGGAAAACAAATCATTGATTACGATGTGCGTAAGTCTTAAAATTATTATATAAATATATTTAAAATGACGAATGAAACCTGGCAAGGGATAAATATTAAAGACGGAATTAACGTAATTAAAGATAATACATTTAACTTTAATTCACCACAAAAAGTTGCAACAGCAGTCAATTATATTCCTTATTCTGGTGTTTCCCATTTCGTTGGACGCAGTGACGAATTAGAACTAATTCACGAAAAATTGCACCAAGAAAATAACACCGTAGCGATTTCTGCGGTATCGGGAATGGGTGGGATTGGCAAGACGGAATTGGCGGTAAAATATGCGAGGGAACATACAAATGATTATCCCGGTGGGGTTTGTTGGTTAAATGCCAGAGATAGCAATTTAGCTGCGGGAATTATTCAATTTGTACAGCTACAAATGGGTTTGGAAGTTCCCCAGCAGGATTTTCAAGGAAATGCATTGACGCTGATTCAACAAGTAGCTTGGTGTTGGCAAAATTGGCAACCACCGCAAGGTTTGGTGTTGGTGGTTTTGGATGATGTGACGAATTTAGAAGGGTTTGCTGAGTTAATTCCTTCAAATCATCGCTTCCGGTTTTTGATGACAACTAGATTGCGAAATCTCGACACCAATATTGAGGAAATATCTCTCGATGTGTTGTCACAAAAGGAAGGATTACAGCTATTAACTAATATTATTGGGAAAACAAAGGTAAATAAGGAATTAGCAACAGCCGAGGAATTATGTAAATGGTTAGGATATTTACCGTTAGGGATAGAATTAGTGGGACGGTATATCAAGAAAAAACCTCCCCATTTCACGTTAGGGAAAATGCTGGAGTTGTTACAACAGCAGCGACTGCAACAGCAAGCAATTAATCCCCAACAAAAGGGATTGAGTACCGCACAACGAGGGGTTTTAGCTGCATTTGAGTTAAGTTGGGTGGAATTGAATCCAGAAACCCAAAAAATAGCCGGGTTATTGAGTTTATTTGCAGCAGATATTTTTGTGTGGGAATGGGTGGAAACGACAGCGAAATCCCTCAACTGGGATGAGTCGGATGTGGAGACAGCAATTGATCAACTTTACCAACGTCATTTGGTGCAATGTTTAGAAGAAGATGATTTATATGGTTATAAGATTCATCCCTTAATTCGAGAGTTTTTAAAAACCAAATTAACCGCAGATGGGGAAAGCAATGAAATTAAACAAGCATTTACCAGCACTTTTATGGAAATTGCTCAAACAATTTCCTATACACCAACTTTAGAATTTATCAACTCAGTTAAAACAGCTATTCCCCACTTAACAGAAATCGCCGAAAACTTAACCGATACAGTCAGCGATGAAAATTTAGCTTGGGCTTTTACTGGTTTAGCTAGGTATTACGATGGACAGGGTTTGTATGCATTAGCAGAACCTTGGTGTCAACAATGCGTATCAGCAGTCATATCGCGCTTAGGAGAAAATCATCCCCACGTTGCAACCAGTTTGAACAATTTAGCTGTACTCTACTGTTCCCAGGGAAGGTACGAAGCAGCGGAACCACTTTACATCCAAGCATTGGAGTTAAGTAAACAGCTACTCGGAGAAAATCATCCCGACGTTGCAATGAGTTTGAACAATTTAGCTTATCTCTACAATTCCCAGGGAAGGTACGAAGCAGCAGAACCACTTTACATCCAAGCTTTGGAGTTATCTAAACAGCTACTCGGAGAAAATCATCCCGACGTTGCAATGAGTTTGAACAATTTAGCTGAACTCTACCGTTCCCAGGGAAGGTACGAAGCAGCAGAACCACTTTTCATCCAAGCTTTGGAGTTATTTAAACAGCTACTCGGAGTTAATCATCCCGACGTTGCAAACAGTTTGAACAATTTAGCTAATCTCTACTATTCCCAGGGAAGGTACGAAGCAGCAGAACCACTTCTCATCCAAGCTTTGGAGTTATTTAAACAGCTACTCGGAGTTAATCATCCCTACATTGCAACCAGTTTGAACAATTTAGCTGCACTTTACCGCTCCCAAGGAAAGTACGAAGCAGCAGAACCACTTCTCATTCAAGCTTTGGAGATTGCAGAGCGGGTTTTGGGTACAAATCATCCCAATACAGTGACTATTCGGGAAAACCTGGAATATTTACGCACACAGATGCAAGAAAATGGGGGGGATTTTTAACTTCCGTCATTGCAAGTGTAGCGAAATGAAGCGATCGCTTTGACTCGTTGGTGTTTAAGATGTTGAGATTGCTTCCTTACGTCGCAATGACAGAGGGAGTTTTTAGTAGGTTTGTTGGAGAATGCGATTTACTGGGTTTGTTGGGAAATGCGATCGCTTGTTGCTGAGAATGACGGTTTTTGGTGTTTTGAGATGGAGTGCGATTTACTGGGTTTGTTGGGAAATGCAATCGCTTGTTGCTGAGAATGACGGTTTTTGGTGTTTTGAGTTGGAGTGCGATCGCACCCTTTATCGCAGTCAGGTTTTTTGGTGTGTTAACTACTCCTATCTTGCCATTCTTTAGGGTCACGTTTAACGTGAAAGCAGGCAATTATTGTAATGACATCTTCTTCCACAACATACATTACCCCATAAGGAAATCGACGTATTAATACTCGTCGCACTTCCTGGTACACTTTGGGATAGGCAAAAGGATTACGTCCGATTAGCGCCAAACAGCTATCAACAGCACGGACAAATTCTGAACCTAACCCGGAACTACTTTCTTCGTACCATTTAAAAGCATCTTCGATATCAAATTCCGCTTCTGGACTAATAATTAGCTGATAACTCATTTATCAAAACCCAATCGCTGCTTAACCTCTTCCCAAGTGGAACCCTGCTGCGGATTTTGACGACGTAATTCTAAACGTCTATCTATTTCTTGTTTTTGACCTTCACTTAAGGGAAATTCCGAAGCATCACATTCCAACAAAATACTATCCCATAAATCCTCAGCTAGTTGGATTCGTTCGGATATGCTCAATTCGGAAATATTGACCTTTAATATAGGGTGCATGGTTATTTGTTTAAATTGACTATTGTTGATAATTTTAAGTTAATCAACTTGTTGACGACGCTGTTGTAATTTCTGCTCTAGTTGACAAAAAACTATCTCCCCGTCAATCACTTCCCCACGTTCGGAAGCTTCAACCCCAATCGCAATTTCCCGTTTTAATTCCTCAAATCTACCTTTGTAAATATTTTCCCTTTCCTCCAGCAATTTAATACCCGCAATAATCACCTCTTCCGTGGAGGTATATTTACCACTTGCTACTTGACTTTGGATAAACTGCTCTAATTCAGGAGTTAGGGAAATACTCATTGCAGGGTGTTTGTCTTACTGTTTTCTCTATTCTCAAATTATAGATCGCATTGACTTTCACTTAGCTTATTTTACTGGGTTTGTTGGGAAGTACGTTGGAGCATGTCCAAAGCTGACAGCAACATCATAACCAATCCGCATAGTAAATAATCTCGCTTGGGGATTCTTTTGTTTTAACATTAATGCTGATTCTACACCGCTTTGATCAATTCCATATTCGCCTGTTTCAGCATCAATCACAATCATCTTGCCAATATTATCGCCATGTTCAACACAGGAGCGAATATCATTTTCGTAAAATTCTTTAGCTCTGCGAGCCACTTCTTCTACAGTCCAAAAAAGTGATTGCATGATTACACCGCTAACTATTATGATGTATTTTTATTATAAGTTAATTAATCTTCCATAAATAAACTTGCATCAACATGAAATAAATTACCTAATTTTTGAGCCTGTTGAGGAGTTATTTCTAAATCACCATTGATAACTTGATCAACAATTTCAAGAGAGCCAAAAACTTGTAATAAATTATCCTTCGTCATATCTTGCGCTTCCATAAGATGAAGTATTCGAGAATGGGGTGTAGATTTATTTAATTGATAGTATTTTTCTTCAAAATCTTCAATTAATTTGACTAATAAGTCTAAAATCGTATTTTCCTCTATCGTGAGATTTTGACGCGCTAACAATTCCTCTACAATCTCTAAAAAATATTCATTCTCTGCTTCTGTCTGGATAATTCGAGGTTGATATTTAGAGAGTAATTGACTATAAATTTCTGAGTTAATAGTAAGGGTCATTTTTCCACTTATCTTTATCATATTCTGCGTGAGTTAAAACATATTTAATATAGATGACCTGTTTTTCATAGTTAATACTAACAATCAATCTGTATTTATTACCTTTAATATTAAAAACTGTGAAATTACTCACCGCTTCTGCTTGAGGATAAGCTGTTTGCACTTCTATCAAGTTTGCCCAATTAGCTTTACTTGCAATTTTATACCAGTCATCTAATCCTTGTTCGCAATCTGCGTGTTGTCGGGAATATTCTCGTAATTTTCTACGACTAATAACGTGCATTACATTAATAATTATAGCTTCCCTAGTTTTTTTCCTGGATAATATACTAATCCTCAAATTAAATTTATCATAACTCCCAATTCTTAACTTCCTTCCATCATGAATCTCGAATCTCTACTCAAACTTAACCGTACAATCCGCGTCATTGAAATTATTTAAAAGATGAGTGAAAAAACTCTGCGTTCCTCTGCGCTTACCTTCTCTGCGAGACGCTTTGCGAACGCATTCCTTTGCGTTAAAAACTATATAATTCTGATGCTAACAGATTGGTGCGTAATACCAATTTAATGTGAAGACGAATAGTAAAGAATCCTTGGCTGTATACACAAATCTAATTACCCCCCTTAATCCCCCGATGTATTGGGGGGAAACAATAGAGTCCAATTCCCTCTCCTTTATAAGGGGAGGGTTAGGGTGGGGTAAAGTTCTATGCAGCTTCATAAAAAATTGGTATAACGCTACAAGTCTCTCAATTTTTAACCAAATTCTCTCCTAGCGTCACACACCCTACATTTATAGAAGCTAAAACTCAGCATTCTCTGGAGTACGGGGAAACGGAATCACATCGCGAATATTCCCCATTCCTGTCATAAACTGCACTAATCTTTCAAAACCCAATCCAAAACCAGCATGAGGTACTGTACCATAACGTCTTAAATCCATGTACCACCATAAATCTTCTGGTTTCATTCCTTGAGCTTTAATCCGGTGTTCCAATACATCATACCTTTCCTCACGCTGGGAACCGCCGATAATTTCGCCGATTTTCGGTGCTAAAACATCCATCGCAGCAACAGTTTTTTCATCATCACTCAACCGCATATAAAATGCTTTAATTTCTGTGGGATAATCACTCACAATAACCGGCTTTTTAAAAAGTTGTTCGCACAAATAACGTTCGTGTTCTGATTGTAAATCTAAACCCCAATTTACCGGATATTCAAATTGGACATCGGCTTTTTCTAATAGTTTGACAGCTTCAGTATAAGTAATTCGTTCAAACTGATTATTAATAATATTTTCTGCGGTTTCTAAAACTGTTTTATCAACTCGCAAATTGAAAAAATCCATATCTTCGGGACATTTTTCCATTACATATTTAAAAACATATCTGAGAAATTCCTCAGCCAAATCCATGTCTTCAGATAGTTGACAAAAAGCCATTTCCGGCTCAACCATCCAAAATTCTGCCAGGTGACGCGAAGTGTTAGAATTTTCTGCACGGAAGGTAGGACCAAATGTGTAAACATTACCAAAGGTCATTGCCATAATTTCGGCTTCTAACTGACCACTGACTGTTAAATATGTTGGTTTACCAAAAAAGTCTTTACTGTAGTCTACCTGCTTATCTGACGTTAATGGAACGTTATTTAAATCCAAACTAGTAACGCTGAAAAGCTCTCCCGCACCTTCGCAGTCGCTAGCGGTGATAATCGGTGTATGTACCCACAAAAAGCCACGCTGTTGGAAAAATTCATGAATTGCCGCTGCACAAGCGTTACGCACCCGAAAAACCGCACCCAAGGAATTAGTACGGCTGCGTAAATGTCCAATTGTTCTGAGAAACTCAAAGGAATGGCGTTTTTTCTGTAGGGGATAAGTTTCGGGATTTGCTTCACCATAAACTTTCAGCGTTTGCGCTTTTAATTCAATTCTTTGTGCTTTCCCTTGAGACTCAACCAGTATTCCTGATGCCTCCACAGAAGCACCTGTATTTAATTGTTTTAATATATTCTCATAATCTGGTAAATCTTCGTCTAATACAACTTGCAAATTAGCCAGAGATGAACCATCATTAACTTCAATAAATGCAAAGCCTTTTAATTCACGTTTCGTTCTTACCCAACCTTGCACCTTGATTAATTCATCAGGTTGAGCGCTGCGTAATATTTCTGCAATCCGTCTTTCTATCATATATTTTGCTTCCGATAATAAAAATTAAGTGCTGTTAGTAGTTAGTCGATAGTGGTTAGTAGTTAGTAGTTAGTAGATAGTGGTTAGTGGATGGTGGATGTCAACCATCAATCAACAACCAACAACTGTCAACTGTCAACTGTCAACTAACTACAGACTTTAATAACCAGCCTATGATAACGCCCAATCCACCAAAACGGACTACTTGCCAAAACAAGTCTTTCAAACCGCTTTTTGTAAATATAACGCTACCACCAAACAGCACTAAATAAGTCTCGGAAAACAATCCTAAAGCATTGTCTAAATTTTCTAATTTTTCTTGAATCTGCTTCAACTCTGCTTTTAAAGTTCGCGTTGTTGTTTGTTGCAGCTGTTTTTTTACTTCGTCAGAATGTCGTACTAGCTCTATCTGACGCTGTTTATCAGCGAGCATCTGAGCATACCGTTGTTTTAACTCACCCAGGTTTTGCTCAACTGATAATATTTCTTGTTGCAATTCTTGTTCTAAATTTTCCTCAGTTGATGATTGAGAAGATTTTTTCGGCGACTCCATGAGGGAAGTATTACAGTAAAAGAGAACGTTTTGAAAGCTTCTTCGTTATGTCTCAATCCAGTCAACTGCCTAAAACTAGTCAATTGCAAGAAATAAGTACATTAGAGTTAGCTCAAGCTCTATTGGAGAGATTGAGTATATCTCCTAGCGATTGGCATCGTCTCAAGTCTAACCGCAAAGTTCGCGCTTGTGAACAAACCGCAGCCGCCCTTGTATTTCTCTTAAACGAACAACCCGAAGAAGCACAACTTAGATTAGAACAAGCTACTGGCTGGTTAAATCGCTCTATTAGTGCGCCACCTTGTCCAACTCACGGACAAAAAAAAGACAGTTAGTTGTTAATTATTGGTTGTTAGTTGTTATAATTTAACTCCTAACTCTTAACTCCTAACTCCCGTACAGACGTAGCATTGCTACGTCTCTACAAAACTAACTCCTAACTAATTCCGTAACAAAGGTATTCTACTACGTCTATGCTCCAACTGCTTGCATAGTCGTAACTCCGTACCTCTACGGTTCCATTCCACCTGATCGAAAATTAGATGCAGTATTGATAAACCGCGACCATTTTCTGATTCATCAGGTGGCAAATATTCGGTGGGATTTTCTTCACAATCGGATTCGGGAATAAATCCCTTACCTTGATCTGATATTACCCACCAATATCTATCATCAATTAAAGAAAAACGAACTACAACTTTTTTTCCAGGATCGAGATTATTGCCATGCTTTGCTGCATTGACTAAGGCTTCTTGAAGTCCTAGTCTCAACTCAGCTTGCATTTCTCCTGGGATTTCTGCCAAAAGCAAATCTAAAATTGGACAGAGATATAGAGTTGAGGCAAAACTAATCGTACCCCAATTGCGTCCTACCGGACGAAGTGAAATGGTAATCACAAGAGAAACCCCGTAGCTTTCGGCTTAAGCTAGACATGACTTTTACTATTTACACCGCACCCTGCAATTAATTTGAGGTGGTCATGTTGCCTGAATTTTTATCTTTGTACAACTAATTTTTGTATGCTACTTAACTTGACTCTGATCAAGAAATAAAGGTTGCTTAAGTTCAAATCGGCTATTGATTTTTTACTACCGAATAGTTACAAACTATAAATTTATTTGAAGTATTAACGAGTATTTTTATACTTCTAAACATAACTGATTTGTAACTTAAATAACTCATGTATTTCTTGGTTTAAGAGTCTGGAATTACGTCAATTTCTTTATACAAAAGGTATTCTATATTTAGAGTAATTCAATTTTAGCATTTTTACTATGCACTAGACTACAATTTGGAATTTTCACCAGAGAATTAAACTAAGTATCTTTGACTAAGTTTGATCGGACAAGAAATGCTGCTACTTCTACATGAGCTGTTTGAGGAAAAAAATCAGCCGGTTGTACTCGCGACAAAGTATATAAATCATCTTGACAAAGTTGCTTTAAGTCGCGAGCAAGTGTTGCTGCTTTACAACTCACATAAACAATACGAGCCGGTTTTACTTTGCGTAAAGTTTCGATTACACTGGGTTCGCATCCTTTCCTTGGTGGGTCAAGTATAACAATATCTGGTTTAGAAGATATTCGAGACAGTAATTCTTCTACCTTTCCCCAATGGAACGTCACGTTGTTTATGTGATTATACTGAGCATTTATTTGGGCAGCAGCTACAGAGTGTTCTTGTATTTCCAAACCAATAGCAAGATGTACTTGTTTTGCGAGCGGTAAAGTTAAAGTTCCGATACCACAATAAGCATCTACTAATATTTCCTTACCTTGTAAATTTAATTCCGATTGAATTTCGTATAATAATGCCTCGGCGGTTTCAGTATTTACTTGGAAAAATGTTTCGGCTCTGATTTTCCATTTTAAATCAGCAAATTCTTCTTTCAAATCAGAACTTCCAGCTATCAGTCGAGTTTCGTTACCAAAAATCACATTTGTGCGATCGCCATTCTGGTTTAACATCACTCCCACTAATGGGGGATAGTGGTCTAACCACTCTTGTGCTTGTTGTTCAATTCCTGGTAAAATCCAATCTTTTACCACCAAGGTCAACAATACTTCCCCAGTACGGCGACCGATACGTAAACCAAGATGACGAATGATCCCGCTATGGCTACCTTCGTGATAAATCTCCCAACCATTAGATTCGATATCTTGTTTTATCTGGGTTAAAAAAGGATTTAACCGCGAATCCTGCACCGGACATTGATTTAAATTGACTATCTGATGAGAAGATTTTTGGTAGTAACCCGCGATTACACCCCCACTCGAAGATATTCCCACCGGGTAAGTAGCTTTATTGCGGTAGTCTAATGGTTCACCCGCAGTTAGTACCTCATCGACTCGCGGTTGTGTAAAACCACCAATTTTTTGTAAAGCTTGAATCACTGCTTTACGTTTAGCTGCTAATTGGTACTGATAATTAATATGCTGCCACTGACAGCCACCACATTTATCCGCAACAATGCAAGCCGGTCTGATACGATGAGGCGATGGTTGTAATAATTCTTTAACTTTGGCGAATGCGTATTTGGGCTTGACATTTACCAAACGCACAACAACACCATCGCCAGGTACAGTATCGGGTACAAACACCACCAGTTGATCGATTCGCCCTACACCATCACCCGTATCACTCAAATCAGTAATTTCCGTTTCAACCAAGTCGCCCTGCTTCCACCTTGTTTTAGCCATCAGTCAAACAATTTTGGATTTTAAATTTTGAATTTTGGATTGACCCCATAATAAATCTAGGAGCTTGAGTTGAGGATTTGAGATTTTGGAGCCACTGCTCGACTAGGATTTGCCGGCAATCATTAATTAATAATCATCAATAATCAATTAATATCCCCCAATCTCCCCATCTTCCCATCCCCTCTTCCCTTCTGGGTACCTAAGTCGCTAAACTAACAGTAATAATTAAATCAGTTAACAGTGAACAGTAAACAATTATCTATTGATATGCTCCCGATCTAATCTCCGACCATACACCGAGTAAGGAGACTGATAACTGATAACTGATAACTGATAAATCGCACTTTCTTTAAAAAAAAATCATGAGTGTAGTAAGCCAAGTTATTCTCCAAGCCGACGACGAACTGCGTTATCCGAGCAGTGGTGAACTTAAAAATATTAAAGACTATTTGCAAACTGGAGAGCAACGGTTGCGAATTGTCAATACCCTAACTGAAAATGAAAAAAAGATCGTTGAACAAGCTACTAAAACACTATGGCAAAAGCGTCCTGACTTTATTGCACCAGGTGGTAATGCTTATGGTCAACGGGAACGAGCGCTGTGTATCCGCGATTATGGTTGGTATTTGCGTTTAATCACCTATGGAATACTGGCTGGGGATAAAGAACCAATTGAAAAAATTGGCTTAATTGGAGTCAAGGAAATGTATAATTCATTAGGAGTTCCCGTACCCGGAATGGTAGAAGCTATTAAGGGGTTAAAGGAAGCAAGCATTGATTTACTAAGTGCCGAAGATGCATTGCAAGCTGCTCCTTACTTTGATTTTATCATTCAAGCTATGTCTTAATTGAGTAGGGATTCGCCGTTATTTTCCCACTTATCCCGTCATCTGTGATAAATCCCTTTAATAGAACTTTGATGGGATATCGGAAAGACACTTTAAATAAAATACCGATTTAACTTCCCTACGCTTGGTAGTGGCTACGGCAGAATCTCTGTCCAGTTAGTAACAAGTCGTGGGGAAACTTTTTTAATTATCTGTTAGGAGTTGTAGGATTTTAGATTTTAGATTTTAGATTAGTCCCGAACTACTCCTATACCCCATGCTCTTGAGTCCAATACATATGAATACAAAAAACCGACAATCCTCTAATCAAGGATGTCGGCTATTAGTGTGTTCCCTATTAATGACTCGGCTAGAGTTCAGTTATATATAATTATGCTTATCTACCTTGAATATTCCCAGGATCTTAATCATCAATGCCTGTGATTCTCATCACAAAGAATTTGTATATGAGGTGTATTCAATTCATTTATGCATCAATATGCAAAAACAATAAAAATCTCATCCTAAAGACAGTTGCAGTATTGCTCATCAGAAGATATGCATCTTTTTCATAAAAACTTTTATAGCTGACAAAATAAGAAACGCCCATAAAAAAAACATAATTTTATCGATAAAATTCTGAATTTTGAGGAAATATCTATACAATTAAGATTAATTACAATTACAGCCTCAAAGCAATCAGCGGTACATCGCTCTCGCACAGCGGTGGATAAACTGACCGCATGAAGTGGTCAAAATAGAACTTCTTCATTCATCAAATAAGCAATTCAAATTCTCCACAGCTATGACATACGATTACGATTTATTTATAATGGGTGCTGGTTCTGCTGGTGCGGCTGCGGCGAAAAAAGCTGCTTCCTTGGGTGTGCGTGTAGCCATCGCCGAACAAGAAGCCCTTGGTGGTACTTGCTTGAATCGCGGTTGTATCCCCAAAAAGTTAATTGTCTATGCCGCTGACTTCGCTCTACATAATAAATTTGCAACTGACTATGGCTGGAGTAAAATTTCATCGCATTTCGATTGGACGCAGTTTATCCAGTCGGTACACAAGCATATAGACAGTATTAATCGCTCCTATCAGGAAAAATTTCAAAAAAGTGGCATTACTTTATTACGCGGTCATGCTACTTTTGTTGATGCTCACACAATCAAAGTCAACGAATCTAAAATCACTGCCGATAAAATTTTAATTGCTGTTGGTGCGCGTCCTTTTATTCCGGATATTCCGGGTATTGAATACGCGATTACTTCCCGCGAAATGTTCCATTTACCCTATTTACCAAAACGTTTGGCAATTATTGGTGGCGGTTACATTGGTGTAGAATTTTCTAGCATGATGAATGCTTTGGGTTGTCGAGTCACTGTTGTTGACAGGGATGAAACAATTTTAGAAGGCTTTGATGATCATATTCGTCAAAGCCTTCAAGAAAGTTTATCTCAACGGGGAATTAAATTTATTAACAACAGTACCGCTACTCATATTAAACATTATGAAGAGGGCTGGCTGTTAACTGTCAGTGGTAAATATAAAAAAACTATTGCCGCCGATAGTATTTTAGTCGCTACCGGACGCACTCCCAATACCAAGAATCTCGATTTAGATAACGCTCAAGTCAAAATCGCTGAAAAAGGTGCTATCGAAGTAGACGAATATAGTCGCACTAGTCAGGACAATATTTACGCTGTTGGAGATTGTACTAACCGTTTGCAGTTAACTCCTGTAGCAAAATCAGAAGCTGTTGCTTTTGTCAATACTGTTTTTGCAAATAAACCGCAAACTGTAAATTATGGTGATGTGCCTTCTGCTGTTTTTGCTCGTCCGGAAATAGCTAGTATAGGTATGACTGAAAATCAAGCCCGCGAAAAATTTGGCGATTCGGTAAAATCCTATTGCGATCGCTTTCAACCATTAATGACGCAATTCGCCCGCTCAGAAGAGCAAGCAATCATCAAAGTCGTTGTTGAGGGTGAATCCGAGCGAGTCATCGGAGTTCATATGTTAGGAGAAAATGCAGCCGATATCATTCAATCTCTTGGTGTGGCATTTCGTAAAGGTATTACTAAAGAAGATTTAGACTCTGCTATTGGTATTCATCCCACTAGTGCTGAGGAATTCCTCACGTTAAATTAGATCGAGAATAAGACAACACCAAGAAGTCGGGCTTTTTGCCTTAAATATCTCTAACATAATCCGACTTCTCAATTAACAGCAAAAATACAGCTTTGCTTCCCTTCTGACTTCTAAGTCTGGCAGTCGGCAGTCGGCAATCGGCAGTGGGAAGAAATATTAAGACTTAGACAATTGGTGGTGTAAATTGTTTTTTATTGGGACTGCCTAATCAAAGGTAATTGATAAGTCAACGTCGAATTCACCTCCCATTGTCTGTAAATGTACGTAACTTAAGTAAATTTATTTGTTGCAAAAAAGACGCTAAAAATTATGAATTATGATTACGATTTGTTTGTAATTGGTGCCGGTTCTGGAGGTTTATCAGCTTCCAAACGAGCTGCTGGCTATGGAGCAAAAGTGGCGATCGCCGAATTCGATTTGGTAGGTGGTACTTGTGTTATCCGTGGCTGCGTTCCCAAAAAACTCATGGTTTATGCTTCTCACTTTCCCTCACTCTTTGCAAGTGCCGCAGGTTATGGTTGGAATGTCGGCGATACTGAGTTAGATTGGGAAAAGTTTATCACATCTATAGATAAGGAAGTCAGAAGATTATCGGCGCTGCACATCAGTTTATTGGAGAAAGCAGGAGTCGAATTAATTCTAAGTCGTGCTGCTTTGATTGACGAGCATACTATAGAAGTTGATGGACGTAAAGTTACTGCGGATAAAATTTTGATTGCTGTTGGTGGAAAACCGAGTAAACCTGATATACCAGGGATGGAATATGCAATTACTTCTAATGAGATTTTTCACCTCAAAGAAAAACCCCAGCATATTGCCGTGATTGGGGCTGGTTATATAGGTTCGGAATTCGCTTGCATTATGCGCGGTTTGGGTTGTGAAGTGACTCAAATAATCCGTGGCAAGATGATTTTGAAAGGTTTTGACGAGGATATTCGTACCGGCATTCAGGAAGGAATGGTAAATCATGGTATTCGGATAATTAACAATACTGAAATCACATCTATAGAAAAGGTTTCTCAAGGCTTAAAAATCAACTTATCTGGGGAAGAGGAAGCAATCACAGCCGATGTATTATTAGCTGCAACAGGTCGCCTTCCTAACGTAGAAGGACTGGGTTTAGACAAAGCTGGAGTGGATTTAGTTTCCAGTGTAGAAGAGGGACATGGTTACGGCACCACTAACGCGATCGCCGTTAACGAATACAGTCAAACTAATCACTCACATATTTTTGCTGTAGGTGATGTTACTGACAGAATTAATTTAACTCCGGTGGCGATTGGTGAAGGTAGAGCTTTTGCTGATAGTGAATACGGTAATATGAAACGTGTTTTTAGTCATGAAAATGTCGCCACAGCCGTATTTACCTCACCCGAAGCGGCAACAGTAGGATTAACAGAAACCGAAGCTAAGGAAAAATTTGGAGAAGATAAAGTTAAGATTTATCGCACCCGGTTTCGTCCTATGTTCTATACTTTGCCACAGCAAGAAGAAAGAACAATGATGAAATTAGTTGTAGATGTCGAAACTGATAAAGTTTTAGGCGCTCATATGGTAGGAGACTATGCCGCTGAGATCATTCAAGGTGTGGCGATCGCTGTTAAAATGGGTGCAACGAAAAAAGATTTTGACGCTACCGTTGGTATTCACCCTTCAGCAGCTGAAGAATTTGTGACGCTGCGGTAATCAGTAAATAGGGAATAGGGAACTGTCAACTGTCAACTGTCAACTGTCAACTGATGGACTACATCTACCTTCACGGCTTTGCATCGAGTCCAAATTCTGCGAAAGCTAAGTACATACTCGAATACTTTGCTCAAAATCAAATCAAACTGGAAATTCCCGATTTGAATTGTGACGATTTTTCTGGGTTAACAATTAGCCGTCAGATAAAACAAGTTGCTGCGAATATTTCACAAAATAGCAGTGTCACAATTATTGGTTCTAGTTTAGGAGGTTTAACAGCAGCCCATATAGGAGAAAGATTTCCCCAGGTAAAACGTTTAGTATTACTAGCTCCAGCTTTTGGATTTTTATCACATTGGTTGCCTACTTTAGGTCAAGATATCAAGCAGCGTTGGCAACAGGAAAAGTATCTCATGGTATATCATTATGGTGAACAACGAGAATTACCTTTAAGTTATGATTTCTTGATTGACGCAAATCAATATCAAGAACAAAATTTGCAACGCCCTATTCCTACCCTTATCCTCCATGGGCAACAAGATGAAGTAATTCCCATTCAAGCTAGCCGAAATTTCGCTCAACAACGTTCTTGGGTAGAATTAATCGAACTTAATAGTAATCATAGTTTAGGTAATGTAATCCCAGAAATTTGGCAGGCATTGAAGATTTTGTCAGTTAACTGATTCTAATTGTTTGGTGGGGCGCGAGAAGTCGGGTTTTGACGATGATTGTGTTTTGTAAAAGATATTTAACCTAAACATCCGACTTCTGATTGTGGAATTATATTGATCAAACTTGATCAAACTCACATTAAAATATTGGTATTGGCTATAATTACCTAATGTCCGAAACCTTTAAATGGTAAAATTTTTGGTACAATTAGATACAAATATTTAGTTTTATTTATTTTTTGTCAAGCCTTGATTATTTATATATTTATTATATTTACTGCTCAGTCACATAAGCGCTCCCTATCTAAACGAAATGTTTAATTAAATTTTGGGACAAGTACTTAAGTGAGATGTAACCTAGAATTTTGCAATTTAGACATAATTCAAAATCTAAAATCTAAAATCTAAAATCTAAAATCTAAAATCCAAAATTAATATGTTTTCCTTCCTCCGCACTGACTTAGTAGAATTAGCAGCTTATAAACCCCATCTCGGTATTGGTGTACCTACTCCAATCTCATCAGAATCAATAGAATCGGATAAACTCGATACCAATGAAAGTCCTTACGATTTACCTGCTGAGTTAAAAGAAAAGTTAGCGTGGAGCTATAAAGAGTTAATCGAAACCAATCGTTATCCAGATGGAGGACATTCTTTACTCAAGCAAGCAATTAGTGAATACGTTAATCAATCAGCAAATATTTCCTCGAACATTGTTGTAAGTAATAATATCTCCCTCGGTAACGGTTCAGATGAACTAATCCGTTCTATACTAATAGCTACCTGTTTGGGAGGAAATGGCTCGGTTTTAGTCGCTCAACCAACTTTCTCCATGTACGGAATTTTGGCACAAGCTTTAGGTATTCCGGTAATTACAATACCGAGAAATTCCGCAAATTTTGCAATGGATTTGCAAGCAGCATCAATTGCCATAGAAACGACTCAAGAACAACCTGTAAGAACAGTTTTTGTCGTCCATCCCAATTCTCCCACGGGTAATTGCTTAACAACAGCAGAATTGTCATGGTTAAGAAATTTACCCTCCGATATTTTAGTGGTAATTGATGAAGCTTATTTTGAATTCAGTCAAAAGACTGTAGCGAGTGAATTATCCCAACATCCTAATTGGGTGATTTTACGGACATTTTCCAAAGGTTTTCGGTTAGCTGCAATGCGTGTGGGTTACTCTATTGGTCATCCTGAAATAATTGCTATCTTAGAAAAAGTCCGCTTACCTTATAATTTACCAAGTTTTTCCATCGCCGCTGCATTGATAGCTATGCAAAATCGTTCGCTTTTACTTGAGTGTATTTCCCAAACCTTGAGCGAGCGTTCTAAGTTAATTGAGAATTTATCTCAATATTCAGAATTAGAAATATCTGATAGTGATGCCAACTTTATTTTCCTACGTCTGAAAGGAGAATTTGACAACCAAACAAATAGTGCTTTAAAAAATCTTCATCAAAAACTGAAAAAATCTGGTACTTTAGTACGAGAGACTGGTGGAGGATTGCGAATTACTGTAGGTTCTCCCTCAGAAAATGCTCGCACTTTAAACCGATTTGAAACTGCTTTGAAAAATATTTAAAATTACTCCTATCCCGCTTTATCTCTTTCAAGAAGTGTTCTCTGCGTCTAGGAGGGTTTTTTTATCCGTAATCTTCTGCCGGTTCGGGAGTAAATAAAAATTAAATCAAAATTAAATAAAAATCAAATAAAATTTAAACAAAATTTGAATCAAATTGAGAATAGTTTACTATAACATTCTAACTTTTAACAAGAGTGTTTTTACCCTATATATATATTTTATTTTTTTTTAACTTAGGGTATCTACTCCATTAGCCAAACGACGCACTATGGCTACAGTTTGTGGTAAAACTCCGACTAACATAGCAAATGCTTCATTCGGTAGCTGAGTGACAACTTCTGGTGGAAAATATTGTTCAAATTGATCGAGAATCCTTTGAATTCGCTGCTGGGGAACTGGATTTTCAGTGATTTGCTTGATCAATCTAATCCATTGTCGTCTAATTAAATAAGACTTTTGACGGTCTTCGGATGAATTTGTTGTCAGTAACATTGACGAAACATTTCCGATGGGTAATACGTGAAGACAATCGCGATCATAATCACCACCCACAGCCGCTCCGGGACCGGCAAACTCTGCGTGATAACCTTTAAATAGTATTAGTCCATTTCGTCTGCGACTATTGACCATAAAAACCTTCCCACTATGGAGTTTTGTCAGTAGGTCTGAGCCATAAGATTGCTCAAGTCCATCTGGCATTACAATATAGTCAAGAAAACAAGTGTCGGGATAATAAGTTGATACCATAGCAGTTTGATAGCGTTTGCGGTTTTCGCTATCCATCTTTTATAAGAATTTTAATCAATCAAGGAACTAATCTAAACTTAATCTTGCAATTCTCGATGAATTCAATCAATACAGCTGTTAGTTTTGCTATTATCTAAAGCTTTATTGTGCGGCTTAACTTAAATAAATTTAAATCAACTAAGTTGACTAGTTGAGTAACCATATTTTATGTGATTTAACTGCATTTGTCTTCCAGTACAGGAATCTTTACTTAAAGTTTCGATAAAGATAGCCATTTTGTATACAAAGTTAATGTAAGGCATTAGTTAATTTAAGTGTAATGTTACTGAATTGCTGATCAAAGTTAATTAAATATGCTTTAACTATCTAAAATTTCAATAAGTCATCAAACATTTGCTCTACAAAAATTAGCTTACTACAACTACATCCGCAATATATTAAAGAAAATATGAATAAAATCAATAATTTGCTAAAGTTGTTGTGCCTTTATCCTTTGAAATTGCTGACTGACTGCTTTGTACACTAAATATATACTATTTATTCTTCTTTATTGCTTCAAAAATTGTTGTACAGATAGCTTTTATGATCAAACTAAGGCTATTGGCAAATAAATCAACAGATAAAACCGATCTAAAACAAATATTTTTTAGAAAAAAAAAGTATCATTAATAAATATAAAATACATAGTTACTAATTCATACTTGTTGAAAATAAGTATGAAAAATTTTTGGCATTAATGAACAATAAAATCTGCTTAACATTGAATCAATGCTAAGTCAAGTCCTTAATTTACTTGTTTATAACTGATCTAATTACTTAAATATTGAATAAAATATTCAATAAAATCAGATCATTTAACAGTCACAAAGGTGTTTGTAGAGTAACATTTGTCGCGAATGTCGGAACAAAAATGTATTCCAATTAGCATCAATTTGGTACATCCGGTATCCCAACTTGAAATAAAGTTGCCGAGCTTGATGGTTATTTTCCAAAACATGGAGATACAAATCATTAAATCCCCATTCCCTAACGACTTTTTCGCAGCTAGTTAATAATGCACGAGCCGCTCCTTGCCTGCGGTACTGTGGATCTACGGCTAAATTAGATAAATAAGCAAAACTTTTTCTAGTACCTGTGTGAGTCCAAGAATCGCCTAAACGCACGCTTAATTCTACCGTTGCCACTAAATTTGAGCTTGTGTGTTCGCGATTATCAACGGCAACCAAACAAGCATGGTGGGGTGCGGAGGTAGCCAAACGATGTCTTAAATCTTCATAGATGCCCAAACGCAACAATGGAAAAGCCCATCCCCATAAACCATCACGGGAGTGGAAGCTTTCAGCGATAATTTGGGCAACACCAGTCAAATCGGCAGGTGAGCAGAGCCGAATCTGAAATTGGGAGGTGATTGGGGTAGTGGCTACCGCAACTGGCTTTTGCTGAGATGGAACAGAAAAACAAGGAGTCAAGGCTAATTTGCTGTTAAAGTTATTCATCGAAAATATGCATTACTATTCGTACAACACCATCCGTTCTGATCTGAAAACTTTAATTGAAAAATGCAAAAATTGGGATTCGGTGTGGGATGTTTTTGAAGATCAGCAAATCGGGGCAAAGTGGAGGGATTATTGCTGTTAGCTAAAAATATCCAGCAAAACCTGTCGATTTTTTGTAGTAAAACAGACAATAAACCGAATTGGCCGACAATCGCAACACTTCTTTTTCCAACTATACAGCTAACTGACGCGGTAATGATATTCTGCAATACAGCACTTTTTAGCCGCATCAGCTTGCTCCCTACTTCCTCAAAGGGAGTGATTGATAGTAACAAGTTCTCGAACAAATACTGCGCCCATGGCACAAGTTGTAACTTGATTAAAAGCTTTATTGGCATTCTCTGACACAAGTACAAAGAACACATATTTTAATCTATAAGATAGTACTTTTTACTTCCATAACGCCAATTTTTACAATTGACCACTCTGATTGCTAAATTAATTCTTTTATCAAAATATCTCAAAATATCTCAAAAACATTTAATAGTTATATATAGTTACAGTTTGAGACAAGGTTTTCAGACTGATACGGGGACTTTCATTTCCCATTGCTTTTGATCAAGTTGTAGTTTAAGTTGCAGGTGTATACGCAATTACTACATGATTATGGATAGTTTGCCTAAGCTAGTAAAAGTCTGTTACTTAGTTGTTTAAGAGCTAAAAGATTAATTATCATTCAACTGACAAATGAAACGGTGATGGAATTGATACAATATAAATCTACACAACACTAATATATGGAGACGCTATCTCAATAATTTTACGTAAACTAATAGTTGATTAAAATACTCGTAAATTAACTATTATTGTTGTAATATTGCTGTTTTAATTGCGATCGCCATCAATAAAATTTACCATCAGATGTTAGTGTTGGCGCTAAAACGGGAAAACTAAGACGACATCTACTAGGTGAATCAATCTAGCTAGCGTAAAAAACTGTCTTGTGTAAGTGTAATTGAAATAAAAATTATCCTTGGGGGTGAAGAAAAATTTTGCTAGAACATATCGATTATCAACTCTGGGGGATGCTTTTCTTGATGAATGTCCTGGGATAAAGCTCTCGCTCCTTACCTTTAAAGCAAGCAAACTGCCGATTGCAGTTAAAATACTCTCTTATAAAATCGAATGTTAAAACATTCCTACCTAATTAAACTATTTATCCGACTGCCGTTACTGCATGGAAGCGGTGCATGAAATCCCAAGTAAACAAAAAACCAAAAATATTGGTTGTCGATGACGAACCCGACAACCTAGACCTGCTATACCGTACATTTTATCGCGAATATAAGGTGTTACGAGCCAGTAGTGGTCCAGATGCATTAGAATTACTCGCAAAAGAAGGAGATATATCAGTAATTATCTCCGATCAGCGAATGCCAATGATGAGCGGTACAGAATTCTTGAGTTTGACGGCGACTCAATATCCAGATATTATCCGAATTATTTTAACTGGCTACACTGATGTCGAAGACTTGGTGGAAGCTATTAATGCTGGTAAAGTATTTAAATATGTAACTAAACCGTGGGAAGCGGAAGAACTGAAAGCTGTAGTACGTCAAGCTTTGGATACTCATAATGTTCTCCGAGCGCGTACTCATGAACTAACCCGGACATTACGTCAAGAATCGCTGCTCAACTCTGTAACTAATACGATTCGTAGCGCTTTAGATTATCGGCAAATTCTCCAAGCAATTGTAGATAATGTCGGTGATATGTTGTCGTTAGATGTATGTCTTTTACGTCCTTTCCAGAATGGACAGTTAGTTTTAGAAGGTTTTATTTATCAAAAAAATCTTCAAGAAGAATTAGATAATTATCTAGAAGAGAAAAAACAACTTGCATCCGAATTATTAGCTCATGCAGTCTGGGAAACTCGCGAAGTTCAGGTAATTTATGATGCCACAGAAGACGAGCGCATTCAACAAGATACCAATTTGGAACGCGATCGCCATCGGGTTTATCAACAGGCTAAAATATGTTCTAGCTTAATAGTACCGCTGATTTGTCAACAGGAATTAATTGCTGTTTTGGCATTGCATCAGTTTCAAGAATGTCGCGATTGGGAAGATTCGGAAGTAGAATTAGTGGTAATGGTGGCAAATCAAGCTGCATTAGCTTTATCTCAAGCTCGTGCTTACGAACAGGTACAGGCTCTTGCTCAACGGGAAGCATTGGTTAATACTATTACTAGTGCGATTCGTTCTAGTTTAGATCCCCAAGAAATTTTTGCTGCTATTACTCAACAACTGGGACAAGCTTTACAGGTAGATGGCTGTATTTTATCTTTATGGACTGCCGAATCGGAATTTGTTGAATGTGTTGGCTTATACGATAGTTCTCAAAATTTACCGATACAGCAATTACCCCAGTCTTTAGCACCAATTAAGGAAAATCAAATACTGCAAGAAATCTTACAAACTCAAGAGCCGGTAATCATTGCCGATATAAATCATTGTCCTTTTGATGTCAACGGTTTTGATTTAGCTGTGAAAATGTCAACTCGCTCTTTGATGATAGTTCCATTACTTGCCGACGGTAAAATTATCGGTAGTATTACTTTAAGGGAAAGTAAAAAATCACGCCATTGGCTCAAGTCAGAAATAGAATTAGCTGCATCTGTAGCAGTTCAAGCAGCCCTTGCAGTTCAACAGTCCCGACTATATCAAAAAACTCGACAACAAGCCGAATGTTTGTTGGAATTAGACAAACAAAAAACTGAATTTTTCCAAAATATTTCCCACGAATTCCGTACCCCGATAACTTTAATTCAAGGGCCTTTGGAATCAGCAGTAAACACGGGGAAAGGATTATCTTACGAACAAAGTATCATTGCTTTGCGAAATTCCAGACGTTTATTGCGGTTGGTTAATCAATTATTAGATTTACAACGTTTAGATGCCGGGAGGATGCAGCCAACTTTTCGTAAATGCGATTTAGTGGAATTTGTCAGTCAAATTGTCGAGTCATTTCGTCCATACTGCGAGAAAAAAGAATTACATTTACTAGCAGAATTAGATGATTGTCCTGCGGTTTATTTAGATATGGAAAAATTCGATAAAGTAGTTTATAATCTACTGTCGAATGCCATGAAATTTACCAACCAAAACGGTACCATTACTGTGAGAGTACTGTCTGCGGGTTCGGATTGTATTTTACAAGTAGAAGACACCGGAATTGGTATTGCCCAAGAACAAATTCCTTTCTTATTTGAACGTTTTCGTCAAGCAGAAGGTTCAGAAAATCGTTCCTATGAAGGTACAGGTTTAGGTTTAGCTTTGGTTAAAGAGTTAGTAGAAGTTCATGGAGGTAAAGTCACAATTGATTCGGTGTACGGAAGCGGGACAAATTTTACCATATCCCTTCCATCGGGAAGCGCTCATTTAAATCTAGAGCAGGTAGTAGAAGAGGAGAGTAAAGTTAATCTCAGTCGTGCTGCTGTAGAGTTAGCTGATTTAGAATTAATTGACTCAACAGATAATCATACTCAAGATATTCCACAGGAGTTGTTGTTAGCAAATCTGGAAAATCAACAGTTAACAACAGGAAAAGGACAATTAGTTTTAGTTGTCGATGATAATCCAGATATGCGAGCTTATGTATCAAGCATTCTTCGCGAAGCAGGCTATCAAGTCAAAACAGCTAGAAATGGTGCCGAAGGTTGTAAAATAGCAAAGGAATCATTACCTCAATTAATTGTCACCGATTTAATGATGCCTGTAGTCAGCGGATTAGAGATGATTCTGACAATACGCTCCGACGAGACTCTCAAAGGAATACCAATTATCCTCTTGACTGCCAAAGTTGATGAAGATACCCGTATTGAAGGAACCGAACGCGGTGCAGATGCTTATTTAGCTAAACCATTCAATGATAGAGAACTTTTAGCTGAAGCTCGTAATCTCTTAGCTTTAAAAGAAAACGAACGCAAAGTTATAGAATTAAATACTTATTTAACAGAATCCGTACTTCAGCGCTTTTTACCTCCTGCTTTAGTGCGAAAAGCCGCTGCCGGTGATTTAATTTTAGATTTACGCCCCGAACCGCGTTTAATTACAGTTTTATTTAGCGATATAGTTGGTTTTACTCAATTATCAAACAATTTAAGGTCGCGAAAAGTTGCAGAATTGCTCAACGAATACTTAGAATCGATGACAAAAGCTGTATTTGATAACGGCGGAACTGTAGATAAATTCATGGGAGATGCGATTTTGGCTTTGTATGGAGCGCCGGAAGACTTGACACCCAACGAACAAGTACGTCGTGCCGTTAACACTTCTAGAGCCATGTTACGCGGGCTTTCTGAGTTGAACCAACGCTGGCAAGAGCAAGGTATCTTTGATGCCGATGGACGTAATGCGCTTCAGTTTCGCTGCGGTATCCATCAAGGTACAGCGGTTGTCGGAATGTTTGGTAGTTCCGAACGTGCCGATTATACTGCGATCGGTCCTTCTGTAAATATTGCTTCTCGCTTACAGAATGCTGCCGAGCCTGGTACTATTCTTGTTTCTGCTGCGGTAGCTGATTATTTACAAGAAGAAGAAATTATTAAAGGTAAACCTTTGGAATTGAAAGGAGTCGATGAAACTGTTCTAACTTTTGTCGTTAATTAGGCAGTAGGGAACAGGATAATCACAGAAGTCGGGTTTTTACGAGCAATATCGATCGCAAACTGATAATTTTGCTCAAAACCCGACTTCTTACCTGACGAAAAATTCCGCAACAGGGAACAGAGAACAGAGAAAGGGAGACAAAGGAATAGGGCTAAATTTCTGCTCAAATATGTAAATCGATTTATTTTTCTACTTGGCTTCTAAATCAACCTGTATTCTACGATAATCACATAAGTCGGGTTTTTTCGTAAAATATCTGTAATACAACAGAAATGTGCTCAAAACCCAACTTCTCACTAATTGCTCGTCATTTCTCTAATTACCGATTTTGATCTAGATAATAATTAATTATAGATATATGACACAATCGGTTGCAGAAAAAAGTTTATTTCCAGAAAAAACCTGGAGACGACAAACTGATTCACCCAAATGGTGGATTGCTTTTTCTTGTGGTTCAGTTATCCTACATCTATTGGCGTTCTGGGCGCTCAGTTTATATCAATTTAACTTATCACAGCAACGACGATTAGCGGAGCTAAACACCTCCGGTGTAACGCAATCTGTTGTTGCAATTGAATTGCTCGACATTTCTCCCCAAAAATCATCACCAGTTCAACCAAAACCAAAACCAATTCCACCCAAGTCATTAAATACTTCCCTAAACCAAGCCGCAAAACCGATTGTTCCTCAAAATTCACAACCTACTACTAAACTTACTTCTATTGATAGGGATGTTATTGCTTTTGATAATCAAAAAATACAGCAGCAACAACGTCAATTAGAATTAGAACAGCAACGTCAATTAGAAGCCCAATTACGTCAACAAGCAGAACAATTACGTCAAAGACAAGTTCAACAAGAACAATTAGAAGCTCAATTACAGAAATAAGAATTAGCACAACAACAACAATTAGAAGCCCAATTACAGAAACAAGAATTAGCACAACAACAACAATTAGAAGCTCAATTACAGAAACAAGAATTAGAACAACAACAACAATTACAAGCTCAATTACAGAAACAAGAATTAGAACAACAACAATTAGAACAACGCCGATTAGCGCAACAAAGTAAGTTAGAAGCCGAAGAACAACGTCAACTAGCAACCCAACAACAGCCTCAAAACCCCGTAGATGGTGAACAAATTGCCGATGCTCCCACTAATGCATTAGGACAAACTCCACAACAAAGCAAAAAAGTCTCACCAGTTCCCATTCAAAATCAACCTACTCAAAGTGGAGGGATATTAACTGCTAGTTGGAATGTGGTTCCTTATAAGCAAAAAACTGATATACCAGATAATGCCCCTCAAATTCAAGAAAATATTTCTCAAACCTTTGTAATTCCAGCTTCCCAAGAAAATGATTTTCAGCCTGTAGAGTTTCAAGTCTTCTTAACAATTGATGAGCAAGGTAATGTAGAAGAACTATTTATTGATCCAAGCGCAACCGAACAAGAAAGAGAGAAATATCAAACATATGTGGATCAAAATTTAAAGAATAAAAAATTGTTTTATCCAGCAACAGACCTAGATCCGATCACAGGTAAATTAAAACCACGGAAAAGCAATTTATTGATACGTGTAAAGATTCAGCCGGACTCTTGATTTTTATTTATCAATGTAATACAATAGTAAAGTTAAAAACAATGCGGGCGTAGTTTAGTGGTAAAACCTTAGCCTTCCAAGCTAATGATGCGGGTTCGATTCCCGCCGCCCGCTTCGCCTAAGTTTAGAAATAAAGAAATAACTCTCAGATTATCTCCGAGAGTCAAACATTTATAGTGCATATTAGGCATAATTTTTGCCTAATATTTAACCGAACTTACCACTGATATATTCCTTAGTATCTTCTTGTTGAGGATTTTGGAAAATGCTTTCGGTCTGTTCGTATTCCACCAAATAGCCAGTACGGCCTCCTTTTTCTCCGACTCTAACATTAAAAAAGGCTGTCATGTCCGATACTCGTGATGCTTGCTGCATATTATGAGTAACGATAACAACGGTGAATTGCTCTTTAAGTTCTTTAATCAACTCTTCTACTTGTAGAGTAGACTTGGGGTCAAGAGCAGAGCAAGGTTCATCCATTAAAATAATATTGGGTTGAACTGCGATCGCCCTAGCAATACACAAACGTTGTTGTTGTCCCCCGGATATAGATAAACCACTTTGCTTTAGTTTATCTTTAACTTCATTCCACAAAGCCGCACCTTTGAGGGAGTTTTCGACTAATTCATCCATATCACCTTTGTAACCATTAATTCTGGCTCCAAAAGCAATATTTTCATAGATAGATTTGGGAAATGGATTGGGTTTTTGAAATACCATCCCGATTTTACGACGTATTTCTACAGGGTCAACTTTAGATCCATACAAATTTTGGCCATTATAAAGAACTTGACCTTCTAAGCGGAATACCTCAATCAAATCGTTAAGACGGTTGAAACATCGTAGTAGAGTACTTTTACCACATCCAGAAGGACCAATAAAAGCAGTCACTTGGTTTCTGGGGATATTCATATAGATATCCTTTAATGCTAAAAAGCTACCATAATAAGCATTTAGTGCTTCCGTTCTTAATGCAATTTCGCTGTTGTTTACAGTAGAAGTTTGTGTATTCATAATTAAGTTAATTGTTTCTCAGAAAGCTTAAAAGCAGTAATCGCTAGTCTACCAATGTCTTGTTTGATGCCCTTTTTCCCCGTTGAGTAAGAAGTCTTATTGCATTCATCTAACCCAAATCAAAATTACCTATGTAATTATTTAGATTTAGCATGAGTTGTCAAGCGAACAATAATACTTAAAATCAAAACCAATGAAACCAAAGTCAAAAACGCAACTCAAGCAACTCACCGCTGGTTTTAGTTGAAAGAAATGACAAATTTATAACCCAAAGCAGCAACAGTAGCAGTTGGTTCGGTTAAACTTCTAATCCAGTAGAATCACAAAGGTGCTGTTGTCGTTTATAATATACCCCAAATCAGTAAAGATAAGGTTAACAAAGTTCGATTCTAATGTCTCTTCGTACTCATTCCGGCAAAAATTTATATTTCTTGTTAGAATGAAAAATTTGACAATTATTCAGCTATGGAAATTAAATAAATCATACATTGAAAATTTTGTATCAATAGCATCAGCAAAATTTATTATATAACTATACTAAAACTTAGCAATGAGTCTAAGGTTTATATTTTAATTAGCGTGGATTATTACCTTGCTTATAGTACTGCAGTACTATAAGCTGATTTAACTTCTTATCCGGATGCAAATATTTGAAGATAGGAGAATTTAAGTATTGAGTCAAAATCCATAAAAGCAAAATTGATGACTTTAGCAACCTAAGTCAAATTTTGGACATTAGGTAGTTAGACGCATTAGAATAGGATGCGATATCAGTAAAAATGGTAAACCTTGATAAAACTCTATAAAACTCTATAAAAATATAAGTATTTTTTTGAATTAATAATCTGTGCCATTTATTGTGGTGGTTTGAGAAATTGTGAGCCGAAAGGCTGGTTTATCGTCAATAGGGAGCAAGACGCTGCCATTACAAATATTGGAATCCTTGCAACTAATGACATAGACCATTAGTCAGCAGAGAATAGTCATATTATTTTCCCCTTTCTGTATGAGAATCTGATCAATGCTAGCTGCATCCAACCAATTGTTATGGTCAATGATTGGCTTACTACTAACTATGTGTGGTACCTTCCAAAAAGCTTATATTACTATCCTACCTTGGAGTTGGAGTAACCACGGAATTCATGCTTTTCCTTTAGGTGTCAGTTATCAAATTGGTGGGGTGTTGTTAGTCGGTTGTTTGGGAGGTAATAATGCCGGGGCGCTTTCCCAAATTGCCTACTTAGTCATGGGTTTAACTTTGTTACCCGTATTTACAGACGGTGGAGGTATCGGTTATGTCAAGCTTTCCCAGTTCGGTTATTTACTAGGTTTTATTCCTGGGGCTTGGATTTGCGGTTTTTTTGCTTTTAAAGTTAGACCAAAATTAGAAACTCTGGGATTTAGTTGCATTTGTGGCTTGTTAACAGTTCATCTGTGCGGTATTAGTTATTTGGTCATCACTTATGCTTTAGGTTGGCAAGGTGCGGAAAAATTATCTTTATTGCAAGCAATTAAAGAATATTCATTGTTTCTATTGCCGGGACAATTCGCTGTAGTTTGTGCCGTTACTGTAGTAGCATATGTACTGCGACATTTAATGTTTTATTAGTTGACCTGGGACAGTTATCAGCCACCAACCATCTACTAACCACCATCCACCATCCACTAACCACTAACAACTAACAACCATCCACAATCCACCATCCACTAACCAATATCTCATGCGTTTAAAAAATCGTTTATTTTGGATAGCTGCTATTGCCGGTTTTATCTTGGATCAATTGACAAAATATTGGGTGGTGCAAAATTTTAGTTTAGGAGAAACACAACCACTAATACAAGGAATATTTCATTTTACCTATGTTCAAAATACTGGGGCTGCTTTTAGTTTGTTTGCAGGGAAAGTAGAGTGGTTACGCTGGCTATCTTTATTAGTAAGTTTGGCATTGATAGCGTTGGCTTTATTTAGTCCGATTTTAAGTCGTTGGGAGCAATGGGGATATGGTTTAATTTTAAGTGGAGCTATCGGTAATGGTATTGATCGATTTTTACTAGGCTACGTTATAGATTTTCTTGATTTTAGATTAATTAATTTCCCTGTATTTAATTTGGCTGATGTATTTATTAATATTGGTATTGCTTGTTTAATCATTGCCTCTTTTCAAAAAACACCTTCAAATCATCGTTCTTCAAGATAAGAATCAGTTATCAGTTATCAGTTATCAGTTAACAGTTAACAATAATCAAATTTCCAATTGAGAAGTAGGGTTTAGAAGTCGGGTTTTTCGGATAAATATCTGTAAAACCCTTACAAATCTAAAAAAACCCGACTTCTGCGGTTATCCTCAAAATAATTAATAAAAAAGTTCTGGATATTCACTAATGGGATTAGTTATAGCTGTAAAGCTAATCACTAATTTTAGAGAAACCAGAACTTATTTTCTTTTAACCTTATTTATCAAGGTTTTTTATAAGTCAGTATTGAATTTTGACTTTTATTGAGGAGCTAATATCCCTGCTCCATTATCAGGAGTTGTTTCTTCTTCGGTATTGCTAGGGGAATTTGAGTCTGGAAGAGTTGTGTCTCCTGGTTGATTCAGATTAGTGGGAGCATCATCTTGACTCGGAATTGCTTCAGGAGTTACACCACCAGGCATTGGAGTAATATTAGTGGGACCATCATCTTGACTCGGAATTGCTTCAGGAGTCATACCACCAGGCATTGGAGTAATATTGGCGGGAGCATCATCTTCACTAGGAATTGCTTCAGGAGTCATACCACCAGGCATTGGAGTCATATTAGTGGGAGCATCATCTTCACTAGGAATTGCTTCAGGAGTCATACCACCAGGCATTGGAGTCATATTAGTGGGAGCATCATCTTCACTAGGAATTGCTTCAGGAGTCATACCACCAGGCATTGGAGTCATATTGGTGGGAGCATCATCTTCACTCGGAGCTACTTCTCCTTCTGGAGTGGTACCAGGAAGAGGAGCGCCTGGTGTAGTCTCAATAGTATTATCTGGGGGAGTAATTTCTTCTGTATTTGTGTTCTCTGGAGAAGTTGTTGCTTCTGCTTTACCTTCACAACGAGAATTCAGTGGGAAACGGACACATAAAATTTCCATTGCATCCGGTGAAAGCTTTTCTTCCGCAGCCGCAACCATATTAGAACCATCAGCAGAAGGTTCTGAAGTTTCTGTCGTTGTTTCACTACTTGGAAAGTCTCGCTCAGGGAATTTATTCGATTGAGCAACCGCAACAGTGCTACTTAATGCTAGAGTCAGAACTGTACCAACAAGGGTTACAAATTTGCTCTTCATGATTATCCACTCCTCGAAATTAATACCTCAGCCCATTAAATCAAACAAATGGCTTTATAAAATCTGTCTAAATGAAGATGTGTATTTGTAATTTTGTCTATCTAACCAATTAAAAATGTCAAATTTTTATCGTTTATAATAGAGCAATTGATAAATATACTGATTTTTGTCCCAATTTGAATTAATATTGTTAACTCCTAAGTAATAATGAGTAATTGACTATCAAACAATTACAACCGTTATTAAATTGGAAAAGAATACTTCTATAAGTAATTTTACTAAGATAATTATTTGTATCATATAAGTAGTGGAACAATTACGTATTAGCAAACTTCATATATGCTTATGAGTAGAATAGTGAAATAACAGCCTTACAGGGCATAATTTTGCCCGATTATTAAATTACAACCGTGGTGTGAATAGCCCATGAGTTCTCCCCAACCTCCGAAAAAGCCACAGACATTGCTTGGTCAACTGACTCAAGCTGTACAGACAATTCAAGCTCGGGTTGATTTTTCCAAGCTGGCGCTCAAGCCGAATGCTAGGGTACCAGAACTTTGGGTACAGGAAGCTGGGGCATCAACGGCTCAAATGTATCCTTTGCTTGGCGATCGCTATACGATTGGTCGTAGTTCCAAATCCTGCGATATAGTCATCCGAAATCCGGTTGTCAGTCAAATCCATCTGTCATTATCACGAGATTCGTCTCAACGCAAGTCGGTTTTTGTGATTAAAGATGAAAAATCCACCAATGGCATTTATCGCGGTAAGCGTCGAATTGAATCCTTGGAATTGCGTCATGGTGATGTTTTGACTTTAGGGCCACCGGAACTTGCTGCTTCGGTACGTTTACAATATTTAGATCCGCCACCGTTTTACGTAAAAACTGCGACTTGGGCAGGTTATGGAGTAGCCGGTGTCAGTCTGTTGTTTGCTTTGATAATTGGTATCGAATGGCTAAAATTTTCGGTTCGACCTTTACCCCAAGCCACTCAAGGTCCAGTAGTAGTTTATGCTGGAGATGGTGAAACACCTCTACAAGAACCGAGAACTACTGCTCATGTAGATTTGAAAAAACTGTCGGATTTTGGTCCTTATTTACCTGGAGCGATTGTAGCTTCCGAAGATAGCCGTTTTAATTGGCACTTCGGTGTTGATCCTTATGGTATTTTACGGGCGGTATTTATCAATACTCGTAGTGGTGATGTGCAACAAGGTGCGAGTACGGTTACTCAGCAAGTAGCTCGTAGTTTATTCCGAGATTATGTAGGTAGACAGGATTCTCTAGGTCGCAAAGTCCGAGAAGCTATTGTATCGTTGAAGCTAGAAACTTTTTATAGTAAAGACGATATTTTATTAAGTTATCTAAACCGAGTTTATTTGGGTGTAAATACTTCGGGTTTTGAAGATGCTGCGCGGTATTATTTTGAGAAATCAGCTAAAGAATTGACAGCAGCAGAGTCTGCGACTTTAGTAGGAATTTTACCCGCTCCTAATGGGTTTAATTTTTGCGGTGATACTCAAAGTAGAAATAGAATTATTGGCTATCGCAATCGTGTGTTAAGACGAATGCGGGAAATGGGTGGACTCAAGCAAGATGAGTACAATAGTTCCAGACGTTCGCCTCTTGAAGTTAGCTCGAAGGTTTGTGAGCGTCAAGCCAACAGAATTGCTCCTTATTTTTACGATTATGTATTTAGCGAGCTGGAATATATTCTGGGAAAAGAATTGGCATCTGAAGGAAATTTTATTATTGAAACTCAGTTAGATCCAAAAATTCAAGAGACTGCTGAAGCTTCGTTAAATAACCACATTAAAACTAGTGGAGCGAATTTTGGTTTTTCTCAAGGAGCTATAGTCACTCTTGATTCAAGTACGGGTGCAATTAAAGCCATGGTTGGTGGAAGCAATTATCAAGCCACTCAGTTTAATCGCGCTTATCAAGCAAAAAGACAACCAGGCTCCACTTTTAAAATTTTTCCATATACTGCCGCCATCGAACAAGGATTTTCTACAGGAAGAAGTTATGGCTGTAGTTCAATGACTTGGCAGGGTTTTACTTATAAACCTTGTAGAAGTGGTACTGCTCCATTGACTATTGCAACTGGATTTGCTCTTTCAGAAAACCCGATTGCGTTGCGAATTGCTCGCGATGTTGGCTTGGATAAAGTAGTCAAAACTGCCGAAAGATTGGGAGTGCGATCGCAACTAAATCCAGTTCCTGGTTTAGTATTAGGTCAAAGTGAAACAACTGTATTAGAAATGACCGGAGCCTTTGCTGGTGTTGCTAATCGGGGTGTATGGAATCGTCCTCATGCAATCAAACGAATTCTTGATAGTAGTGAATGTAGCGATCGCGATGATTTATCAACCTGTCGTGTAATTTATTCTTTCAATCAAGATCGAGAAGCTAATAATAGAGTGCTTAAAGCAGGGGTTGCTGACACGATGATTAATTTAATGCGTCAAGTAGTCACAAGTGGTACGGGGCGCGGTGCTTCTATTGGATTTGGAGAAGGTGGAAAAACCGGCACCACAGATAAAAACGTTGATTTGTGGTTTATTGGGTTTATTCCTCGTCGGCAACTGACTACAGGTATTTGGTTGGGAAACGATAACAATTCTCCCACAAGAGGTAGTAGCGCTCAAGCCGCTCAATTATGGGGAAATTATATGGGTAAGGTTGTTAGATGAGGATACTCAATTTTGGATTTTAGATTTTGAATTTTGGATTGAGCTTCATATTTCAGATGAGAAAAATATTTTTGTTGTTTGCCCTCCCCTTACGGTAAATTATCAAAATAAATTGAGAAAGTTGAAGGCTTTTAAAGATACAAGGATTTTGACTTATTCAATCTAAAATCTAAAATCTAAAATTGAGTCACTTGATGGCTTATTGCCAATTAACGATATCCCTGCCAAGGTGTAATTTCCACTTCTCCACCTGGTTTGAATTCCACCTGAAACTGAGCTAAAGATGCTTTTTGTGCTGCATTGTTGGTATTATCTGGAAAGAGCTTGGGAATAGGCGTTTGTCGGAAGTTGTCAAAGGCAGCTTTATTCAAAGGTTCATAGTCAGCAATGCTGCCATTTTCTTTAACAGCTACTCGATATTTTAATACTTCATTATAAGTAGTATTACTGCTAGAATTTTGACGAATAGCAGTTGATAGCTTTTGATTTAAACTAGAAATGGTGTTTTCGTCGGTAATATTTGTTCCCAGATTATCAGACTTATTAATGTATCCAATCCAGGGACTAACTTCCAAAACTCCCGTTTTTCTAAAAACTGCCCTAAATTGAGCAATTGGTTCATTGGCGATCGCAGCACTGTTAGCGGGATTATAAAGTAATTTGGGTAGGGGAGTTTGTTCAATGCCGGTATTGGCTGTTTCATCTATAGCTTTGTAACCAATAATGGCACCATCACCAGCCGCACCCAGACGATAAACTAAATCGGACTGCAACTGACGATTTTGCCAAGCTTGATTAAGTTGTTCGTATACTTGAGTATTCAGTTTACGCAATCGCGATGCATTCTTGATTTCGGGAGCTGAACCAACAAGTTTTTCTAAATCCCTAACAACTCCCGGTTGACTATTCGATTGGTTAGTTGTTGTAGTCGTATTTGCTTGTTGTTTATTCGGTTCGGGAGTAGGTTGAATAGTCGGCTTAATTTCAGTTGTGGAGTTAGTGTTTTCTTGCTGAGTAGATGGAGTTTTAAACTCTGGTGCAGGAATTAAATTAAACGCGATCGCAGTAGCAGCTAAACTGGCGACTCCAAAAGTGGCGGGTACTGCTTGTTCGAGTAAAACACCTTGAACAGCACTATGTCCCCTCGCAACTGGTTGTAGTTCTAAAGTTAATTCTGGTAAAGTTTGAGTATCAGCAAAAAATTGATCTACAGCTTCGACTAAATCGAACAATTGTACTGAATTTAAATCAATTTCAATAGTTTGTTTGGCATTACCACCATTATTTAAATTGCCTTGAGCCATGTCCGAATGTACGCTCAATCGGTGTTGATTATGATTAATTCTTTGTAACTGGACTAATTCCGATTCCGAATTGTGTGCTTGGGGATTAGAAACATTACTCAAAAATTCTTGAGCATAGGCACTCACAGTTCTAACTAAACTTTCAAAAAACTGTCTACCACCTGTTAGAGGTTGAGTGTAACCAGATAAAGTACATTCAGCATTTACTAAAATAGACAGTTCCGGACGCATTTCTTGAAACTGTGTTGTTTTTGAAGCGTCATTTAAACCTTCTAAAAGTAGCGTGCAATTAGGTAAACTGTACTTACGTTGAATATTCATTCGACTTCACCATCAAAAAGACTAATCCAGAAACGCTGCATTCCGGCTGTTCCCGTACAGAAAAGTAACTGTGCTAATAAATTTACAGCTAATTCGTTTAATTTTTCATCAGAATTAAGTGCTAATAATCCAGAACGTCTCTTATTCATGCGGCTTCTAAAATGCGCTCGAAATCGTTCTAAATAATTAGACAAACGCAAATTTTGTTCTAAAGGAATCTGTTTGTCAGCCATCTGCTGATTTATCATTAGCAATTGACGGATCACAACAGTCAATCGTCTAGCTAAATAGCAAGAAATAACCACCAAAGCTTTTGCTTCCATAATGGTCAAAGGACGACGAATATTAGCTGTTCGCAAAGGATTAGTGCTACGCATTCGCCATAAATTTACCCGGTCTTTGATAATTCCTTTCAAATCCAACTCTTGAGCAAATGCCAAAATGGCTTCAGAGCCACCAAGGTCCAAAGCTTCAATTGCCAGTAAAATCAGGTCAATTTGTTGTCTGGTGCGTCTTGGACATCCCTTCCCTTCGATTGCCGGGTCGGGTAGAGTGTCCAAAATCATCGGTAAATCTTGTTCCGCCGAACTATTGAACGGCGTTAAAGGAGCGGAGACATTCATTTATCAGTTCCTTATAGGGCTGCTATCCTAAAAATAACGGTAAAATTGATTAAACAATGGTAGCCTGCGAAAAAATATGTTGGCATCTGGTAGTAATCCAACTGCCTGATATATACATTAATTACTCTTTGATATCAAAGCTTTCCGTATACCGAAAATCCAACTTTTAAAGCATTTTTAATTCACCTATCTGAAAATGGTAGTACAATTACAACCCCTTGTTCGCAGCAAATTCCATATTTTCGTCAATAATCGACATCCAATAACCATCTGAGAAATCAAGAGCGATTCTTCGACAGTATAGCTGAACGCCACACATGGAATATTAGCTCCACTATAGCCTAAACCTTTATGACGGCTAGTTTACAGTTAATATGAATAAAGTTATCAATTATCAGTTACCAGTTAAATTCCTAGATATTAATTCCTGAATTTAAATCCCCCTTGATCAACTTGTAGGTACTGATAACTGTTCACTGATAACTGATTTTATTTAACGTTAAAAGCAAAATATCTGAAACCGGGCGACAAGTATTTTATGCTTATATAGTAAATTGAGTAACGCAGTCAGTTTTGCTTAACCTAGATATTGTTTAGCTCACCCGACTGTGGCAATTATGACTTTTGTATATTATGGATTTAAAATCGTTGATTCGCGATATTCCTGATTTCCCTAAACCCGGAATTTTGTTTCGAGATATTACTACTTTGCTGCGCGATGCCCAAGGATTAAGATACACTATTGATTTATTTACACAAAAATGTACTGACGCTGGAATGACGGCAGATTTTGTAGTTGGGATGGAGTCACGAGGATTCATTTTCGGCGCACCTTTGGCTTACAACTTAGGAGCGGGTTTTATTCCCGTTCGTAAAAAAGGCAAATTACCAGGGTCGATTCATTCAATTGAATATGCACTAGAGTATGGTACGGACTGTCTGGAAGTGCATCAGGATGCTTTACAACCGGGAAGTCGAGTAATAATAGCTGATGATTTAATTGCCACAGGTGGAACAGCTTCCGCAACTGCGGAACTTTTAAACAAGATTGGCTGTGAATTAGTCGGATTTGGGTTTATCATCGAGCTACAAGAATTACAAGGACGTAAAAAATTGCCAGATGTACCGATTGTGACTCTTGTTGAATATTAAATGTTAGTGGTTGGTTGTTATACTTTGCACGGTCATAGACTGAGTTTTGTTCTAGGAAAAGTAAGCCTGATAA
>JACYMD010000039.1 GCA_015272215.1 Rivularia sp. T60_A2020_040 | reverse complement strand
CAGCGCTTCGCTATCGCAATCCTAGTGGCTGCTTTCACAAAATCGCGTTGCTCCCACTTGAGAGTGACAATAGCGAAAACCGAGAATCATCAATGTCACAGGTCACATCCGTGTCGGAGCTATCAGACGTACAGCCGACAGACTGGGCATTTCAAGCACTGCAATCTTTAGTTGAGCGTTACGGGTGTATTGCAGGATATCCAAACGGTACTTTCAGAGGTAATCGAGCATTGACTCGTTATGAATTTGCAGCAGGTTTGAATGCTTGTTTAAATCGAGTAAATGAACTAATTGCTGCGGGTACAGCCGATCTAGTTAGAAAAGAAGACCTAATAGAACTGCAAAAACTATCGGACGAATTTGCCGATGGATTAGCTGAATTACGAGGAAGAATAGACCCTCTGGAAGTACGGACAGCAGTTTTAGAAAGTCAGCAATTTTCCGCTACTACCAAGTTAAGTGGGGATGCCATTTTTTCTGTAGGAGGTGTATTTGGTGAAGATAGAGCGCTGACATCCGATCGATGGAGAGAGATTAACAATCCTGCACTTACCCCAGCCCAAAGAGATGCAGTTAGAGCATCTGCTTATGGTACCGGGGGTTCTAAATTGCAAGATAATACAATTTTTAGCGATCGCGTTCGTTTGATCTTTGACTCTAGCTTTAGTGGTAAAGACCGCTTGCGAATTATACTTAAAGCGAACAATACGACTCCTTTTAACAGTGGTGTTACTGGCACAAATATGACCCGTCTGGGATACGATACAACGGTTCGCCTGGAAAATACTGTAGATGTTGGTAAAATATTTTATAGTTTCCCTCTGGGTAACAAAGGTAATATTGTTGTTGATGCCGTTGGTGGGTCTTTTTTCGATAATTTCAACACCGTTAATCCTCAGTTTTCCGCAGCTACGGCAGGTGCATTATCCCGTTTTGGTCGATTTGCACCCATTTACCGAGCTAGTAATACAGGTCTTGCAGCAGGTAAAGGTGCTGGAGTCAGTGCAACATACAAGTTGAATGACACCTTTACTTTATCAGCTGGTTATTTGGCTCGTAATGTGGAAGACCCAGGTATCAAGAAAGGATTATTTGATGGTAGTTATGGTGCTTTAACCCAATTAGCCATTCAACCAAATAAAAATACAACCATTGCTTTAACCTACGCACATTCTTACTTTAGCGGTGCTATAAATGGTGTTGCAACAGGGGATGTAAATGTTTCTGGTTCCGAAGGTAGTGCTTTTGCTGCAACACCCTTTGGTAACACGATTGCAACTTTAGCCAACCACTACGGCTTGCAAACCAGCTATCGCTTGAATCCTAAATTCGTCCTTTCTGGTTGGTTGGGATATACCCAAGCAAAAGCGGAAACAAGTTCTGGTAACGTTGCTGCGACAAATAATGTCAATAAGGGTGATAAAGCTGATATTTGGAATTGGGCTGTTACTTTGGCTTTTCCAGATTTGGGTAAAAAAGGTAATTTAGCTGGTATTATCTTTGGTCAACCACCGAAAGTAGTAAGTAATGATTTTGGTCCTGCTGTAGTAACTCCTACTACTAATAGACGCGAAGATAGCGATACATCTTTCCATTTAGAAGCATTATATCGTTATCAAGTGAATAGGAACATATCAATTACACCAGGTTTGATTGTTATCTTTAATCCCGAACATAATCGTAATAATGACACAATTTATCAGGGAATTATTAGAACTACATTTAGATTTTAATTACTGAAAAAATGTAGGCACTTACTTGTTCAGGGAGAAAAGCCAGCATATTACTTCATAGGTAATCTTTTTACGGGACTTGAGTAGTTGTCTTTTTATTTGTAAAGGGGATTTGATTTTGCAATTAACTCATCTCGAATAAAAATTGAAAATAATCATCAAAATAAGCGGTTTATGGAAAGAAATAAACTGCTTATTAATGCTGAATATAATTATTTATATTTAATCTACAGCAACGATAACATCAGATGATTTAATCATTACGTAAGCTGGTTTACCTATTGTCAAATTAAGGTTTTCTACTGATGTTTTTGTAATTATTGCATTTATTTCTACTCCAGGGGCAATCTCTAAAAGCACCTCTGTATTAATTGCTCCGGGAATAATTTTTTTCACAGTACCTTTGAAACTATTACGAGCGCTTACTTTCATACCCTGTTTTTTATGTATTTTTGGAAACAAACAAAATAAATCTAGCAAGGTGAATAAAGCAATGTCTCCAGTGAATTTACTTAGTCATTTTACATTTACTAAGCAAATTTACTGAAGTATTTTATTTTGCGTACTAAGTGCTAGTACAGCACGGCATAAATAAGGCAACCATTGCCAAGGGTTCAAATCCTTATCCTCTAAGACTTTTTACTTCCGCGCAGCGGTACTACTCCTATTCCGCTGGAAAATTACCTATTTCTATGAAACTTCTTTCCTCTGTGTACTCTGCGTCTCTGCGGTTTTTTTATCGGTAATCTTCTTCCGCGCAGGGGTACTAGCCACTTCATTCTCCACTTCCGCAACTTCCAACATCGTCTTCAACACCGAATCCGGATTCAAACTAATGGAATCAATTCCTTGTTCCACTAAAAACCTGGCAAATTCCGGATAATCACTGGGTGCTTGTCCGCAAATACCAATTTTACGGTTATGCTTTTTCACCGATTGGATAGCTAATTTTACCATCCGTTTCACACCTTCACTACGTTCGTCAAATAACCGTGCTACTAATGACGAATCTCGATCTAAACCCAAAGTTAACTGAGTTAAATCATTAGAACCAATCGAAAACCCATCGAAAACTTGTGCAAACTCCTCAGCCATAATCACATTATTTGGTAACTCGCACATCACATAAACCTGTAAACCATTAACACCCTGCTGTAAACCATTTTTCGTCATTTCTTCCAACACCAAACATCCTTCATCGGGAGTCCGACAAAAAGGAATCATCGGAATCAAATTAGTCAAACCCATCTCTTCCCTTACCCGGAGAATAGCTTGACATTCTAAAGCAAAACCTTCACGATACCGTTCGTCATAATATCGCGATGCACCCCTCCAACCCAACATCGGATTTTCTTCCTTGGGTTCAAATTGTCTTCCCCCCAGCAAATTCGCATATTCATTACTTTTAAAATCCGACATTCTAACTATTACCGGCTTCGGATAAAATGCCGCTGTAATTCTAGCGATTCCTTGAGCTAATTTATCGACAAAAAATGCTGGTTTATGGTGATAAAGTGCAGTTATTTCAGCAATTTTTTCTTTAACAAACGCATCTTCTAACTCATCAAAATAAACCAAAGCCATCGGATGAATTTGAATTTGATTAGCAATAATAAATTCAGTCCGTGCTAACCCCACACCATCATTGGGAATTGTCGATAAACGAAATGCTTCTTGAGGATTTCCCACATTCATCAAAATTTGCGTTTTTGTACGGGGTAAATCTTCCAACTGCACCTCTTCCACTACAAAAGGTAACAATCCTTGATAAACCTTACCCTCTTCCCCTTCCGCACAAGAAACCGTTATCTCCTGGGAAGTTTTCAAAACTTTGGTGGCATTATCACATCCCACAATCGCGGGTAAGCCTAACTCTCGTGCAATAATTGCGCTGTGACAGGTTCTACCCCCCGAATTTGTGACGATGGCGCTGGCTTTTTTCATAATCGGTTCCCAATCGGGGTCTGTTCTATCCGTTACCAGTATTTCCCCAGCTTGGAACTGTTCGATTTGACTCACATCCACAATTACCCGCGCTTTTCCGTGAGCGATGGCTTCCCCTACAGCACGTCCGATGGTAAGAAGATGGGGGGAGTTAGAAGCCGAATTGTCTCCTTGTCCCCTTGTCTCCTTGTCCTTAACAAAGCGATAACTTCTTAAAGTATTCTGCTGCTTCTGTGACTGTACCGTTTCTGGACGAGCTTGGACTATAAACAGTTCGTTGGTAATCCCGTCTTTAGCCCATTCCATATCCATCGGGGTGTATTTACCATGAACGCGAGAATAATGCTCTTCTATGACACAAGCCCACCGCCCTAACTGTAAAATATCTGCGTCGTTTAAAGCAAATTTAGCTCTTTCGGTAGAAGACACCGGCACATTTTTGACATTTTTTGTACCGTCATCGTAAACCATTTTGATTTCTTTACTACCCAATCTTTTATCAATAATTGGGCGAAATCCTGATATTAATGTTGGTTTAAAAACATGGTATTCATCGGGATTTACGGAACCTTGGACTACGTTTTCTCCCAAACCGTAAGCTGCTGTAATCAAAGCCGCATCTTTAAAACCGCTTTCTGTTTCAATGGAAAACATTACTCCCGAAGTTGCTAAATCCGAACGTACCATTTTCTGCACTCCCACCGCTAGGGCAACGTCAAAATGGTCAAAACCTCTAGTATGTCGATAAGAAATAGCTCTATCTGTAAATAACGAAGCAAAACAACGATGAGTAGCTCCTATTACCTCTTCAACTGTAGTGACGTTAAGGTAAGTTTCCTGCTGCCCCGCAAAACTCGCATCCGGTAAATCTTCAGCTGTGGCACTCGAACGCACTGCAACATCTGTATCCACATTATACTGCTCGCACAACTTAGTATATGCCGTTGCGATCGCGCTTTTAAATTCCGAGGGGAATGGTGTATGCAACAACAATTTCCGCGCTTTCTTTCCCCGACTGCGTAAATTTTGTAAATTATCTACATCTAAATCGGAAAACAACTGACGCAGCTTTTCTTCTAACCCTGCTGATTTTATAAAATAGCGATAAGCATAAGCAGTAGTCGCAAAACCATTGGGGACATTCACACCTTTTGAACCCAATTGTCCAATCATTTCTCCCAAAGACGCATTTTTACCGCCGACTATGGGAATATCATTAATGCCGATTTGATTGAACCACAATATTAGCGCTTGTTCTTTAGCTATTTGATTCATAACTATTTAGCTGCTCCGGTAGATGCCTAAATCGTGAATAATATTTTATTTATTTAATTTATATATACTCTAATTGATCAATTATAAAACTTACACATTGACAAAAATCATCAATTGTGATTTTTACACCAAAACAAGCAGTTTTCAAAAATTGGGTTTTTATAAATACTTAGGCTTGCATTATTTACATCATTACTCGTGAGTTATATAAGCCCTGACTCTTCCCTCTTCCCTCTTCCCTCTTCCCTCTTTCCTTCTTCCTTCTTCCCTCTTCCCTCTTCCCTCTTCCCTTTTCCCTCTCCCCTCTTCCCTTACAGATAAAAACTTGACTTTATACTTTTGATAAAGTATATTCGATTACCATAAATTATTTTTAAATCTAAAAAAAAAGCAGCACATCCATCTAAAAGCCATACTCTAACCGTTAATGTTACGAATGGCTAATTATAGGACGTGCCTACTTTAAGCAGTATAAAACCGCTTGTACTTATAATTAATTAATTAAAGCCAAAACCATAGGTTTGGATGGGATTCTTAAAATTTAAAAACAGAGATTCTATAGCTAATTAAGCAGGCAAATTTACGCACCCGAAATATCTCACCCACCCTACATTTCCCTCACCAATTAAGTTAGTCGTTTTCCCATACTTCCCTGCCAATTAAATCGGCGATGCGATCGCGCAGCAAAAATTCGCATTTTTCTAATTCATATTCAATACAAACCCACTCTCTTGCCGGTATGTATTGACACAATGTATATATAGGCTGTTGTCGGCTCACTACTCCTCTTTGAACCAATCGCCGCGCTTCGTCCTGAATCACGTCTAAAGAGTAATTGATAGAAGACACCGTATTCACACTCATAATTACCACTCGCTATGTTACACGTAAGTATTATTCCCAAAATTTAGCCGAAACGAACAAGGTAATAAACCTATTTTCTACTCTGTTTTTTGTAATTTGCTATACGGAACTATTTACATTTTGACGTTATAAAACCTCAAAAAATATAAAGATATGTTAAAAAAGTCATCAAATCATCACAATGTTCTCATATATATAAAAAGCATGATTTTATTTGTAGCAAATATCACTTTGAGCCCTTTAATGTCACTATTATTAGGGGAACTTAATAAGAATAAATCAATCAAATAGCGAGTAGAACAGGCTTTTGAGCAAGTTTATGGGTTGAATGATTTATTTACAACAAAGGTTAAATTCAGATTTAGATTTACCTGTCCCCAGGAAAACAACGGATAAATATCCTCAAATAGCCAGGGTATAAACTATCGCCTTCCATAGACGCTAAGGTACAACAAAACAGCTAAAGATTTACCTACTGTTAATAATTTCTTAAGCAGACTCGTAATTACTTAGTCAAGTAAAATACTACTTTAAAAATAAGTCTTTGAGACAAACAACTGTAGCAAGACAATATCGCCATCACATCAGACGAATATTGAATTGAGTGATGGATTCATAACTTCAGCGATTTATTTAGTTTGCGTGGACAGTGTGAACGTATTAGATTTATGTCTAATGCATTACAAATAATTAATCTGTAAAATCACATCAACTTACGTAAATTATTGGATCAAATCTTGTTAACTTTAGTAAAGTGGATAAAATTTCCTGATAATAGGTGTATATAACAATGTATGATAAAAGATTTTGAAGAAGACTCTATAAAAGTGAATTAGCGTCAATTCCGAGGATTTAATGGGAAAAAAAAGCCGATATCCAATCTTAAAGATTAAGAAAAGATTAAGCTATCAAGTCTTGATTATTTCAGTTAGAATTACAATGCTTGTTTTTCTAACTATTTATTTTTCCCTATCTCGACTATCCGTAATTATTATTTAACAATTGATAGTTTTGATTTGATTCGGTTATCAGTAAAGCCTTGTAGGAGTATATAAACCAAAGTAAAATAGCACGCGGTGTTTAAGGAGTGAAAATGATTTATATTCGGGGTGTGAGGTTAACTAGTAGCCTAGTTAAACGACTGCTTTGTGCTGCCATATTTGGCTTAAGCATGAGTTTGACAGTAGGTTGTCAGCAAGGAAAAGATTCTCAAGATTCAACGGTACAGCCGGTTAATCCTAGCAATAATCAAAATATCGCTACGACAACACAAAAAGCACCAGGTGAAATCACCGTCAATGTACCATCACCTTTTCCGACAGTGAGTAGCCCGCAAGTAACTGCACCTGCGATTCCTAACTCAGTTGCGAGAGTACCGCAAAATCAAAACCAAGCACCTGGGAGTGAATCTTCTTCAGAAAATAATTCTATTTCTAAAGCTTTAACCGAAAAACTTGGTCCTCAAGCTGCTTCTCAACCAAATATTTCTCAACCACAAACTCAAACGGAGATTCCAAATCAACCGAATTCCAGTAAACCTGTTGTTCAAGCTTTAAGAAGTGCAGCTAATAATCCAGCCAGAAAAATTGCAGCTGCTAGTAATACAAATGTTTATCGGAGTCAGCGATTGGGTGTTAATTTTAATTATCCAAAAGGTTTTGTAATTAAAGAACCCCAATCCGGTTCTAATGCATCAAAAGTTTTGGAATTATGGAGTCTTCAAGATTATCAAGCAATTGCAGAGGGGAAATATCAAAATACATTTTCACCGGGAAACATGAGTATCTCGTTAGAGAATAATCCTCAAGGTTTATCTTTAGTTCAATGGGTAAGTAATAATGAAGAATTTGGAGATGTCATCCCGGAAAGCTACGATACAAAAATTGTGGCAGGAAAAGAAGCAATCTCTTTTCGTACTGAGGGTTTATATGAATTCCAAAATATAGCCTTACCTAGTACTGATGGTAAAAAAATTATTCTCATTAGCTTTGCTAAAGGAGATCAGAATTATCAAAATGTATTTGACCAAGTAGTTTCTAGTTTACAAGTTAATTAACTCTATTTATCGTGTAGTGAGAAGTCGGGTTTTTATGATGTTTATTTCCTATAATCAATAAGCTTAAAAAACCCGACTTCTGAAACATCCACTGTAAACTAAGTAAGTGGGTCAAATTAAATATAAAACCTCACCCTCAATCCCTCTCCTTACTAAGGAGAGGGAAGCCGGAGGCAGGGTGAGGTTTTATCTTATATTTAATTACACCTACCTACTTATCAACTAATTCTTAACAATAAAAGGTGAATCAATCTCCCAGACTTTCCCAGCAAGAACTAATATTTGATAAACCATTACTGCTACTTCTGCACGGGTTGCGGGTTGATTTGGTCTGAGTTTATTAATTTGAGGATAATTGACGATAAGTCCATTTAGGGTGGCTATTGCGACTTCGTTTTGAGCATAATTGGGAATTTCGCTGCTGTCAGCATAATATATATTGAAATCAATTTCGACTTGATTTGTTAATCCTAATCCTCTTACTAAGGAGAATAAAACTTCTATGCGGGGAATATTCTGGTTAGGGAAAAATTTTTTATTTCGATACCCATGCAAAAATAGTCCTTGATATGCTTGTTGAATTACTTGATAAGCCCAAAAGTTTTGTTTAACATCTTCAAATACAATCGCTTCTCGTAAAGACTGCGGATTAAAGACTTTTACTAATAATGCAGCATATTGCGAGCGCGTGATTGTTGCATCAGGTTTAAAGGTTCGATTGGGAAAACCCGCGACTATTTCTAATTCAATTAATTCCCGGATAAAATCAAAAGCCCAATGTCCATTGATGTCAGTAAATTTAATGTATTTCGGTTCAGGAATTGGTTCAGGAATTGGTTCAGGAATTGGTTCAGGTTCGGGATCAGCAAAAAACTGAATATTTCCGTTAACTTTCAGAGGTTCTACTTGATTATCTAGAGAAATAAGTTTATTAATACTAGCATTTTGGATATCAAACTGACCGTTATCACGAAAAATATTATTTCCCGAACTTCTATTGTTGCCAATATCTGGTAATGCATTTCCGACAACGGTTAAACCATCTTGAACATTACGTTCGCATACATTTTCCCGCAAAAATGGACGAGCATCACCAGATACAACTATTCCCGAACGGTTTTCGTAAATTTGATTATTGATAATTTTAGTAGTAGCGCTATCGCTAATTGCAATACCGAAACCTGTTTGAAAACAACTATTACCTCTAACTTCACCTTGAGAATTTTTGGTAATTGAAATACCACTGGCAGAATTTTGAGTAAATATATTATTTTTGATCACTGGATTAGCATCTCCAGCCACAAAAATTCCTTCACGCTGAGAATTGATGAAAGTACAATTTTTAATTGTAGGAGAAGATGATTCAATCCAAACAGCAGTACCACGAGTAGCGGAATTTGTTACGGTTAAACCTTGAAGTCGAGAACCATTACTCAATACAAAAGTTATATTTTGACTGCCAAAAATCCGGCTAATATATTTACCGCTACCATTAATTATAATACCGCTACCTTTGTTAGTTTCATTACCGATAATTGTGACTCCAAAGGGAACTATTAAAGGAAAAAGTTCACCGTTAGTAGGATTGTAATTACCTTCTAAAAGCTGAATTTTTGTTCCTGAAGCAGCTTGTTGAAGAGCCTGACTAATAGTTTTTAAAGGTGCTTGTTGACTACCGGAATTGCTATCGCTTCCTGTAGTCGGATTTACATAGATTAATTTAAGCATATTAATACTTTTTCACTTACGTTAAAATACTACCGCGAACAATCCCAGTAAGCAGGTAGCGCTGATAGCATATGTCTAAATAAGAAGATTTTAAAGTTGAGAATGTTTAATTTTATTTAATTTTATTTAATTTTATTTAATTTTTATTTTAATTTATTTTTAACTCTCAAACGTTGTATTAGACAAGTAATAATACTTATTTAAAGTCATTGCTGAATAACTTTGTTCCGCATATTTTGCAAAACTTGGCATTTTCATCATGTAAATCCCAACCGCATCCCGAACAAATTGTTGTTACTTGATTAGTAGTTTTAATTATTTGCTTGATTAAATCGCCGACTTGCCAAGGAATCAGCGCAATACCTGTTAAAATCATCAAAACGGTTAAAAGACGACCAATTTGAGTAACTGGAGTCACGTCACCAAAACCTACAGTTGTCATAGTTACAATCGAAAAATATATTGCATCTACAAAAGTACTAAAAACTTCTGAGTTAGCTGGATGTTCCACTTGGTAAATTAATCCAGAATAAACAAAAATAATTGCAAATAAGGTAAATAATATTCGTGTAAAAATAGTACCATCTTCCGTTGAAACATGACCAAATAAAAATTTACGATCAAGATATCTGATTAATCGTAAAATTCTAAACCATCGCAACAAACGGATATAGCTAATATCAATCGCTCCCACAAAAAATGGTAATATTGCGATTAAATCAATAATAGAATATAGGCTAAAAATATAATTGATTCGATTTTCTGCACTCCACAAACGTAATAAATACTCTACAGCAAAAATAGTTACAATTAATGTATCGATAATATTTAGAACTAAACGAATAGATTCAGTAAGTTGATAAGTTTGTGCTACAAAAATCATTGAAGACAGCATTACTAAGATGACAATTGTAATATTAATTGCCTTACCCAATGATGTTTCCAAGTCTTTTAAATAAAAGGCTGTATTTTCTCTATTTATGAACATATTTATCCAATTTTATAAGTTTAAAATCCGATTCAGTTAAGGTTGTCCGTCAATCAATTGAGAACCAAGACTTGGCGGATTCTCCCCCAAACCCCCTCCAAAAAAGTCGATCTGTTTTGTTTGCGGTAATTAATTTATATCTTTAACTGAACTGTATTGAGTTTAAAAATAGAAGTGCAATTCCATTTTAAGTATTACCAAATATATTTAATTTAACACTCCTATTAAAATATTTTGTATCAATCTTTATCTTCTAAATAAGATGAAAACGAATTTGCAAAAATCGCTGCTTGGGTTCTATCTCGTAATTCTAAGCGGTTTAATATATTAGTAACATGATTTTTAACTGTACCTTCAGAAATATAGAGTTGTTGAGCAATTTCGCGGTTACTTGCACCAGTTGCAATCAAGCGTAATACTTCTTTTTCTCTTTTAGTAAGTTCAGTTAAAGTTGGTGGTGGAGAAGATGATTGAGTTAATGTATCTGTAGGAAATTGAGTTAAAAGTTTTTTAACAATTCCTGGTCCTAATTGAGTGTATCCTCTATGTACAGCCCGAATTGCGACAGCTAATTCTTCTGAAGGTGTATCTTTAAGTAAATAACCCATTGCCCCATTTTGTAATGCTGCTTTGATATATTCATCATCATCAAAGGTTGTTAACACCAAAATTTTAATTTGAGGGAATTTTTCTTTGATTTCTCTTGTTGCAGCAACTCCATCCATTAGAGGCATTCTGATATCCATCAATATCACATTCGGCTGCAATGTTTCAACGAATTCAACTGCTTCTTTCCCATTTGCTGCTTCTCCTACAACTTCTAAATCTGCTTCTAATTCTAATAAAGTTTTTAACCCTTGACGAATTAAATGTTGGTCATCTACAAGTAGTACAGTAATCATATATATGGGTAATTGGTAATTGGTAATTAGTAATTGGGAATGTTATTTTAGAAATAATTAATACATAATTATTTTTATTTATTAATTTTTAACTTAGTTAAAGAAAACCCTGAAAAAGGAATATTAACCATAATTTTGGTACCTTTACCGGGAACGCTATCAATATTAAAATTACCATCCAAAGCTAAAGTGCGATCGCGCATACTTTGTAATCCAAAACCTGTTGTATTTTGGCTTAAATCAAAACCTTTGCCGTTATCTTCAATCATCAAATGTAAACTTGTAACTGTTGTCGTTAATTCTAAATTTACTTCTGTAGATTCAGCATATTTATAAATATTCGTCAACGATTCTTGAATAATTCTATAAATAGCAGTGCTAATATCACGAGGGATTGTATAAAAACAATTAATTTGGCAATTTGGTTTAATATTTGTAGAATGATAAAAATCTTGTACAAGTATATGAATTGCTTGTTCTAAAGATTTTTCTTGTAAAGGATGAGAGCGCATCTTAGAAACAGATTCTCGTACATCTTTTAAGGCTTGAGAGCCTAATTCTTTAGCTCTAATTAAAAAAGATTTGGCTTTTTCTGGATTATTATCTAATAATTTAGTGGCTGTTTCTAATTGGAGATTTAAAGCAGTTAAAGAATGACCTAAAGAATCGTGAATTTCTCGTGCAATCCGGTTTCTTTCTTCTAGGGTAGCTTGATTTTCAATTTTTAAAGCATATTGACGTAGTTTTTCATTAGCAGCAATTAATTTTTCTCTACTTTGCCATTCAGAAAGTACTGCATTCATCAATAGTAAAACAAAAACTAAAGCTAATACAAATAACAGCACAAAGCTGAATTGAAAGAACCATAATTTCTCGTGAAAAAATGGATTACGTGCGTGTCTAAATTCTCGAAAACCGACAGGAGGAAAACGTTTTTTAAATGCAAATAAAAATAAAATAAAAGAAAATACTGCAACAACCAAACGTCCCGGCAATTGAAAAATTAAACAACTACGAGTTACTAAAATTAAATTCAAGAACGGAAACAATCGTGATGTCCTTCCACCAAACAAATTAATAATTAAAATTAAAAAGATTTCACAAGCCGTATAGATAATTTTGTTTCTGCGATTATTAGTAGGTAATCTTAAACCCATTAACCCAAAAATAGTTAAGCTAATAACTGTTAATTCGGGAGTTCCTGCCGCAAATCGCTGCAAAGGAATAGGTAAAGTGGAAGCGATAGCAGCAAATACCAGCAAAACCCATTCTAAATAAAGTAAAAATTTAAAAGGATGATTTTTAAAATTTATAGCGCGGTTCATAAGTCGCCTTGTTCAAGTTATTTTTGATTTATTAATTATTAATTATTAATTATCAGTCTATTAGAAATAATCAGCTACCTAATATAAGTGTTTATAGCATTATTCATTGAATAATTACTCCTTCCCGCCCTAAAATTAGCCATCTCGATCAAATCTCTTTCCTCCGTGTTTTCTGCGTCTAGGACGGTTTTTTTAAGTAATCTTTCAGCCTCAAAGGAGTAACATTCAATATCTATCTAAATTAAAAATCATGACTTTAGTCATGGTTGTATATATGACTTTATCTAGATATTTTCATTGCACTATTTGTGACTTTTGCCTCATGCGATTACTGAGGTTGCAATTTTATGATAGTGACATCGAACAAAACAAACCCACAAATTCATTTTTACTTATATGAAACTCAAAAAATTATCTTTCTTAGCCGGTGCTGTTGCTTTAACTTTAACTGCTATTCCTTTCGCTGCTCAAGCATCAATTAATTCTTCCTCAAGCGTTACTATTGCTCAAGGTAAAAAAGAAGGAGCATGGAAGCGTTTAAATTTGACTGAAGCCCAAAAAACTCAAATGCAGCAAATTAAGCAAAGCGCTCGTGCTGAAATGGAGAGAATTTTAACCCCGGAACAATTACAGAAATTCCAAGCCGCAAAAGCAAGCGGAGAAAAGAAACGTGGCGGATTTCGTGATTTAAATTTAACTGACGCTCAAAAAGTCGAACTTAAAAGAATTGGGGAATCCAAGAAAAGTCAAATGGAAGCCATTCTAACCAACGAACAAAAAGCTCAAATTCAAGAAATGCGCCAAATGCGCCAAAATCGTCGCGGAAACCGTCGTCAACAACCCGCTATCTAATTTATTAAAGTTTTATTTTAATTTTCTTCTAAAATCAATTCTTCCACGTTCCTCAAAGAAAAAGGGATTCTACACTCCCTTTTTCTTTTTTTTGTTAAAATTCTCCTAACGTCAGTAAAAAAAACTATAATTATAATCTGATTTACCCCAGATTATACTCATGGGCTTAGGGCAATGAGTTTCTATAATAGTTACATCAAAAAATATAAATCCACGAGGCATTTAATGAAGCTGAAAAAATTATCCCTCTTCGCTAGTGCAATTGCAGTAGCTTTTAGTATCACTCCCTTAGCTGCAAACGCCCAAGTGAACTCTAATACAAATGCACCACAAAGAGTTTCTCAAGCTACTCCTCAAAAACCTCCAGAATTAAAGCTGTCTGAACAGCAAATCAACAAAATCAATCAAATTCGCTCTACTACTCGCAACAAAATTCAAAGCGTTCTAACCGAGCAGCAACGTCAAAAAATCCAAACCGATTTGCAAGCAGGTGTCAATCCTCAACAAGTTTTTGCATCCATTCAGTTTACCCAGCAACAAGAAAATCAATTGCAAAATATCATGGTAACTTCCCAAAAAGAAATGGAAGGAGTCTTGACACCCCAACAAAAGCAAACACTAGAAAAATGGCGTGCTAGTCAAAGAAGTCAATTACAGAAAAAGTAAATCAATAGTTCTATTGGTTTTTGCATTCGAGGTGGATAATATGATCAATAATCTTGTCCACCTTGATTTTCTACTAATTTTAAATAAAAATATTTTTTGAAAAATAGATAATATGATATGCACCAATGGTCTAAAACATTAACAGATGTCCAAGCTCTATTTTTTGGCTTATGAACGTCAATAATCTAAAAAGTTGGATCATCGCTGTTTTTCTCGCAGTTAGCTTAACTAACTCAAGCTGTAATGCAATTTCTGCAAATCAATCTACTATAGATAATATAAATAATTTAAATCAGGAAAGTAATCCCTTCTGGGTAGAAGATTACGGAAGTAAAAACCGCAGAGGCACAGAGAACTCAGAGGAAAGAAGTAAGGAGATATTGGTCGTTTTAGATGGAGATAGGAGTATTTCCCAGGCTCAACCCCAAATTCAAAGTTTAAATCAAAGTTCAAAAGTAATTCACGTAATTAACCGTCTCAGCTTCGGTGCTACTCCCGGTGATATTGAAAAAATCAAAAAAATTGGCATCGAAAAATATATCCAACAGCAGTTGACACCTGAATCAATACCTGAATCACAAAACTTAGAAAATCAACTTTCTCAACTGCAAACTCTAGGTTTAACTCCCGCACAATTATATTCTCAATACAGCGTGAATCGCCTACCAAAACCCACCCCGGAAATCAGGAAAGAAAGGCTGAAAAAACAACGATTAATCGCCCAAGAAGCCATCAAAGCGCGATTGCTGCGAGCGACACAGAGCAACCGCCAATTACAAGAAATAATGGTAGATTTTTGGTATAACCATTTCAACGTATATCAAGATAAAGGACAAACTAGTTTATGGGTAGGTGCTTACGAAGAACAAGCAATTAGACCTCATATTTTGGGGAAATTTCGCGATTTATTAGGTGCCACCGCTCGTCATCCGGCAATGTTATTTTACTTGGATAACTGGCAAAATACCGCCCCGAACAATCGTCCCAAAGGTAGATTTAAAGGTTTAAACGAAAACTACGCCCGCGAATTAATGGAACTTCATACTTTGGGTGTTGATGGTGGTTACACTCAAGAAGACGTAATTACCTTAGCCAAAATTTTTACTGGTTGGGGTTTTCGTAGTCCAGGTCAAAAATTAGAAGATGGTTACGATTTTTACTTTAATTCCCAGCGTCACGACTCCACCGATAAAATTTTCTTAGGTCAACAAATTCCAGGGAGTGGCATCGCAGAAGGAGAACAAGCCCTAGATATCCTGGCAAAGCATCCGGCAACAGCACGTCATATTAGCTACAAAATAGCTCAGTATTTTGTCGTAGATAGACCACCAAAATCTTTGGTAGACAAATTAGCAAAGCGCTTTTTAACAACCGACGGCGACATCCGCGCTGTATTAACAACCCTGTTTGAAAGTCCAGAATTTTGGGATACAAAATATTACAACACAAAATTTAAAACACCTTATCAATACGTAATATCCAGCCTGCGAGCCACCGATACCCCCATAGAAGATTTCGCGAGAATCAACAGCATATTACATCGAATGGGAATGCCCTTATATGGGAATCCCAGCCCAGATGGATATAAAAACACCCAAGAAGCTTGGTTAAATCCCAACGGTATCAACTGGCGCTTAAGTTTTGCCACCACAATCGGTACAGGAGGATTAAAGCGAAACAGTAAAAACCAACCCTCAAAAACGAATGCAGCAATTGATGACACCGAATTAACAAACACCCTTGGTAACAACCTTTCTCCCAAAACTCAAGAAGTATTAAAAAGCATTTCTCCAAGACAACGGGACGTTATTATCTTGGGTAGTCCAGAATTTATGTATAGATAAAGGTTTAAGGTGTAATAAGCTAAAAAGCGTTTAATTTGTATATTGAAATTTTATTAAAATCTTGTAGTGCGGGCATCCCTTCACGGAGTTTACCCTTGAACGAAGTGAAGGGTTCGAGGGCAAGCCTGCCCGCTAGAAAAATATAAATTAAATGTGCGACAGCTTAACAACTAACCACCAAAAACTATCAACCATCAACCATCAACTAACCACCAACAACTAACCACCAACAACTAACCACCAAAAACTATCAACTAACTCCTAAATGAAACGTCGTAAATTCATCCAACAAGCCGGAATTTTCTCTGCTTCAAGTTTAATTGCGATAAACGCGCCAGCATTGCGGGCGATCGCAAATAATGCTTGGATTAGTAGAAGTATGGCTGCGAATCCTAACTCGAAACGCTTGATAGTGATTTTTCTGCGTGGTGCAGTTGATGGACTCAGTGTAGTAGTACCCTATACCGAAACCGCTTATTATCAAGCCAGACAGAGAATTGCTATTCCCCAACCGGATAAACCAGGTGGTGTATTAGATTTAGATGGAAAATTTGGACTGCATCCGAGTCTTGCAGCTTTAATGCCTTTGTGGAAGCAAAAAAACTTGGCATTCGTTCACGCTTGCGGCTCTTCAGAATCTACCCGTTCCCATTTTGACGCTCAAGAATACATGGAAACTGGTACTCCAGGAACTAAAAATACTAGAGATGGTTGGATGAATCGTCTTTTAGGTTTAATGACTGTAGAAAATAATCCTATCCAAGCTGTAAACGTCGGTTATGATATTCCCCGGATTTTAGCTGGAAATGCTCCTGTGGCAACCATTCCTACTGGTAGCAAAATTACTCAACGTTTACCGATAGATAATCCAGAATTAATCACAGCATTCGACAAATTATACAGCGGTAACGATGCTTTGAGTAAGACATATCGCGAAGCACGTCAAGCTCGTGAAGCCTTAATGGAATCAGATGTGGAAATGCAAATGGCGAATAACGGTGCACCTCTACCCAAAGGTTTCGCCAAAGATGCTCAACGTCTAGCAAGATTAATGGTAAGCGATTCCAGAATTGAACTGGCATTTATCGCTTTAGGTGGTTGGGATACCCACATCAATCAAGGCAATTCAAAAGGACAATTAGCCCAGCGCTTACAAGGATTGGGTGACGGTTTAGCAACTTTACAAAAAGAATTAGGTGAAATATATAAAAATACTAATGTAGTCGTAATATCCGAATTTGGTCGGACAGTCAAAGAAAATGGTAACGGTGGCACCGACCACGGACATGGTAACGTGATGTGGTTATTAGGTGGTAACATTCGCGGCGGTCAAGTTTACGGTACCTTCCCCGGCTTATCCAAAAATCAACTATATGAAGGAAGAGATTTAGCCGTTACCACTGATTTTAGAGACGTAATTGGCACCGTTTTACAAAGTCATATGAATTTAGAGCAAGCCAAACTTAGCAAAATATTTCCGAATTATCGTTCGGTAAACAATTATCAATTCTTAACTCCTAACTCTTAACTCCTAACTTCCACCCCCATCCCCTTCCCCTGGATTTCGCAAATGCTACAAATTCCGCTAAGATAACTGAGCAAACGTGAACTGTAACAGATTAGGGAAACTCCGGTGCAATTCCGGGGCTGTGCCGCAGCTGTAAAAAGATTTTAGATTTTAGATTTTAGATTTTAGATTAAGAATTGACAATAATCCAAAATCCGCAATCCAAAATCCAAAATTGTTTGAGCCAGAATACCTATCTATTTGTTGCTCGCTCACTCTATTTCCTGCGTCGCACAGGAAAGGGGCAAATAAAATAATGCAAATTATCGATAACTCAAATTTGAAGCAACTGCAATACCCGAATCTGCAAAAACTGCAATTACCTCCTTTACCAATGAAGCGTCCTTTGTTGATGATTGGACATGGTACCAGAGACGAACAAGGAAAGCAGGCTTTGTTAGATTTTGCTAGCGCTTACCAAGCTTTAGACTATTCTCGTCCAGTATTACCTTGTTTTTTGGAACTAACTGGTCCCACAATTCAAGAAGGTGTGGATGAATGTGTCAAAAACGGTTACACAGAACTTTCTGCATTACCAATTTTACTATTTGCTGCACGACATAATAAATTTGACGTTACCAACGAATTAGACCGCGCTAGAGTTAGATATCCCGAATTAAAATTCCACTATGGAAGACACTTCGGAATTACACCCCTACTAATCGAACTGTGGCGCGCGCGCCTAGCCCAACTCGATAAACCCGAACACAATCCCCAACAAATTTCCCGTCAAGATACTGTACTGTTGTTTGTTGGTAGAGGTTCAAGTGACCCCGACGCGAATGGCGATATATTTAAATTAGCTCGAATTCTCTGGGAAGGTAGCGGTTATTCCACCGTTGAAACCTGCTTTATCGGCATTACCCACCCCAGATTAGAAGAAGGCTTTCAACGCGCTCGTTTATATCAACCGAAACGCATCATTGTATTACCATACTTTTTGTTTATGGGTACATTGGTGAAAAAAATCTTTAACATTACAGCCCAACAGCAAGAGCAATATCCAGATATTTCCATTACTGCTTTACCAGAAATCGGTTTGCAACCAGAATTATTGACGATACTGCGAGAGCGAGAAATTGAAACTCAACTCGGTGAAGTGAAGATGAATTGTGAAATGTGTAAATTCCGCTTAGCCGCTGTATCAGATAATCACGGACACGGACATGATCACGACCACCATCATCACCACGACCACCATGATCACGACCATTCACACCCACCCGTAGACCCCTACGCAGATATCAATAACTACCATCAAAAAATCTGGCAAGCACCATAGAACATTATTTAAGACCAGAATTGTAGAGACGTAGCCGGGCGTTACGTCTCAAACAATCTCAAATCACCAATGCCAAAATTAACTACCCCTTCTGTTCATCTCCCCATATCCTTCACTCAATCAAATCCAGCTTTTCTAAAAAAACTCGTAAAGGTAATAAAAGAGTCTTTGCGATATCAGCTAATTCACGTAATTTAACTGAATCCCCTTGTCCATCGCGCAACATCCAAATCACAGTACTGCTGACACCCGATTTTTGCTGTAAACTAAGCCAGTTAGAGATACCTGCCCGTTCCATTAAATCTAAAAGCACTGTATCTTTAGAATTTCCAGTAGCATAAATTGTCGCAAACAAAAAACGTAAACAGGCAATTATTACACCTAAAATTAAAATAACACTTAGCAATCCGTAAACAAGATATAAGCTATCAAAAATCATAAACAAAAATAATCTGATTGTTTTACTACTTTTTCCGTACTATAAAACCCCAAGGTGAATTTTGAAAGCATACTCCAACTCAAAAGCTAGTTTGACAAGGCTTATAGGTCAAAATATTTTTGAGAATAAACTCAATAAGTAACCCGTGCCTTGATTAATTAGACATTTCTTCTAGGCAAGGTTGGGCGGTTGGGGGTAATAGGGAAAAGTAATATAACTGAGTAGTAATTATATAAATAATCAAGGCTTAAGTACTTAACGGGAGCAGAATTACTACTTCCGATTTTCAAACTAGAGTATTACATTTAAAGAAGTCGGATTTTTAGGATAAATATCTGTAATCTCAGACAAGCTTTATCAAAACCCGACTTCTCACCGAAGGAAAAATAAAGGTTTTAATTCCCAACTCCCTATTATGTCTAAAGAATTCACTATTGGTAGTAAAGTCCGCGTAGTTGCCCTACCACCTTATATCAAAACTGCTGAACCCATGCCGATGCTCCGTCCTCCCGATATAATACATATAGGGGAAGAAGGTATCGTTCTTGACCGTCGTCCCGGAGGATACTGGGGTATCCGCTTCGCTAACGGTTCGTTTCTCTTGGATAGTCAGTATATAGAATCCACTGAAACTCATACTCAATCAGAATCATCTACTGAAGTTTCTTAGCACGACTTTTTAATCAAACTCACCAAATATAAGTGCAACTGCTGTACGAGTAATTGTAAACTTATTTAAAGTAGTTATTCGTACTCTGCACAAAAAATGAACCGTCGCAATTTTTTTCGCAATTTTTTAAATATATTATTTGCCACTTACTTTGTATTCTTAGGGTGGTTGAATTTTACTCCTGTTGCCAATGCAATGGGTGGTACGCTTCCCTCAGTCAATCAACCTGCACCAGAATTTACTTTACCTACTAACACCGGAGACGGAGAAATTTCCCTTTCTGACTATCGTGGTAAATGGGTAGTACTTTATTTTTATCCCAAGGATTTTACACCCGGTTGCACTATCGAAGCACGTCGTTTTCAAGAAGATTTGCCAAAATACTTAGAACAAAATACTGAAATTATCGGTGTCAGTGCCGATGATATAGATTCTCACGCCGAATTTTGCGATTCTGAAGGTTTAAAATTTCCCTTATTAGCCGATACAACTGGTGCAGTAAGTAAAGCTTACGGTTCTTGGATGAGCTTTATTTCCATGCGTCACAGTTTTATTATTGACCCAAAAGGTATTTTACGAGAAACTTTTGTCAAAGTTAATCCAATCGTTCATTCTCAAGAAGTAATGGCACGACTTAAGGATTTACAGCAAACTATTTCTTCTTAATTATTCCATACAAATCAAAATATTGGGAGACGTTACGCCCGGCAACGTCTCTACATTATTTATCTGTGTATTTTTATGTGTCACCAATTTTATAATCCAAAATCTAAAAGTTGTGCTGAGCTTGCCGAAGTATCTAAAATCCAAAATTCTATTGATATTGATTACATTTATCCCGACAACTTTTAGCAAAATGAGCTAAAAATAGAATTAGCAAGGCGATAATTTTTCAACGAGGCTAAATATGGATTTTGAACGCGAAGTCCCGATTGAAAAAACTACCGAAGAATTAGAATTAGAAACGCTAGATTCTCCTCGCAAACCTTTTAAAATATTGCGAAATGCCGAAGCTTTTTTGCGCCGTCCAACTGTTGCAGCAATAGTACCAATTTTACCGCCAAAGTTAAGTGAAAACTTGCAAGATGCCAACGATATTGCAGAAGATTCACTCGAAGAATTAGCAGAAATAGACTTTAATAAAATTAACGATTGGGAATTGCGTCCTTTTCGGATGCGGATTGCTTTAAGTTTTGTCGGATTCAGTTCTTTAGCTATACTAGTTTTAGCGCTTTTCTTAACTACGTTACATCCACAAATGAGTCCAACTGAACAAATTGCTAGATATTGGGGTGAGTATATTTGGTTTGTTTGTTTGGGTGTTACTGGAATGTTTCTTCTAGGTAGAGAAGCGATGCGTCCTATCAATAAACGCAATTTAGACGATGACTGGTAAACCACCGGAGTTGACAGTTGACAGTTAACCTTTGACCTGTTTTAAAATTACTAAGATATAATAATAAGTTTACATATATTTATCCAATGTCTAATTCCCAATACTCAATTATGAATCACGATCCTTTTATTGTTCTACCGGGTTCAAAGATTTCTCTGAGTAGAGATTACGATACGACTTTTACAGGTGATTTTTATGATAAAGGTGATGCAAAAATCAAATTGCAACAAGATATTGAACGATTGTCAAAATACCAAAATATTCTTTATGCTCAAAATACTTATGCGCTGCTAATTATTTTTCAAGCAATGGATGCTGCTGGTAAAGATAGTACAATAAAATATGTTATGTCTGGTGTAAATCCTCAAGGTTGTCAGGTATTTAGTTTTAAAGAACCTTCCTCAGAAGAATTAGAGCATGATTATTTATGGCGCAGTTTCAAAGCTTTACCGGAAAGAGGAAGAATTGGTATTTTTAATCGTTCTTATTATGAAGAAGTTTTGGTGCTGCGCGTACATCCAGAATTACTTAAAAAACAACAATTACCCAAATCTGTAATGGGAAATCATATATGGAAACAGCGTTTTGAAGAAATAAATAATTTTGAGAAATATTTAACTAATAATGGAATTATTATTCTCAAGTTTTTTCTCAATGTCTCAAAGAAAGAACAAAAAAAACGTTTTATGAAGCGCATCGAATTACCAGAAAAAAATTGGAAGTTCTCCGCAAGTGATGTCAAAGAACGTGCTTTTTGGGACGATTATATGAATGCTTACGAAGATGCTTTTCGTCACACTAGCACTGAATGGGCTCCTTGGCACATCATTCCTGCTGATCATAAATGGTTTACTCGCATCGCAGTCGCTGATATTATTTGCTCTAAGTTAAAAGAACTTAAATTAAGTTATCCTACACCCACAGAACAACATAAACAAGATATTCTCAAGGCTAAGGAAATTTTAGAAGCGGAAAATTAACTACTCAACATCAACCAGTTATTAAAATATTTTTCACTCATGCATCTTCAAAACTTTTATGGTATATTTGTACTAAACTATAAAAAGGAGATAGATTTGAAGATGCTAACATCAATATTGATATAGTAGCTTAATTAAAGTTTGAGCAACTACGAATATTACATTCGGATGATATCTATAGGTATATTGTCGGAAGGGTTACACTTAGGTGTAAGCTGGTACAAAGTTAAATATTTGAGATAAGAAAAGAAATAGCTGCTAATTATGTCGATTATTGCTCTGAGAGCGTGGTATATCGAAAAGTATGAGCCGATTTCAGAACTGGAGAAACGTCAGCCAGACATTCGTATCAGTAAAAAAAGTCTGTTGAAGTCGGCTTTAAGAGCAGATTTTTTGGAAGATAGCGACGAAGTGAAAAATTCAACTTGGTTTCGCCGCTATCTCGAAGGCGACGAGATAGAATTTTATATTGAAGGTAGTGGTGGTTATTGTGTAGCCAACATCGACCTAATTAGTCATGAAATTTATTTTACTAAGCAAGCTTTGTTGGCTCAATTGGAACCAACGATTTTTTTAAGTTATCAAGATGAATATCCCGAAGCTAGTGATGCTTTACGTGAAGGATTGCTCGATAGTTTGGATAAATTGAATTTGCGATCGCGACTTCCGTTAAAATTAATTGAGTCAATTCGTCCCAAAGATGCTCCAATGCGTTTGGGAAGTAGTATGATGCGAAAAATTCGCAGGAGTTTACTATTTATTGCGGATGCGACACCGATTACGAGTGTTGATAATGTTAAGGAAAAACCGTTGTTGCTTCCAAGTGCGAATACTTGTATTGAAATCGGTTACGCTATTCAAAGTAAACGTTCTGAACAAATTTTACTCGCGCAAATGCAACGTGAGGATAAAAATGGACAATTTCCTTTTGATTTAACTACAACTCAAATAATGCAGTTCAAAGACAGTAAAGAATTAAATAAAATCTTGCCACAAACAATTCAAAATGTTTTAGCAAGATTTCGATTATTTGCATAAACTAAATTTTGTCATTACTTTTAATGATTTTTAATTAATATATTATCGTAATTATTTTTTATCTTCAGTCTATTTTAATAGACTTTTGCTATGAGTCTGGGAATTAATTCCCAGGTAAATACAAGCAAGGTTATATAATTTGTCGCAATTTGAACTGTGGAAAAGCTCGGTTTCTTACTTAATGCTAATAAATAGTAACCTTTAAGTTTCCGCATAACCTTGAATATTTTCAGGTTCAAAAGAACGCAATATATTAGTTGCTTGTTTGACTAATTCTTCAGAACCTTGAAATATAATTAAATACTTGCCAGCATTCAAGCGATTGCGATAAATTAAAGCATCTCCACTACCAACTGTCAGCCCTACACTACCACCGACAACAAAAGCACCTAATACACCGGAAGCTGCTCCTAATAAGCCTCCAATAATCGGGTTAATAATACCAGCATTGGGAATTATTTCGATATTTGTCAACAAATTGAAAGCATAACCAGCAGCGAATCCAAAAGGAAGAAGCCAGTAATTAAGACGTTGTGCGTTATTTTTAGCTTTTTGATTTGGGTTAATTAATCCATATTCGTCGGCACTTTTGTAACCAGCACCCAAGATACTAATTTGTTTGGTGGGTAAACCTACTTCTTCTAAAGCAGTATAAGCTGCTTCCGCTTGGATTCGGTTTGAATAAACTGCAATTAGATAATTCATCTAAATAATTTAAAGAATTTAAAGAATTTCAAAAATGTCAACTTCTGAGAATTAGTTTTAACAAATAAAATAAAAAAATCTTAATTAATGCCTCCTAGATTACGCCTGATAACCTAATTCTCTTATTATCTAATATATACTTGATAATCAGAAATTTACCAGTACAACAAACTACTATAATCAAAAATATTTTAATAATTTTAATACCTCTATTCAAGTAAATCACTTATTAGATTTTTATCAAATCGTTATTCAATGGGAAAATCATAAATAAATTATATTCATAAATTATTCATAAATTATTCATAAATTATTCATAAATTACTTATAAATTATTTATACAAGTTATAATTTTTTTTGCTTTGACGATAGCTTCCCTTGCACTAGCCGATTGCCCTTGAAGGGCGCGTGCCGATTGCGATTTATAACCTGTTATTATCAAGTTACTAGATTAAAATAATTGAAAACAGGAATCATTACGATTTATTCGATTGTGATTATTAGTATCAAACTTAGTGAGAGCATTTCTATAGAAAACCTTGGTGAAAACGAGACTTTGATCCTACTTATGTAGTATTTTTGGTGAAAAGTCGTATAGTGGTTTTTTGCTATGAAACAGCTCCTCAACCACTTCTTGAGTTGGCAAAAAAATATCGCGAAGCTGATTTTATCGCTAGCGATAGTGATATTCGTTTCTTCGGTGTTTACAGTACCCGCTTTCGCTACGGGAGTGTATGACATACCAAACCTGACTTCAGATACTTGGATTGTAGATGAAGCAGATTTAATCAGCCGTTTTAATGAAGGTAGAATTAGTAGTGCCTTCGATGAATTGGCTAAGCAGACAGGAAACGAAGTCAGAATAGTAACTATTCGTCGTTTAGATTATGGGGAAACTCCCGAAAGTTTTACCAAAGCTCTATTTGAAAAATGGTTTCCAACAAAAGAAGCACAAGCAAATCAAACTTTATTAACAATTGACTCCGTAACCAACGGAACCGCCATTATTACCGGCGATCAAGTCAAATCTATCATGTCTGATGATATTGCCAAAAGCATCGCATCAGAAACGGTTTTAGTGCCGTTGCGTAACGGTAATAAATACAATCAAGCATTATTGGATGCACAAGAGCGTCTTGTTACCGTACTTTCGGGAAAACCAGATCCTGGAGCTCCAGAAATTACCAACGAAGTACAGGTAGAAGGAACCTTTACCAAAGCTGAAGAAACCAACCAAGGAAACGCAACCGCTTGGGTAGTAGGATTATTGATTGCAGCTACCGTAATTCCCATGGCAACATACTATATCTATTTAGTTTTCCAGCCATCATCACAAGGGAATAAGGAATAGGTAAGAGTTAGGAGTGAGGAGTTATGAGTTAGGAATTATTTTTCCCCTTGTCTCCCCATCACCCCATCTTTACCAATTCCCAATTCTCTAATTAATCTTGAACATACTCTTGCCCTGTCAACAAAGCAATCTCGGCACGAACAAATTCTCTACCGAGATAAGCAGCATGATCAAACATGGTTATCGGACAGGGCTGGGTTTGTTCAAAAATTTTTACAGATAATTCTTTTGCTGTTCTGGCAGAATATACTGTTGTGTGGGTTCGTTCTACTTTTCCTTTTGCAGGAATTACCTTTCCGGTTTCTGGATCGACAGCTAAACCCCGCTCATCAATGATGTTAGTAAAATGTTTCGCAAAAATGAGTCCTTCTTGACGGTCAATGTAAATAATAAAATATCCCGCAGGATCTAAATCAATGTGTCGTTGGGAAAGCTTATCATCAATTGCTGTTAAATTATCACGTAGATTCATAATTATTTAAAAAAACTTCCGTCTTAAGGGTAATCACACACTTGAAATAAAGTTAGGAGTTAGGAGTTAGGAGTTAGGAGTTAGGAGTTAGTGGTTTTTAACCTTTAACCTATAACCTTTAATCTTCAACCTTAAAAGGAATCTCCTCGTTAATTGCTTCAATTTCCTGTTGTTCTAGTTGATTTACTTCATGGATATAACGACGGAGTATTTCTCCCAAACGATTGTTGTAAAAGCGGTGTAGACTGTAGTTTGGAGTAGCGGGGAAGCCGCGACGTTTTTTGTGTCTTCCACCAGCACCAGGATCAAAAACTTGGATATTATTTTTAATTGCCCATTCAATAGGTGAATAATAACAAGCGTCAAAATGTAAACAATCTATTTGCTGGAAACTACCCCAATAACGTCCATACATTTTATCGTCTTTATACAAACAAAAAGACATTCCCACTGGTTGGCTGTTATCTTGTTCACTATAAGCGGCAAAAAACACAACGCGATCGCGATAGTTATCACATAGTGATTCAAAAAACCGTTTTGTGAGATATTTACTACCCCACCAACCGAATTTATCACAGGTATCGGCGTAAAAATCGTACATCAAACCAAAAAAATCTTGGGGAATCTCATCGCCAGTGAATGGTTTTAATTCCAAACCAGCTTTTGTCACGGCTTTTCGTTCCCGTTTGATGTTGCGACGCTGATTAGCATTGAATGCACTTAAATAATCATCAAAATTAGTAAAACCTTGATTTTGCCAGATATAGTTATGGTGCAGCCAAGCTGTAAAACCGTGACGTTCTAATATGGGACGAAAATCGGGATCTACATACAAAAAATTACAGCCGCTGATACGCTGCTTTTTACAGAAAGAATCTATTTCACGTATTAATAAGGAAGTTATTTCCTCCTCATCTTCTCCTGGTGCAATTAAAAATCGATAACCTTCGGCTGGGGTAAACGGGGACATACCGAGCATCTTAGGGTAGTATTGTAGCCCAATACGATGAGCTAACTCTGCCCATTGATGGTCAAAGACAAACTCTCCATAACTATGTCCTTTGATATATAGTGGAGCAACAGCAATTAGCGCACCATCTCGCCATAACGTTAGGTGATTGGGTAACCAACCACTTTGAGCAGTAGCACTACCAGAAGATTCGAGATTGTTTAACCAATCCCACTCAAAAAACGGAGTCTGAAGCGTGATAGCCAAAGCATTCCAAGCTTCGGAAGGTACTTCGGCAACACTGTTAATCCAGGTGAGAGAATAGCTCGGCTTAATTTTTTCCACCATGGTTGTTGAATACACAAAACTTAGCAAAAGCTTTATTTAGAGTAATCTAATCTGGGAATTGTTGCAGGCAATAATGAAGAAAGACTTCTTGATTTTCGGTACGAACTTCTATAAGTTGTAATTTTCGAGCAGCTTCTGCTAAAAATCCTGTACCTCCGACTGGTGTGGGAGCATCTTCACCACCCAAAATTAAAGGGCAGACAGTCAGCCACATTTCATTAATCAAATTTAATTCCAGAAGATTCGCTACCAATTTTCCGCCACCTAAAACTGCTAACTGTGCGATACCCAAAGTAGTTAGGTGTTGCAGGGCTGCACGAATGTCAACTGTTCCTATTGCGGTGTCAAATACCAATATACGTTTAAATTCCGCTCTTGATTGCCAAAACATCGCTCCTGTGGTACTTGAGATTAACCAACGTTCTACTGGCTGTTGAAAGAAGCGTAAAGCCCGATTAAACTTACCCGAATTAGAAATCACGATATGAATGGGTTGGGGTGGCTTCCCAGTGTCTTTGCGATGTTGTAATAAGTCTGGATGCGACACAGTTAGAGTCGTACCGTAAGCTCGTAAAGTACCAGCACCGAATAAAACAGCATCCCTTGCAGCAATTTGTGTTTCTAGGTGTGCTTTATCGGTAATTGATCCGAATCTAGCCGCAGAACGCGAAATATCTGCTATTTTACCATCGGCACTCATTGCCAAAACCACTGTGATGTGAAGTTGCGATCGTTGTGTCATCAAATTTAGAGATATTAGGGATATTGATATTTTCGGAATGTTAATAACAATAATTGAAATAAATATAGATAGTAAATATGAATTGAGTGTAATCTGCCCCTAATTCTCTATCTAATTAGGTAATTCATCTGTGTCATTCACATAATTAAATTCAAAGCCTGCAACCGACGACTTGAGATAAATTATTTTTTGCAATCGACTCAAAGATAACTGTTTGACAACAAATAACTTCTGATAGCAAAATTGCCAATTCTATCATTTGTGATTAAAAAGTTATCCTATCAGTGAAGTCAATCTAATTGTCATAAATAATTGTCAATGACCAAAATCACAAAAATCCTGTTTTTTTGTAAAAATTTGTATCTACCACTTCTTTTTAGTCAGCAGCAATTCAATAACTTGATTATTAGGATTAATCAACTTAATAATAGAAGTACATTAACTTGTTCCATAAGCTTTATTTTACTGTTTTAGTTTGCAGATATTTATCAGAGAATGCCAATGGTGAATTTTCGTCAATCATCATTTCGCCGAATTCTAGTATCAAAGATATTACTGCTATCAGTACCAATCTTATTGATAGGTGAATTTGTCGTATATCAAAAAGCACGCTCTAGCTTAATAGAAAGTGCGCGTCGTAATTTAACCGAAACTGCCATCATCAAAGGAGAGAATATTGTAGATACTATTGATATGCTCGGAAGCAACTTGTTAATTGCTTCCCAAACAACGGTTCTTCAATCAGAACAGCCTCAGTCGGTAGAAAAATTTGTTACTCAATTAGCCCAACAATTACCCAGACAAATTAAGTGTATTCAATTAACAAATCCCGATAACGGTAACATTATTACTGGAAATTGTGATGAAGAATTAACTAATTTGAATAATTTTTCGTTGGAACAAAAGAAAGTTCAAATCGAGCCTATTTTAGCGACAAAATTGCGGATAAATAGTTTAAAAGAAGAGTCTTTAAAGCTACATCTTAACTTGTCTTCTCCCGTTTACGATACTCAAGGTAAATTGCGTTATACCTTAAGTATGCAGTCGCAACTATTGCATGAAAAAATTAAACATAATTCTGGTTTTTTAACAGCTTCTACAGTCGTAATTACAGAAAACGGGACAATTTTGGCACACCCCATTTTTCAAAGAGTGGGTACAAATATTACGGAACACGTAGATGGAAAAAAATTACAAAACATCGTCAAAAATGCCATATCTGGACGTAAAGATTCTCTAGATTTATTTTTTGAAAAAGAAGGTAGTCTGTTACTTGCTGGATATACAGCTATTAACAGCCCAGTTGAAAATGGTGAGGAAAAATGGGTAATTTTAGCTGTTACTAGTTTGGATAACGCTTTGTACGGGTTGAAGGAAATCAAGCTAATTTTGTTTGTTTTGACAATTGGGTTGATTGGTGCGACTTTATTAGTATCGCTGTATGTAGCTCGTTATTTAGCGCGTCCAGTAGAACAGTTATGCGATTATGCTCTGAATCTTCATTCTCAGCATACTTGTTCCTCTGTTCCGGATAATTTCAATATTCGGGAATTCAATCAACTAGCACAAGCAATAAATCAAATGGTTGAAAGACTCAAAGCATGGACTCAAGAGTTAGAAATAGCCTGGAAAGAAGCGAAAACCGCAAATCAAAGTAAAAGTTATTTTTTGGCTACAACTTCCCATGAGTTGAGGAACCCTTTAAATGTGATTATCAACTCTATACGCTTGGTTAGGGATGATTTGTGCGACGATAGAGAAGAAGAAAAAGAGTTTCTCAAACGTGCGGACGAAACTGCGATTCATTTGTTAGGTATTATTAACGATTTACTTGATATTTCTAGAATAGAAGCTGGTAAGTTATCAGTTATCATCAAACCAATTGATCTACGTCAAGCGATAGAAGACGTAATTACTCAGCAATCGCTTAATATTAAACAAAAAGGTTTGCAGTTGAATGCTCCCCAATTGAACGAGCAAATTGGAGTGAATGCGGATATAGCCAAATTGAAGCAAGTATTAATCAATGTTATTGGTAATGCAACAAAGTTTACTGAAACAGGAAGTATTACCATAACTACCGAAATTTACGAAGATAATCATAAATTTTGGGTGACAGTTGCGGTTATTGATACAGGTATAGGAATCGACAACGAACAACAGCAAAAACTGTTTCGTCCCTTTGTGATGGTAGATGCTAGCAACACAAGGCAGTATAACGGTACAGGGTTGGGGTTAGCAATTTCCCGTAACTTAATTGAATTGATGGGAGGGATGATAACTCTTGAAAGTCCAGGAATGAATCAAGGTACAACAGTTAAAATTAGTTTACCTTTAATTGATAGCGAGCATCCATTTATAGCTTCTACTAAAATCAATTCGGGAAACAAGCTGATTAGCGAGAATAATAAATTACCACAATCGACTTTTCAAAATAATTCTAATTAGAAATGACTGGGATGGGAGTTTTCCGAGGTAGAACTTAATTTGTGGAGTCAGGAATTTAAGTTAATATTCCTACCAAAATATTTACTAATATGGTGATTTCTTCGGGTACTCGATATAGCTTAAAATCTTCTGTAATTTCTTGATTTTGACGATTATAACTACCAAATCGCCAATCTTCTCCCGTAGTTACCGCTCCGTATAAAATTGGTATTTCCGATTGCGTCCATTGATCTAAAGCAATTAATTCTACCGCAAGCTGAGTAAATCCCCGACTTAAATCAGCTTGTTTTGCTTCTATGACTAATAGTTCCTTCTCTTGACCAATATAATAATCTAAACGACCTTGCAATCGTTCGTTAATATTAATCGGGTATTCAATATTTAATTGAGTTTGGGTAATTTCACATACTTCAAGAAGAATAGGAGCAATAATTGCTTGTTTGCGAGCATCCTCACTGATTAATTTCACCCGTTTGAGGTTACGATTAATAATAAAAATTAGGGGTGTGATCGCTTCTTCCGAAATATCAGCGGTTGGCAATTGCAACCTTTCCCGATTGTAGCTACATCCAAGTTCGGCGAGAATATCTTCTATGGAGAAAGACAACTCAAAATATTTACTAAAGGTGTAGTTTTGGTTGGGTTGAAGAATCCGGGGACGATTCATAGTTAAATTTATAGCAGGGAACAGGGAACAGGTTTGAAAGTCTTTGAGCGTAAGAAGTCGGATTTTGATAAAAATTATCAGCGTGTTACGGATAAAAGTTTTTAAAAACCCGACTTCTATGATTAATTCTGATACTCAGTTCTTTATTTTTCAAGAGAAATCGGTTTACCTCCTGCTTCCAGAGATTGGGTAAGAGCGGTGAGAATTTCTACCAATTCGGTACCAACCCAACCCGATGACAGCGTTGAAGGAGTATTTTGCACAATACATTCAATAAAGCTGTTGCAAACCCTTTGTAATGGTTCCCCTTTTTCAATTTCTATCACTTTTCGTTGTTGATTGATGGGGATAAAGCTATTCCCTTGACGCTCAAATTCCCCTTGCATCAGTGTCAAAGGTGTCTCAGATAGCATTTCATCAAAAATCAAACTCCCGCGACTTCCTACCACTCCCAAACGCCGCTGTTTATCCGGATTGAGCCAGCATAGATGAATCAATGCTTGAAAACCACAGGAATATGTTAATGTTACCCAAACTAAATCCGATAGGGGGGGATTAGCTGATGTTGTTTGTAACCAAACTTTTCCCATTGCTTGAACAACTATTGGCGATCGCTCTAACCAATTATTAAAAATGGCAATATCATGAATCGCTAAATCCCAAAGTGCATCAACATCTTGACGTACTGGACTTAAATGAGTGCGTGTTGCATAACCGTAGCGTAAATCTCCCACAGCGTCAGCTTGTAATAATGCTTGTCCTTTTTCTACTGCCGGATGAAATAAATAAGTATGATCCACCATGAGAATCAATTGCTGTTTTTCTGCTAATTCACACAATTGATTACACTCTGCGGGATTAAGAGTTAGAGGTTTTTCCGCTAAAACATGACATCCCCAATTCAAAGCATCAATAATTAATGAGTAATGGGTAATAGCAGGAGTTGCAATTACTACCGCATTTAATTCAGGTAACTGTTGAAGCTTTTGCCATTCAGTAGTTAATAAAACATCTTTATCTAAGGAATATTGCCGCTGTACTTTGCTCAAACAATCGGCATTTGGATCTACTACTGCCACAACTTTAACAATCGGATGTGCTAAAAAATTTCGCAGTAAATGAACACCCCAGCGTCCAACTCCAATTACAGCAAGTTTTATCGAATTAGTCATTAGTTATTTAGTAAGTGGGTAGAAAGATTTATCATTATGACAAGGGAATAGGGAATAGGGAATAGGGAATAGAAATAAGTTATAAAGGGAAGTTTATTCTTGTTACAAGGCTCTATCTACCTCATGCTCTCTTGGAGGCAGAGCCTCCAAGAATGGGTTCCTAACCTGAAGTTTAGTAAATCAATCCAAAATCTAAAATCCAAAATCTAAAATCTAAAATCTAAAATCTAAAATCGAATGGCAATTTACGATTAATAACTGATCAAATACCCGATTGAGTTCAGTGTTTTTGCGGAGGCTCTATAGCTAAAAAAGCGACTTTTGCAGCAGCTTGCTCAGCAGCTTTAATCGAACGTCCTTTACCCGAACCTAATTTTTGATCGTGTAGCCAAACCTCAGCAATGAAGCGCTCTTGATTATGTTGAGGTGAAGCAAGTTGAGTTACACGATATTCCGGTAAAGTTTTATATTGTCCTTGAGTCCATTCTTGTAAAGCAGCTTTATAGTTTTGTTTTGCTGGATCTAAGCTGATTTCTGTGGCAAGTTGTTTGAAATGAGGATCTAACCAAGGACGAATCAGCTCTAAATTATTAGTACTTAGATAAAGCGCACCTAAAACCGCTTCAAAAGCATCTGCTAATCGGGTTTCTTGTCCTGCTTTATCTCCATATGCACTACCAGCAACCAATAAATGTAGTTCCAATCCGTAGTAACTAGCTAATTGAGCAAGAACGCGATCGCTAACTAATACGGAACGAATTGCAGCAAAATCACCTACCTTCTGGTCGTGAAAATCTTCCCACAAAACAAGAGCAGCCACCAAACGTACCACCGCATCTCCAACAAATTCAAGTTGTTCGTAATTTGCCGACTCAGAAATAGACGGATGAGTCAGCGCTAAGTCCAGCAATTCCCATTTCAAAGGTGACTTTGCTGATAAACCCAGCTTTTTAAGCAAACTTTCAAGTTGTCGTTGACGACGCGGATAAATAACGGACATTAATTCAGGTCAAAGGTTAAAGGTTAAAGATTTAAGGTCAAAGGTCAACTGTTTCTAAAAATGGGAGAGAGTCGGACATAAGCCGGGTTCTGTTCAAGGGCAGTTATCTATCTGGGACGTTTGTTACCAAACGCCTCAAGCGGCTCTCAAAGACGGAACTGGTAAAAGACCAACCGTAGTTCCTCTCACCTTGCTTCCAACCGGGGTTTACCGAGCCAGCACCTCTCGATGCTGCTGGTGAGCTCTTACCTCACCTTTGCACCCTTACCAAACAATTTTGGATTTGCGATTATGTCCGTAGGACATGGTACGATAATGGATTTTAAATTCAATCCAAAATCCCAAATTTTAAATCTAAAATCGGTTGGCGGTATTTTTCTGTGGCACTATCCTCACGCTCGCACGCACTGGGCGTTACCCAGCAAGTTTGGTCTTTGGGAAGCCCGGACTTTCCTCAAATTAGTTTTTTTCAAACTAATCTGCAACTGCCTCGCCTACTCTCTCTTAATATTCTAGTTTAATCTTAAATGACCTTAAGCTGCTCTTTTTTTATTCCAAGGTAAGGCGTAACTCCAAGGTAGTTTTCTAATAGTAAAAGGACAAGTAATAATCGACATGGGAGGAATATTTTGACCTGGGACTAATCCCACTCGTACTTCTGAAAATCTCAGCACTAATTGCAGAGAAAATTCTATTTCTTTTCTTCTGCCGATAAATTGTTTGTATAATTTTCTAAATTTGTTGTTCGGACTGCCTTTAAGTCCAGCGATATCAACTAATGTTTTTGTTGCTTGATATGTTCCGGTTTCTTGGTCTCGCGTAAATACGTCTTCAGCGGTAAGACTCTGTACGAGGGTTTGATTGGGAGCAATTAAGCTCGGACTTTGAGGTACTGCTAAATCGCGGGACAAATCTGGTGATTTACGAATTATTCGACGTGATACATTTTTATGTTTTTCAGCTAAAGAGCAGTTATCCCAGTCAACATATACAGCAACATTATCTGATTTATTTCCAAGGATGAGTAATAAATCCTTTACGTCATTTTTTCCTTGGATATCGTTAGAAGCTTTCAGTTTAAAGGCAATAGAAATTTTATCATCAAGTTCTTGTTCTTTTAATTGTTTGTCAACAGATGCCTTATCAAACGTAAATTTAATTTGTTCATCAATTGACTCGACCATTAAGTTGAAAATATAACTAACACCGATGATATAAAGCGTTAGTACTAGTAGATTATTGGAATTCGTCGTTTCTTGCATTTATTTAAATATAACCCCCTAAATTTTTCGCTCACCTCGAACATCTTTAATTGTGGACGGATTTTCCAACCAACCTCTCCGTCGGAAAAATAATAATAAACCAGCCGCGATCGCGATCATCGCTACTACACACAACCAGAAACCCCAAGGTGTTTTCAAACCGGGCATATATTCAAAATTCATCCCGTACACCCCAGCAATAAAGGTTAATGGTAAGAAAATCCACGAAAACACCGTGAGCAACTTCATGATTTCATTCATGCGGTTGCTGACTGCGGAAAGATATACGTCCATTAACCCCGATGCAAGTTCTCGATAAGTTTCTACCATATCCATAACTTGTACTGCATGATCGTAACAATCTCTAAGATAAATTCTCACCTCCTCACTAATAAGTTCATTACTATCTCTAATCAAAGCATTAATGGCAGTACGCTGAGGCCAGATAGCACGACGTAATTGTAACAATTCTCGTCTAATACGATAAATTTTTTGCAGTGTTTTACGAGTTGGATTTACGATTACTTCCTCCTCTAAATCTTCAATGCGTTCCCCGTAATCTTCAAGTACGGGGAAAAAACCATCGATGATTGCGTCTATTAGAGCATAAGCTAAATAATCAGCTCCTTGCTTGCGGATGATACCTTTATTGTTGCGAATTCTCAAGCGTACTGGTTCAAAGCAATCAAGAGTCGGTTCTTCTTGCACTGTCAACAGATAATTCTTTCCCAAAACAAAGCTTACCTGTTCGCTGTGAAAACCATCGGAATTTTCGGTTGGCATCACCATCCGAGAAATTATCACCAATTGGTCTTCATAATCTTCTACTTTCGGACGCTCTGGAACATTTACCACGTCTTCTAAAACTAAGGGATGCAGTTCAAAGACTTTACCAATTCGCTGCAAAATATTTATATTACCCAAACCTTGTACATCTACCCAAGAAACTGATTCACTATCCAGATAAGCAGCACAATCTTCAGGGATACTAATCCTTTGAGGAATGACTTGATTTTGATTGTAATCAATTAACAAAATCTTGGTTTCTGCTGCCTCTTCATCACAAATAAGAGTTCCCGGTATTGTTCCGGGATGGTGATAAAAATCGTCTTCGTAAGGTTTGATTAGTTGGGGAGTTGAACGAAATAATTTTTTGATCATACACTTTGATTTAATTTTGTCAGTATTTTGGATAACGGTTTTTCAAATTTATTAGGCGTTTGCAGTGTAATATGACCACCACTACAGGAGATGTACTAAATTTTATACTCTCTATAAAGTTTATAACGAATACGACTGTACAAAATTTTTGTTGGGAATTTAATCTCAAATTAATTTGCTCAAAATCCCCAAATATTCACTCTAGTCATACATATTGATGACTAAAGTCATGTTGTAAATGTCTCTGGTATTGCATGATATTTATCAGACAATTTACTGGTTATTGCAGTCATTTGAATTTCATCCATTTTACACCAACTACTTCTTGATCTATTCGCCGTAGCATACGTTATCTTGAATGGTTGATTTTAATTGTATATTTATTTTTGTTTGTATTAAATCACAGTCAAACGAGTTATTCTTATCTACTAATACCCACTTATATAGCCTTTGCTCAAATAATTGTTTTAGCAGGTTTAAGCTTGATATTTCCAATTAATCGTCCTCCAGGGTATAGACAAACTTATATTGGGTTAGAAATACTCATAATCATGATTGCCAGAGCAGTAGGTATTGGTTTTAATATAGTTCTCTATCTGGTAATAGCTAAAAGCTGTTTTTTCTTAAGACGAAAACAAGTAATTTTTATGCCGATAATATCTGGAATATTATGGAATCTTTTATTGGCTTTGAGTATTCCTAAAATCTGAGAATTTAATCTCGCTAATTTAACTCAAATAGTTGCAGAATTAGATAACACTAACTTAATTATTAGTAGAGTAGTTATAAATGATATTGGGGGTTATATTGCAGCAAGTTTATTTGTGCTTTTATTTAGCTTTGTTGTTATAGCAGAACAAAAAAGCCGTCAGAAAGCAGAAGCCTTAACTCAACAGGTGGAAATCTTAGCCGCAAGTTTAGAACGCAGTCGTATTGCTGGTGAAATTCACGATTCTTTAGGTCATTCTCTAACAACATTAGATATCCAGTTACAACTAGCTCAAAGATTGTATACATAACTCACGAGTAATTATCTAAATAATCCAAGCCTAACTACTTATGTCTTTGTTTCATACATTAGACATCTCCGAAAAATGCTTCGGCGATTATAAATCTACCTTTGATAAACAATACTTGATCAAATCTAATAATTAATCAGTTTTTTGTATTCATATTCCGTTACAAATCCTTTACCGAAGTTTACAGAAAAATTTTTATTGACAGGATTCTCAATTATTCAACGAGATTACAAGAGGTGTGGCTGTAATATGGTATTGTTATGCTTAGGGAAGCAGTTTGTTTAATTTTCAATATTTATCCTAATTAACCCTTAAATAAACAGCAATCAACTTGATGCTTAGACTATTTTCGTACTACAACACCAGATAAACATTCAAGAATACTCCGAGTGAATGTGAAGCGATGTAAATTCTATTGTGATTAAAAATACTATTTTATTAGGCATAAAGTACGGATATTGACAATTAATAGAATTTATGAATGATAATCATCAAATCATGAAGATAAATATAGCGGTTTTGAATTGAATGCAATAGAAATTTTGCATCTCACAAGAGAGAATTTGTTCAAGGGGTGACAAGCACCCCAAAACCTTACCTAGTCAAGGGTTTTTGAAGTTA
>JACYMD010000066.1 GCA_015272215.1 Rivularia sp. T60_A2020_040 | reverse complement strand
TGAATAACGAATAAATCCCCATCTCACTTTTTTATTACTTTTTCAGCAAACCCTAAGTATTTTTCTTTTAGTAAGTCTGACAATTACAATTATTTTTGAAAAACTAGCTACCGGAGTTCTCAATAAATAGGAATACGCTGATATAATGCCGAGACTTCCGATATTAGGTAAGGGTTTAACGCCGATACTTGAGTGGATAATTATACCTTTAATAATAGTTTGGTTTGTTAAGAGGCAAGTTTAAATTAAATTTATTATTAATACATTATTCTTCCAAATGTTCCCACTTTAAATTATTAATATATAGAAAATCTATAACTCTTTTGTATCCTTTTTCGTTACCCTGTTTATTATATAAATAAGCTGCTTTTTTTAAATCTTGAATAGCTAACGGCGTGTATCCTAACTCATCATAAACATATCCCCGACTTTCATATGCTTCAGCAAAATATGGATTAATTTTGATTGCTAAATCATAATCTTTAATAGCTTTTTGAAATTCTCCTATTTCAGCAAAAGTAATACCTCTTCTGAAATATACTGGAGAAAAGTTTGAATTGAGTTTAATAACTTGAGTAAAATCGGCAATAGCTTCTTTTCGTAATTTTTCGGTATAAAATGCTCTTCCACGCCAATAAAAGGCATCACAGTACTTTTGGTTGATTCTTATTGCTTTAGAAAAATCTTCAATCGCTTTCTGCGTATTTCCGATATGGTAATAAAGGATAAAACCACGATTAAAGTAAGCCGCAGTACTTTTTGAATTAATTATGATTGACTTAGTATAATCTTCAATTGCAGCTTTGTACTCACCTAATTCTGTAAATATTTTACCCCGCAAAAATAGAGCATAATCCTCATAGGGATTTATTTTTATTCCTTGATTATAATCTTTAATTGCAGCTTTTAAATTTCCTATTCTATACAGAAAATCACCTCTATCAAAATATAGTTGAGAATCAATAGGGTTTATTAATATTGCCTGGCTCAAGTCATTATATGCTTCTTGAATATTTTCTGTTTGATTTAATATATAGCTACGATAGAGTAGCGGCTCTGAAAGATTAGGATTTAATTGTAGAACCTTACTATAATTGACAAAAGCATCGTAGTAATTACCATTTTTTAATAATTGATTCGCAAAAATAAAATAATCAATTACTTGATTTGAAGTTTGATTCCTTATATATTCTTCAGTTTGCTGATTACTACTTGTTTTATTGTTAGCTTCTGATTCGGGGATTTTATTTTCTTGTATAGTATCTTCAGAATAGGAAATCATTAAACTTGATAGATAGCTGTGTAAACCACCTGCATATAACAATGAATCTATCCCAAATGATACCTTTTGATAATTTACGTCAATCATATCAGTTGGTAAAAATCCAGCCAAAACCAAATTATATTTAGACTGTGCTTCATTCACTTCCTCTTGAATTAAAACGCAGATTAAAACAGCATTTTTTTCAACTTCTTCTTTAGAAACCCACCACTTTACTGTATCAATATCACCATAACGAGCTTTTACCTGAATACCAATAGAAGAGTCAGAAGTTAATGTAAAATCAACTTTCCCATCTCCACCTAGCCGTTTTTCATAGTCAACTTCAGTAATTAAATCTCCAAAATAAATTTTGACAACTTCCTCTCCTAACTTTCCCTTCAAATTATTTATAAATACGTCGCGAATTGGAGATGAATAAAAATTTTTATATTTGTCAGCCATCTCCCAGCAAAAACTTCTTAGTTGTATTAATTTCTCATCTGAAATGATTGTCAATTCGCTATGTTGACCTATTTTGTCGCAATGGAGTAAACAGCCACATTTCAATCTTTCGATAAAATCAGCTTGTTGCGTTTTAAGCAGAGTTATCCAGTTCATCATTTTGAGAATGTGTTTTTACCATAAGAAACCTAAATTTAGTATTCCCCAGTCACTCCAAAAAATAGACTATAGCGAACGAAACAAGGTTGATTCGTATTTCTGCTATCTACTAGTTTGGTAATTGCTTATGAAATGAAGATGAAATTATCGTGATTGTTATATTCTTTATTAAAATATTTTTCCATTATCCAAGCGAGGAAAAGTACCACTAGCAGGTGCCGAAGAATCCTACTTGTATTTGCTACTACTGGTATCATCCGCACGGATTTCAAAAGCAATGATTTGTCCAAATTCATTGTCAATTGTTATATTATTTACGGTGGATGCCTCTTACAATAAATTTATGACAACTGGTATTTGGATATTAGGGGAGCAACTATATTTAACACAAGCAGCTTTACAAAGTTGTCATGACTCCTCGAAAGTAGCAATTATATTCATTGAATCCTACTCTCATATTAAAAAACGTCCATATCACAAGCAAAAACTGGTTTTAATTTGGTCAGCAATGCGGCATTTTGCGGAAGAGTTACGTCAATTAGGGTACTCAGTAACATATAAAATAGCTGAAGATTTTCAAACCCCACTTCAAGAATGGGTGAATGTGAATCAAATTACAGAATTACGAGTAATGTCTCCTAATGACAAACCTTTTCTCAAAACAATAGAAGATTTAAGATTACCTTGTGATATCACTCTACTTCCCAACAATCAATTTTTATGGAATTCCGAAGAATTTCATGAATGGGCTAAAAATCGCAAACGTTTATTAATGGAAGACTTTTATCGGCAAGGAAGAAAACGTTTCGATATATTAATGGAAGCTGATAAACCTATTGGGGGAAAATGGAATCTTGATGTACAGAATCGCAAACCACCCAAAAGTCAATTAAATACTCCCGAAGCATTATGGTTTGAACCAGATAAAATTACCCAGGAAGTAATTCAACAAGTAGATTCTCTGGAAATAAAAACCTATGGAACAATTAAAGAATTTCGTTGGGGAGTAACTCGTTCCCAAGCTTTATCCGTATTAAAATATTTTATAGATATTCGCTTACCTGAATTTGGACCATATCAAGATGCCATGGTAACAGGAGAAGAAACAATGTGGCACGCCATGCTTTCTCCTTACTTGAATCTTGGTTTACTCCAGCCCTTAGAAATCATTCAAGCGGCAGAACAAGCATACCATAATAAGCAACTTGCTTTAAACAGTGTAGAAGGTTTTATCCGTCAGGTGTTGGGATGGAGAGAATATATGCACGGAATTTATCATCATGTCGATGCAGATTATTCTCAGCAGAATTGGTTTGAGCATCACAAACCATTACCCGAATTTTACTGGACAGGTGAAACCAAAATGAACTGTCTGCATCAAATTTTAACTCAAGTCATGGATACAGGTTACGCTCATCATATTCAAAGATTGATGGTATTGAATAACTTTGGATTAATTGCAGGAATTTCACCACAAGAATTAGAAAACTGGTTTCATACAGCATTCATCGACGCTTACGACTGGGTAATGCAAACCAACGTCATCGGTATGGGACAATATGCAGATGGTGGTTTACTCGCATCCAAACCTTATGCAGCATCAGCTAACTATATTAATAAGATGAGCGATTATTGTAAAAGTTGTGATTACAAGCATTCCCAACGTATCGGAGCAAAAGCTTGCCCCTTCAACTTCTTATATTGGGACTTTTTGAATCGACATCGGGATAAATTGAAGCATCAGGGAAGAATGAGCTTTATATTAAATAATCTTGATAAAATATCCCCCGAAGATTTAGAGACAATTCATCAGCAAGCAGAAAATATATTTTGACAACTACCCATCTGCAAATTTTAAGTGAAAAAATCAAATAATTTTGCAATAATTTATTTTTGAGTCATTATATAAGTTTAAAAACAAAACTCTCAAACTTGATAGGCTAAAAATACAGCCAAACTGAAAGCAAACAGAAAAATAATTCCATGACACAATCAGAAAATATTCCAAAACCAAGACCAAAACCACCAGTAGAAAAAAAATTCCAGCCCATCACTGTGGTAGACTGTAACACCGATAGTCCCCGGATTTTTACCCAATGCTATAAATGCGATCAACCTTTATTAATTCAAACCCATCACGATGGAAGCGAACCAATAGATCACAAAATAGAATGTCCAAACTGCGGTAGAATCGCCTTTTTTGCCCATGCACCCAAAATAGTCGCTGTAATGCCATTAGGTGATGCACCTACACCTATACCTAGTAACTAATTTTAGACCTTATTTAACCTGGATTGGATTCTTCCTACATATAAATCCAAAGTTAATTAACCCCTATCAGGGGTTTTTTATTTCTTAAAACTTTTAGTTGTTGGTAAACCTTTTTTCAAACTGACTGGATTATTTCCGGAAACATTCAATCCATCAACTTGATTATCCAAACCAACTTTAGAAGCATAAGCAGGGTAAACGCAAGAAAATTTAGATATTATATCAGCTAGAATGTAAGGGAATAG